>NZ_SGUA01000002.1:0-489056 GCF_005435135.1 Halorubrum sp. ASP1 | reverse complement strand
GTCCAGCACGTGTTCGGTGTCGTACGAGCCGAGCACCTTGACCCAGCCCTTGTCGGCGATGGCCTCGACGTCCCCGACCGCCTTCGCCATGTGGTCCTCGTAGAGGCCGGCGTCCACGTCGAAGTGGAACAGGTAGTCGCCGAGGCGCTCGCCGCTCGGGCGCGACTCGATCCGGGAGAGGTTGAGGTTGCGGTCCGCGAACGACTCCAGCAGTTCGAGGAGGAGACCCGGGTAGTTCGCGTTCGGGTAGACGATCAGCGTCGTCTTGCCGCCGGCGTCGGAGCGCGCGGAGTCGGGCGCGACGACGAGGAACCGGGTCGCGTTGGAGGTCTGATCCTGGATGTCCGCGGCGAGGATGGAGAGGTCGTCGCCGGCGTTGTCCGGGTGGCCGATGCCGGCGACGCGGGCGTCCTCGCGGGCGCGCTCGACGCCGCGGGCGGTGGAGGCGACCGCCTCGAGGCCGGCGTCCGGGTACTCGGCCTCCAGCCAGTTGCGGCACTGCGCGAGCGCCTGCGAGTGGCTCGCGACGACCTCGAAGGCGTCGTCCTGCGCGAGGAGGGCGTGCCGGATCGGCGTGACGACCTCGCGGGTGACCGACACGTCGTACTCCGCGAGCGCGTCGAGGCTCTCCGTGACCGACCCCTCGATGCTGTTCTCGATGGGGACGACGCCGCGCTCGAACTCGCCGTCGGCGACGGCGTCGACGATGGCGGTGACCGATTCGCGGAACGACACCTCGGCGGCGACGGCGCGCGCGGCGCGGTGCGAGTACGTGCCGGCGGGGCCCAGGGTGACGGCGTTCATCACCCCACCGTACCGGGGGCGGTGAGAAAAGCCTGCGGGGCGCGGCGATGTTTCGGGTGCGTCCGGTCGGATTCGAGCCGCGGGGCAGGTCACTCCTCGTCCGGGTCGGTCGGCACGCCGCCGAGGTTCCCCTCGTCGTCGAACAGCTTCGCGCGGAGGAACCGCGTCCGGAAGCGGTTCGCGCCCTCCTTCGTGTCCGCCTCGCGGATCTCGTCGATCCGGCCGTCCGCGACGGCGTCGATAACCTCCTCGACCTGCTCCTTCTCGCTCGGGGTCAGCTCGAACTCGTAGGTCCGCGGCTGCTCGCTCTCCAGCCGCGTCCACTTCCGCGCGGCCGACACCACCACGGAGCAGGGCTCGCGGCAGGGGAAGGCGCCGTCGCCGCCGTCGACGTCGAGGTCCGTCTCGTCGTCGTACTCCCACTCGCGGCGCTTGAGGCACTGCGAGTCGTCGCAACAGGCCTCCGCGACCCAGTTGACGTGCTCGTACCCCTCGCCGCGGTCCCACGTCTTCACGACGCCGTAGATGCCCGACTGGCGCTCCATCGTCTCCCGCCAGTGGTTCACGTCGAGTTCGCCCTCGCGCTCGCGGTGCCAGTTGGCGACCGTCGCGGGGTATATCGTCTCGACCGTCTCGTAGAGCTCGCGGGGGCCGAGGTCGGGGAAGACCCAGCCGCCCGCGAGCGACGGCGCCGTCTTGAGGGGGCGGTACCGCCCCCTCTCGTCGAAGGTGACCAGGTCGCGCGCGTCGAGCGGGTCGTCGTACGCGTCGAGCTCGTCGACCGGGACGCCCGCGTCGTCGGCGTGACGCACGTCGTAGCGGCGCTCGCCGCGGTCGGTGAGCGTCGCGGTAATCTTCAGTTCGCCCCAGGCGCGCTCGATCCCGGCCGCGAGCGCCGCGTACCGGGTCGCGACGGTCTCGCCGTCGGCGTCCTCGATCCAGCGGAGGAAGGCCCGCCGGGGGCCGAACTCGCCGACGACGCGCTCGAAGACGTACCAGTCGGTGACGGCGGGCGCGCGCTCGGCGAGCGCCTCGTGGAGGTCGCGCTCGCTCATCCCGGTCGGCCGGCTCCCGTCGGCGAGGACGTACTCGTCGGGCGAGCCGCCGGGCAGCTCCTCGTCGGTGCCCTCGGTGCCGCGCGCGACGCTGAACCCCTCGAACCGCAGGGGCTCGCCGGGCTCTAACTCGTCGAGCGCGTCGAGGACCGCGTCGAACGCGTCGCTCGGGAGGTCGATCTCGGGGACCTCGGGGTCGTCGCCGCCCGCCTCGCCGCCGTCGGTCGCGGAGGTGGAGTCGGCCACGGTCAGTCCCCCGTGGCGACGCGGGTCGTCTCGCGCACGTCGTCGAGCGCGCTCCCGAGGTCGGCGCCGGCGTCGGCCGCGCGCTCCAAGACCACGTCGGCCATGAGCGGCTCCGTGCCGACCGCGCCGGCGTACCAGATCCGGGTGCCGTCGACCGTCTCGGGCACGTCGTACCCCTCGGTGTGGTCCTCGCAGAGGCCCACGTCCTCGGGGATGTCCTCCTGGGTGTGGTAGCCGTCGGCGATGAAGAGGGGGACCAGGACCACGTCGTCGCTCTCGAAGTGCTCGGGGAGGTCGTCGACCTCGGGGTCCTCGTCCATGTACAGCGCCTTCACCTCGTCGAAGCGGTCGCGCTCCGCGATCCGGTCGGCGTGGTACTCGATCGCCTTCGCCGAGTTCTCGTTGCGCTCGGTGCCGTGGCCGACGACCGCGAGGCCGAACCCCTCGCCCACGTCGGCGTCGTTCGTCACGGACTCCGCGCGGCGGACGATCACGTCGGTCATCGCGCGGTGGGTCCCCACCGGGCCGCAGTAGTGGACCTCCCTGTCGATGTCCTCGGCGACGAGCGTCGCCTGGTCCGCCGAGAGGCCGTCGGAGTCCCATTCCGAGACGTCCCAGCCGGCGAGGCGGAGCTCGCGGGGGATCACCTGCTCGGTGAAGTACCCCTCCGAGATGAACAGCGGGACGACGTACACCTCGTCGCCCTCGACGGTGCGGAGCACCTCTCGGAAGTGCGGCTCCTCCTTCCAGAACCCGGTGCGGACCTCGTCGAAGGCACCGGTGGCGCGGATCGTGTCGGCGTGGTCGTACGTCGGCGCGCTCGACTCGGGGTTGAGGTGGGAGCCGTGCGCGACGATGACGAGCGACTGCATACCCGTACTGGGGCCGCGCCGCTCTTAGGGACTTCGGAGGCTGCGGGGCGTCGAGAACGTGGCGAGGCCGCGACTCGAGTGCGACCGGAAGCGCGGCGGCGGTCGACCGCCCGTCAGGCCGAGTCGGTCGTCGGCACCGCGTCGAGCGACGCCTCGACGACGCGGACCGCGTCCGGCCCGTCGCGCCGGCCGACGACGCAGACGAGCGCGTCTCCCGCGACCCCGGCGGCCGCGACGTCGACGTCCCGGACGGCCAGCCGGCGGAGCGCCGCCGCGAGCGCCCCGGCGTCGACGTCGCCGGTCGCGACGATCGCCGTGCGGTCGCCCTCCGGGACGAGCGCCGCGTCGCCGACGCGGAGGAGCGGCTCCCCGGCGTCGCCCTCGGTCGCGTCGTCGGCCGCCGAGAGCCCGACGCCGCTGCGCATCGAGACGGTCACCGCCCGCGACTCCGCGGCGTACGCGGGCAGGTCCTCACGGAAGCGGCGGAGGGCGGCCGCGACCGCGTCCGGGTCGCCGTCGAGGGGGGCGGCCTCGGCGAGCCACGCGGCCGCGGCGCTGTGGTTCAGGAGTCCGGCGCGGAGCGCGTCGAAGACGAACGGGCGCGATCGAACGGCCTCGCGGGTGTCGGCTGCCAGCGACATAACTCGACGTGCGGGCGTCCGCAGCAAGCCGATTTCGATCGCCGCGGGGCGAGGCGGGGAAATGGTCGGGACGACGATGTGGGATGGTCGCGACGAAGACGGAGGTCAGTCGTCGTCCTCGGCGACGGTCGCGGGCGGGACCGAGGTGCGGTTCGGCGCGCGGTCGGTGTCGTCGGCCGGCAGCGGCTCCTCGGACGCCGACAGCCACCGGACGAACCCGCCCATGGCAACGAGGCAGACGAGCGCGAACGGCGCGCCGGTCACGATCACCGACGACCGGAGCGCGGTCGCGCCGCCGACGACGACGAGGACCGAGGCAATAGCGCCCTGGAGGACGCCCCAGAACACGCGGTTCGCGCCCGACGGCTCCCGGCTCCCGCCGGTCGTGAGCATCCCGACCGCGAGCGTGGAGGAGTCGGCGGAGGTGAGGAAGAACGTCGTCACCAACACGAGGAACAGCAGCTGCCACAGCTCGCCGCCGGGGAACGCCCCGAAGATGACGTAGCCGGAGACGCCGTCGCCGAACTCGCCGACAGCGCCGAGGACGTCGACCGCACCGGACTCCTGAAGCCGGATCGAGGTCCCGCCGACGACGGTGAACCACAGCGCCGAGACCGCCGTCATCGTGCCGAACGCGGTGGCAACGACCGACCGGATCGTGCGGCCGCGGGAGATGCGCGCGAGGAACAGCCCGACGAACGGCGCCCACGCGATCCACCACGACCAGTAGAAGACGGTCCACGCGGCCGTCCACCCCGCGCCTCCCTCGACGCCGCTCCCGGTGAACAGGCTCATCTCGAAGAAGGAGGTCGCGTAGGTGCCGAGCGCCGCGACGCCGACGTTCAGCACGTCGGTCGTCGGTCCGGCGACGAGCGCGACGCCGAGCAGCAGCGTCATGATCGCGATGTTGAACACGGAGAGGCGGCGGATGCCGCGGCTGACGCCGGCCACCAACGAGAGGGTGAACAGGACCGTGATCCCGACGATGACCGCGACGGTCTCCGCGTCGCCGAAGGCGATCCCGGTGCGGAACGTGACGCCCGTCAGGAGCTGCGTCGCGATGAAGCCGAGTCCGGTCGCGATGCCGCCGATGGTGGCGATGACCGCGAGCGTGTCGACCGTCCGGGCGACGACGCCGTCGAGCCGGTCGGGACCGAGCACGGGGTACAGCGCCGTCGACACCCGGAACGGAGCGTCGTGCCGGTAGGCGAAGTACGCGACCGGAATGCCGATCGCGAGGTACCCGCCCCAGGCGCTGACGCCGTAGTGGAAGACCGTGTACGCGACCGCGGGCACCGCCGCCGCGCTCGACTCCGCGGCCACCTCGCCCGCGAACAGCGGCGGGACGGTCTGGTAGTGTAACAGCGCCTCCACGGGACCGAAGAAGACGATGCCGGCCGACAGCCCGGCCGAGAAGAACATCGCCACGTACGACGCCGTCCCGTACTCGGGGTCGCCCTCGCCGAGGCGGACGCGTCCGTAGCGACTGACGAGGAGGTAGCCGGCGGCCCCGACCAGCGCGAGCACCGTGCCGAGGTAGAGCCATGCGAGCCCCTGGCCGAACGTGACGAACGCCGCGTCGATCGCGGCGGCGGCGCCTTCCGTGTCGGCCGCCGTGTACGCGAGGAACGCGAACGTTGCCAGCGCGCCGGCGGCGAAGGGCACGGGATCGACCTCGGATCTGAACGAGCGTATCGACTCGACGACGGAGCGTCCATTCATAAACGAGTGGGTATCGATCAGCAGGGGCTCAACCGGGTTAAACCTGTTTCCGAGCGCGTGTACGTCCGTTTTCGTCCGCGCACCGCGGTCGGAAATCGACGGCGGACCGTCACCGTCGTCGGCCGCGCCGATCCGGCGGCGCGCGGGCGGCAGAGATTCGTGTCGCCGGCCCGTATCCGCGGCCGTGAACCACGTCCCGAACGAGGCGCTGGCCGCGATCGACGCGTTCGGCGAGGGGCACCTCCGCGGCGACCCGCCGCCGGTCCGCGAGCGGTTGCGCTCGGACCTCCGGATCCGGATCGAGGTCAACGACGACGGGCGGACCGCGCGGTGTCGGTTCGAGACGGAGTACACCCGGACGCCGCCGACGCTCCGTGACCGGGATTCGTTCCTCGTCACCTACGTCGACGGGGTCGACGAGCGGCTCCACGAGTGGGGGATCGAGCCCCCGCCCGCGTACGAGTACCGCGAGACTGTCGACGGCACGCACCGGTACGAGGGGACGCTGACGCTCCCGTGACGCCGCGGTCCCGAAGCGCGGCACCGCGGGCCGGAATTTATGCCGGCGTCGGCCGGACGGCACGGTGTGCTGCTCACGACCGCCTTCGTCTTCCACGTGGTCTCCGGCGCGCTGTGGACCGGCGCGACGCTGTACGTCGTCTACGCGACCCTGCCGCGGGCGACCGACGGGACGCTCGGCCGCGCCGCGTTCGTCGACGCCGCCCACCGGCTCCTCATGGTCACGCGGTGGACCGGCGTCGTCCTCCCGGTCACCGGCGCGTACATGATCTGGCGGTTGTACACGCCGCTCGGGACCCTCGCGACGACCGGCCGGGGGTGGGCCGTCCTCGCGATGCTGTCGCTGTGGGGCGCGATGAACGGGCTCGTCGAACTGGGCGTCCTCCGGATGCGCCGCGAGGTCGACCCCGACCTCGGGTGGGGCCGGTACATGGCCGAGGGGTTCCCGGTCGACGCCCTCGCCGGGGTCGGCGGCGTCCCGGGGTCCGCCCGGCTGGCCTCCGTCGCCCGCCCCTACCTGCTCGCGAGCGCGGGGCTGGCCGTCCTGTTGCTCGTCGACGCCGCGCTCCTGGCCGGCGGGATACCGGGATAACGGTCCCGGGGAACGCGAGTATATAAATGCCGCCGAATCGGCGCTCTCGCGCCGACAGAGGGCAATGCTAACTCTCCGCATGAATTTCGGCCCGAGGTGTCGGAGTCCGGTGTTTTCGAGCGAGTCGTTCCGTCGCAGACGGGCTGCGGGCGATAGCCCCTCAACGAGGGATTTATATAGAATCACAATCAATCAAACGCTGTATGAGTCAGCGAATGCAGCAGGGCCAGCCGATGATCATCATGGGCGAGGACGCCCAGCGCGTCCAGGACAAGGACGCTCAGGAGTACAACATCTCCGCGGCGCGCGGCGTCGCCGAGTCGGTCCGCTCGACGCTCGGACCGAAGGGGATGGACAAGATGCTCGTCAACTCGATGGGGGACGTCACCATCACGAACGACGGCGTCACCATCCTCCAGGAGATGGACATCGACAACCCGACCGCCGAGATGGTCGTCGAGGTCGCCGAGACCCAGGAGGACGAGGCCGGCGACGGGACGACCAGCGCGGTCGCCATCGCGGGCGAGCTGCTGAAGAACGCGCAGGACCTCCTCGAACAGGACATCCACCCGACGGCGGTGATCAAGGGCTTCAACCTCGCGAGCGAGTACGCCCGCGAGCAGGTCGACGAGGTCGCGACCGCCGTCGACCCCGACGACACGGAGACCCTGCGTAACGTCGCCGAGACCTCCATGACGGGCAAGGGCGCCGAGCTCGACAAGGACGTGCTCGCCGACCTCGTCGTCCGCGCGGTACAGGGCGTCACCGTCGAGGCCGACGACGGCTCCCACGTGGTCGACCTGGCCAACCTCAACATCGAGACGCGCACCGGCCGCGCGGCGGGCGAGTCCCGCCTCCTCTCCGGCGCGGCGATCGACAAGGACCCCGTCCACGAGGACATGCCGACCGACTTCGACGCGGCCGACGTCCTCCTCCTCAACGACCCGATCGAGGTCGAGGAGGCGGACGTCGACACCTCGGTCAACGTCGACTCACCGGACCAGCTCCAGAAGTTCCTCGACCAAGAGGAACAGCAGCTCCGCGAGAAGGTCGACCAGATCGTCGACTCCGGCGCCGACGTGGTCTTCTGTCAGAAGGGCATCGACGACCTCGCGCAGCACTACCTCGCGAAGGAGGGCGTGCTGGCGGTCCGCCGCACGAAGAAGTCCGACCTGACGTTCCTGAAGAACGTCCTCGGCGCGCCGATCGTCACGGACCTCGACTCGCTCACCGCCGGCGACCTCGCGGTCGGCTCCGTCGAGCGCGACGACGACGAGGAGCTGTTCTACGTCGAGGGCGAGGACGCCCACGGCGTCACGCTCCTCCTGTACGGCACCACCGACCACGTCGTCGACGAGCTCGAACGCGGCATCCAGGACGCGCTCGACGTCGTCTCGACGACCGTCTCCGACGGGCGCACCCTGCCCGGCGGCGGCGCGGTCGAGGTCGAGATCGCGCGCCGCCTGCGCGACTACGCCGACTCCGTCGAGGGGCGCGAGCAGCTCGCCGTCGAGGCGTTCGCCGACTCCCTCGAACTGATCCCCCGCGTGCTCGCCGAGAACGCGGGCCTCGACGCGATCGACCTGCTGGTCGACCTGCGCGCGGCCCACGAGGCGGGCGACCGGAACGCCGGGCTCGACGTGTTCGCCGGCGAGGTCGTCGACACGGCCGACGCGGGCGTCGTCGAGACGGCCCACGCGAAGGAGCAGGCGATCGCCTCCGCGGCCGAGGCGGCGAACCTGGTCCTGAAAATCGACGACATCATCTCGGCGGGCGACCTCTCGACGTCGGGCGGCGACGACGAGGGCGGCGCCCCCGGCGGCGGCATGGGCGGCATGGGCGGCATGGGCGGCGCGATGTGACGCCCGTCGGAGACGAATTCCCACTGCCCGTCAGGCACCGCCTGACGACGCCGACGTAGCCGAGGCACTTCGGAGCCTCGGACGCCCGCGCCGACCGCGATCGCTCGACGACTACCCCTCACGCGCTCCGAGTTTTCCCCGTTTTTCCACCCGCACCGTAGCGTCCCACAGGCCCGAGTCCGCGACCGGGACGGGCCGGCCGTGCGCGCCGGACGCATCCGCGGCCGCACCTCTTTACGGGCCCGGGCCGTACGGTCGGGCGATGGCAAACCTAACGCTCTACGAACTTGAGGGCTGTCCGTACTGCGCGAAGGTGAAGACGAAGCTGTCGGAGCTCGGCTTGGAGTACGAGTCGGTGATGGTGCCGCGGTCGCACGGTGACCGGACGGAGGTCGAGGAGGTCTCCGGACAGACCGGCGTCCCGGTCCTCGTCGACGAGGACCACGGGATCGAGGGGATGTCCGAGAGCGACGACATCGTCGAGTACCTCGAAGAGACGTACGGCGGCGCGAGCTGAGGCCGGCGCGATCGGCCCGCGACGGAGCCGGCTGAGCCCGGCCCCGCAACGAGAGGCTATTTATCCGCCCGGGGCGATGTGGCGGCCGTGCGACTCGTTCACCGTTCCGGGTCGGGGGGAGAGACCGTCCTCGCGAGCGACGTCGACGTCGCGCGCTCGACGCTCGAACAGGCCCGAGGCCTGATGTTCCGGCGTTCGATCCCGGACGACTACGGCCTGGTCTTCCCCTTCGACGAGGCCGACACGCAGTGGCTCCACATGCTGTTCGTGCCGTTCGCGATCGACGCGGTGTGGCTCGCGGACGGCGAGGTGACGGAGAAGAAGCGGCTCGCGCCGTTCGTCGGGCTGGGTCGCGGCCGCGCCGACACCGTCGTCGAACTGCCGGCGGGAGCGGCCGAGTCGGTGGCGGTCGGCGACGAGCTGCGGCTGGTCGAGTGAGCGGGAGGCGCCCGAGACCTACGCGTCGTCCCCGAAGGCGTCGAGGTCGAACGCGTCCGCGTCTCCCGAACGCGGCTCCTCCGCGACGCGCAACGACAGCTCGATCCGGCTGCCGCCGGCCTTGCTCTCGACGATGTCGAGGCTCCCGCCGCCCGCGGTGACGATCCAGTTCACGTACCAGAGCCCGAGCCCGCTCGCGTGGTCGAGCGGCGTCTCCTCGCCGGTGAGGACGGCGCGCTCCACCGGCGGGATCCCCGGGCCGTCGTCCGCGACGACGAGCGAGACCCACGACTCGCTCGGCAGCTCCGCCGCCGAGATCCGCACCCGCGGGTCGGCGGCGTCGTTGTGGCGGACCGCGTTGTCGACGAGTTCGGTGATCGCCTCGGGGAGGAATGCGACCGCGGAGACGACGATCCCCTCGGGGACGTCCACCTCGACGGCGGCGCGCTCGCGGAGGTCCGCCGGGAGCGATTCGAGCGCCGCCTCGACCGCGGCAGAGAGCGCGACCGGCCGCGGCGAGGGGCGCTGGGAGAGCAGCCGCTCAACCTTGCGCGAGGTCTCGCCGAGGCGCAGCAGCCGCTCGGCGGTGTCGACGACCCGTTCGAGCTGCCCCGTGAGCTCTGGGTCGTCGACGGCCTCGATCGCCTGACCGGTGAACCCGGTGACGACGTTGAGGTCGTTCCGGAAGTTGTGCCGCAGCACGCGGGTCAGCACCGCGAGCCGCTCCTCCCGGAGCGACGCCTCCGTGAGGTCCTCGCCGACGCCGACGGCGCCGACGACTCGGTCGCCGTCGGTGACGGGACCGACCGAGAGCCGGTAGGGGACGCGCTCGCCGGAGCGGGTGAGCAGCCGCACCTCGCAGGAGACGGTCTCGCCCGCCCGGTACACCCGCGAGAGCGACTCGCTCACGCGGCCGCGCGTCTCCTCGTCGAACAGCGAAGTGAGCGCCCGCCCCGAGAGCGACGCGGGGTCGTAGCCGGAGTCGGCCGCCAGCCGGTCGTTCCACCGCGAGAGCGTCCCCTCCTCGGTACAGCGGAACAGCGCGAGCGGGACGGTCTCGGCGAGCGCGTCGACGATCCGGCGCTCGCCGTCGCGCTCGCTCTCGGCGGCGACCCGGTCGGTGGCGTCCGAGAGCCCGACGACGAGCCACTCGTCGCCGGCGATGGTCGCCGCGTGGAGCGCCGCGTCGACCCGCAGCCCCGGGTCGCCGAGCCGGAGGTCCCACTCGAACCGCTCGACTCGGTCGTCAGCGCCGTCCGACGCGGGAGGGTCGACGGCCGCCGCGGCGACGGCGGCGACGGACTCCCCCGAGACGGTGACCGCTGTCTCGCCCAGGTCGGGGAGGCCCATCAGCGTCAGCGTGCCGCGGTCGTGGTCGAGCAGGTCGACCGCGGGAGCGTTCGCGGCGCGGATCGCCAGCGTCTCCGGGTCACAGACGAGCGTCGGCGTCGGGACCGCCCCGACGAACGCCCGGAGGATACCGGTCGCGGCGGCGTCGCTCGACGACGACCCCTCGGCCGGAGAATCCCCGTTCCCGTCTCGCATCTAACGGTGATCGAAACACTCCGCGCATATGTGTTTATGGATTTATGAGTCGCGGCGGCCGCGCGACGGCGCTCGGCCCGAGCGGGGTCAGTCCGCCTTCGCCTGCCAGTCGCGGACGGTGTCGGCGCCGACGCCGTCGACGTCGGCCGCGAGGTCGTCCGGGTCGGCGGACTTGAGGTCGTCGACGCCGCCGACGCCGGCGTCATTGAGCTTCTCGGCGGTCTTCTCCCCGATCCCCTCGACGGTCTGCAGCTCCGAGCCCTCCTGGCGGGCCGTGAACTCGCGGTAATTACAGATCGGGCAGCCGAGCTCCCAGGGGTCGTCGCCGGAGTGGACCCGGAGGTGCGGGAGGTCGTGTTCCTCGCAGGTCTCGTCGGTGACCTCGATCTCGCCGCGCCGCGGGAGCGGCAGCGAGTAGTCGCAGTCGGGGTAGCGCGTACAGCCGACGAGCCGCGAGCCGGACCGGAGCCGCTTGATCGCGAGCTCGCCGCCGTGTTCCTCCCCGCAGTCGGGACACGCCCCGATCACCTCGTCCTCCTGCTCGTCGGCCTCGTCCGCCTTACACTGCGGGCAGCCGTGGACGAACGTCTTCCGTCCGGCGAGCATCTTCACGTGGCGGAGGTCGTGGTCCTCGCAGCTCTCGTCGAGGAGGAGCGGCTTCCCGGTCGACGGGAGCGGGAGGGTGTACTCGCAGTCGGGGTAGCCGTCGCAGCCGACGAAGTACGACCCCTGCCGCGACTTCCGGACGAGCAGGTCCGAGCCGCACTCGGGACAGGGCCCGAGCGTCTTGTCTGCCTTCAGCGACGTCTGGAGGTGGTCGCCGACCGCCTCGCGCGACGCGGTGAGGTCGTCGAACACGCGCGAGAGCAGCTCGCGGGAGTCAGCCGTCACCTCGTCGTAGCCCTTCTCGCCCGCGGCGATGGCCGCCATGTCTTCTTCGAGCTGGGCGGTCATCTCCTCGCTCACGATGCGGTCGGCGAACTCCTCGGCGGCCTCGACGACCGCCTCGGCGAGCCGGGTCGGTCGCGGCGGGTCGCTCTCGACGTAGTTGCGGTCGTACAGCTTCTCGATCGTCCGGTGGCGGGTCGCCTTCGTCCCGAGCTGCCGCTTCTCCATCTCCTCGATGAGCCGCGACTGCCCGTACCGCCGGGGCGGCTGCGTCTCCTTGGCCTCGGTGGCCCGGTCCGACAGCGACAGCGTCTCGCCGACCTCGACGTCCGGCACGATCCGCTCGTCGCTGGAGCGGTACGGGTACACGTCGTGGTAGCCGGCCTCGAGCAGCCGCTTCCCGTTGGCCTTCAGCCGCAGCCCGCCGTCCGCGACGAGGTCGGCCGGCCCGGCCGCGTCCTCGGGGTCGCGGAGCGCGGCGAGCCCGTCCGCGTCCGCGGCGATCGGCGTCGCCTCGCCGTTCGCGAGCGCGACCACGCGCAGCCGCTCCCAGGTGGCCGGGTCGGCGCAGGTGGCGAGGAAGCGGCGGACGATCAGCTCGTACACCTCCCACTCGTCGTCGGAGAGGTCCGACGCCGACGGGAGCTCGCCGGTCGGGTGGATCGGCGGGTGGTCCGTCGTCTCCTCGTCGCCCTCGGTCGGCTCGATGTCGCCGTCGCCGTCAAGCAGGCTCGCGGCGTCCGCGCCGAACGTCGAGGCCGCCGAGAGGTCCTCGATCAGTTCCTCGGGCTCAAGATCGTCCGGGTACACCGTGTTGTCGGTCCGGGGGTAGGTGACGTAGCCGGCGGTGTAGAGGTCCTCGGCGAGCGACATGGCGCGCTGCGCGGAGTAGCCGAGCGACCCCGCCGCGCGGATGAACGCGGTGGTGTTGAACGGCGTCGGCGGGTCGTCGGTCTGCGTGCGGCGGTCGACGTCGTCGACGGTCGCCGCCTCGGCCGCGGCGAGCGCCTCGGTGAGCGTGTCGGCGACCGCCTCGTCCCAGACGCGCTCGCGCTCGTTGCCCTCGTCGTTCAGATAGAAGTAGCGCGCCTCGAACGGGTCGCCGCCCGCCTTCGCTAACTCGCCCGTCAGCTCCCAGTAGGACTCGGGGTCGAACGCCTGGATCTCCCGCTCGCGGTCGACGATGAGCTTGAGCGTCGGCCCCTGGACCCGACCGACGGAGATGAAGTCGTCGCCCATCTGTCGGGCGGACAGCGAGAGGAAGCGGGTCAGGGCGGCGCCCCACGTCAGGTCGATGGTCTGGCGGGCCTCGCCGGCGGCCGCCAGCTCGAAGTCGAGGTCGTCGGGGTTCGCGAACGCCTCTCGGACCTCGTTTTCCGTGATCGACGAGAAGCGCACGCGGTCGACGGGCACGTCCTCGTTGACCTCGCGGACGAGCTCGTACGCCTCCTTGCCGATCAGCTCGCCCTCGCGGTCGTAGTCGGTCGCGATGACGACCCGGGAGGCGTTGCGCGCGAGCCGGCGCAGCGCGGCGACGATCCCCTCCTGCGTCGGCGTCTTCGTGACGGGCGCGTCGATCAGCTCGACCGGCTCCACGTCGCGCCAGTCGTTGTACTCGGCGGGGAAGTCGACGCCGACGACGTGGCCGGAGAGCCCGATACACCGCTTGCCGCCCCACTCGTAGACGTTGACGTCGTTGGTCCGCTCCGCGGTCGCGGACTCGCCGCTCAGGATGTCGGCGATGCGCCGCGCCGCGTTGTCCTTCTCAGTGATTATCAGCTCGGGGCCGCGACTCATTGCGCCGAGATAGGCCGCTCCCCCGTCTAAAGCTTTCGCGACGCGAGACTGCCGGCAGGCTCGGGGGCGAACGAACGGCGAGAAGGGACCCGAGGGCGGCCGCTCACCGGGCCGCGTCGTCGGACTCGGCGAGGAACTCCGCGTCGGTCTCCTCTCCGTACGGCTCCGGGGGTTCGTCGTCCGCGTCGAGTTCGCGCCGTGCGAGGTGGTTCTCGAGTTGGCGGCGCTTGTTCCTCCCTTTCCGCTCGCGGCCCGATTTCGTGTCTGGCATCGTCACCCGTGACAACTACACCCACACATATGAGTCTTGTGTCGGTGTGTAGACGAGCCAGCAGTGACGCTCAGGGGTGGCGCGTGCCTGCGAGCGGCCACAGGCCGCGAGCAGCACCGCGCGAGGGAGTCAGTCGCCGGAGCGAAGCGGAGGCGACTGACGAGGCTGGGGAGGCGTGAGGCGCTGTGCGGTCGCTGTCGGGTGGGACTCAAAGGGGCAACCGTGAGGCGTTCGGAGGCGACGCAAGCACCGCAGCGAAGGAG
Source organism: Halorubrum sp. ASP1 (assembly GCF_005435135.1). NCBI lineage: Archaea > Methanobacteriati > Methanobacteriota > Halobacteria > Halobacteriales > Haloferacaceae > Halorubrum > Halorubrum sp. ASP1. The sequence continues at coordinate 475,024 of NZ_SGUA01000002.1, read as the reverse complement.
CGGAGCGACTGAGCGAGGAGCGCAGCGAGCGTCCGAACGCCTCACGGTTGGGGCTTTGGAGGCACTCACCGTCGATCCGCGGTCGATTAGTTATAAACCGGCTAACAGCGATGTCCCGCCGGAGTTCAACACCGAGTCTCTCTGGACACGAACCTGCCGGCCGGATCGACGAAGACTGAGATGCCACCGGCAATTCGGGCATAGACCACCACGTAGATACAGCCGCTGTACTCCTCGCCGAGAGGCTGGGTGACGACGGTATCATCCTCGGACGAGTCGGGACTGTCGTCGGGATACCCCGCTTTCACGTCCAGCCACAGCGGCTCGTCACCGTTCCCGAACGGACCTTCGACGACAGCTAAATTTCCGTCACCCCTTTCGGACGCATCGACCTCGAACGAGTCCCAGTAGCGTACGCTCTCGGCGGATCGCAGAACGACTTCGAACGTTCGCGCGACGTCTTGACCGTTTGCGATCTCGATCGTGTCGACGACCACGGGGTCGTTGTCGCTCTCCGTGGAATCACCGCGGAGGTCGGTACAGCCCGCGAGACCGACGAGGCCGACACCGCCGAGGCTCGCGAGGAGCTTACGACGGTCAGTAGAGATATGGGGGACCATTCGCTCAACGGATCTATTTCGGATAGATCTGTTTGTAGTTTTTCACCGTATTTCCGTACTGAATACAAGACAGAAGCGCATCGCGCTCTGAGGATTTCAACGGACTCGAACTGGGTAGACTCGATAATTCCGGACTCGCTCGTCGCTGTCGCTCCTCGCTCGTTGTTGCGACAGCGAAGCGCCAGGAGAGGGATTTGAACCCCCGATCCCGGATGGGAACACGCTTTCCAGGCGTGCGCCTTACCACTCGGCCATCCTGGCTCACGCTTTGATACTCCGGTGCGACTGTTAAGTCCTTCTTTTCGCGCGCACCCGGACCTCGGCGAGATACGTAATACCGGCCGACGCGACCGCGACCGCGAGCGCGACGAGCGCCAGCCCGCCGAGACCGAGCGGTAGCGATCCGGGACCGAGGAGCCGGTACCCCTGCGCGAGCACGAGGAAGGCGAACCCGCCGACGATCCCCCACAGCGCCGCGGAGCGCGCTCGGGCACGCGGGGTGGCCGGCGCGCCGGGCGCGGGGACGGACCCGTCGGTCGCGGCGTCCGACTCGCTCTCCGACCCGCCCTCGCCGTCGGCCATCTACTCGACGACGGCGACGGCCTCGATCTCGACGCCCGCCCCCTTCGGGAGCGCGCCGGCCTCGACCGCGGAGCGGGCCGGCGGCGACGCGTCGAAGTAGTCGGCGTACGTCTCGTTCATCTCGTCGAAGTCGCCGATGTCGGCCATGAACACCGTTGTCTTGAGCACGTCCTCGGGACCGGCGCCGGCCTCCTCCAGCACCGCGAGGAGGTTGTCGAGCGCCTGCTCCGTCTGGACCGCGATCGGGGCGTCGTCGAGCAGGTCGCCTGCGGGCGTCAGCGGGATCTGCCCGGCCGTGAACACGAGGTCGCCGTCGGTCGTCGCCTGGCTGTAGGCGCCCACCGCCGCCGGGGCGTCGTCCGTGTGGATCGTCTCTTTCATGCGGGTGCGCCTTCGACCGGCGGCCTCAAGAGTACTCTGGAGCGGGACCGCCGGTCGGCGCGGGGCCCGGATCGCGGTCGCGGACGGTCGGAATCACCGTCAGACACAAGCGCATGGAATGGTAACACGCCACGTATGACGGGAGACCAGCTCCTGCCGCTCGCCGCGATATTCGTCGGCGTGGCGGCGCTGAACCTCGCGGTGACGTGGCTGCTCGTCCGGCGGAACCGCGACCCGGCGGAGCTGCTCGGTTCGGCCGCAACCCGGTCGTCGGACGGCGACGGCGAGGGGCCCGAGGTCGGACCGACGCTCGCGCTCGACGGCGACGCCGGCTCGGCGAGCGGGGCGGGGGAGCCCGACGGGGGCGACCCGCCGCCGCTGGACGCCGACGGCGAGACCGTCGTCTGCCGGCACTGCGGCGCGGAGAACCGGGCGGGGTACCGGTACTGCCGGTGGTGCGTCCGGTCGGGGTTCGTCGACGAGGACGCCGGCGTCACCGCGGGGACCGCGGTGGCCGACCGGTCGCTGTGAGCGGTCGGGGCGCGCGCCTCGCGGGGGACGGGGCGAGCGGGCCGACTCAGGCCGCGTCGATCTGACACCCGGCCGCGTAGTCGATGCCGTCGATGCTGTCGATGCCGTCGTCGCCGCACACCGGACAGTCGGGGTTGCGCGCGTACGGCACCGTCTCGAACGAGAGGTCCATCGCGTCGTAGAACAGCATCCGGCCGACGAGCGGGTCGCCCACGTCCATGATCAGCTTCGCGGCCTCGGTCGCTTGGAGGCAGCCGACCGTCCCCGGGAGGACGCCGAGGACGCCCGTGCTCGCGCAGTCGGGCATCGTCCCCGGCTCCGGCGGCTCGGGGAACAGGCACCGGTAGCAGGGGCCGTCCGGCGAGAGCGTCGTCACCTGCCCCTCGAACTTGTAGATGGCGCCGTGCGACACCGGCACCCCCTCGATCCGGGCCGCGTCGTTCACCACGTAGCGGGTGGCGAAGTTGTCCGAGCAGTCCACGACCACGTCGTGGTCGGCGATCAGCTCGCGGGCGTTGCCCGCGTCGAGCCGCAGCTCGTGGCGCTCGACGTCGACGTCGGGGTTGCGGTCGGCGACGAAGTCGGCCGCCGAGTCGACCTTCTTCCGTCCCACGTCGCCGTCGCCGTGGATCACCTGTCGCTGGAGGTTCGAGCGCTCGACGACGTCGTCGTCGACGATCCCGATCGCCCCGACCCCCGCGGCCGCGAGGTACTGGATCGCCGGGGCGCCGAGCCCGCCCGCGCCGACGACGAGGACGCGGGCGTCGAGCAGCCGCTTTTGCCCCTCCGGACCGACGTCGTCGAGGATGACGTGCCGGGAGTAGCGGTCGAGTTGGGTCGCGTCGAGCGAGAGACTCATGCCTACGACCTGTGCGGGCGCGGATATAATCGTGTTCCCGGGCTGCGGTCGAGGCGCCGACCCCGGCGGAACGTCGCAGTACGCGAACGACTGAAGGGGGTGAGCACTGAAAGCGAGTTATGTACTTCCCCGACGCGGACGAGTGGGAACGGCGCGACCCCGAGGCGGTCGGGCTCGATCCGGACGCCGTCACGGCCGCAGTCGACTACCACAAGCTGAACGGGACGCCGCGCGAGCAGATCGACTACGACTTCGCGGACCACGAGACGTGGGACGACGCCGAAGGCGAGCACGGGCAGCGGATCGGGCCCCACCCCGCGCGGCGCGGCGGCCCCGCGGGGCTCGTCCTCAAGGACGGCTACCGCGTCGCGGAGTGGGGCGACACCCGCCGCGTGGACCAGGCGTTCAGCGTCGCCAAGAGCTTCCTCTCGGTCGTCGCGGGCGTCGCGTGGGACCGCGGCGGGATCGACTCAGTCGACGACCCCGTCCGCGAGTACGTCGACGACGGCGGGTTCGAGGGCGACCACAACGGGGCGATCACGTGGCGCCACCTGCTCCACCAGACCAGCGAGTGGGAGGGGACGCTGTTCGGCAAGCCCGACGCCGTCGACCGCAACCGGGCGGTCGGGAAGGACGGCGAGGCGCTCGACAAGTCGGAGACGCGGTCGCTCCGCGAGCCGGGGACGTTCTGGGAGTACAACGACGTGCGGATCAACCGCCTCTCGCTGGCGCTCCTGCGAACGATCGGCCGGCCGCTCCCCCGCGTGCTTGCCGAGCACGTCATGGGACCCGTCGGCGCCACCGACACCTGGGAGTGGCACGGCTACCACAACTCGACGGTCGACGTGGACGGGACGGCGATGAAGAGCGTCTCCGGCGGCGGTCACTGGGGCGGCGGGCTGTGGATCTCCGCCCGCGACCTCGCGCGGGTCGGCCTGCTGTACCTCAACGGCGGGGAGTGGGACGGGAACCGACTGCTCTCCGAGGCGTGGGTCGACGCGTCGACCGAGCCCTGTGAGCTCAACGAGAGCTACGGCTACCTGTGGTGGCTCAACGAGGGGCGGACGCTGTGGCCGAGCGCCCCCGAGTCGGCGTACGCCGCCCTCGGCCACGGACAGAACACCGTCTGGGTCGACCCCGAACACGACCTCGTCGCCGTGCTCCGGTGGCTGCGCTACGACGAGGACGCCGAAGAGACCGACGCGCGGACCGAACAGGGCCGGTTCTACGCGAAACTGCTCGACGGGCTCGACTGAGCCCCGAGAGCGGGGCGCGCCGACTCACTCGGTCGACGCCGCCACGGCGTCGGTCATCCAGCAGTCGTCCACGTCGCCGAGGGAGGTGTCCGTGTCCCCGCTCCCGCCGGCGACGCGCACGAGTCGGAACTCGTACCGACCGGTGACGCTGCCGTTCTCCCGGGTGACGACCTCGACGTAGGCGGCGTCGTCGACGACGTCCGGCACGGAGTACTGGGCGGTGTCGTACGTGAGCATCGGTCCGTACCGCGGCGTCTCGAACAGGTCGGCGTACTCCCCGGTCGAGCCGACCAGGTCCCTGTTCCCCGGCGAGGCGAACGCCCGGAGGGTCCGGATCCCGTCGTTCGTCGCGTTGTCGTTGTAGCGGAGCGCGTTCATCTGGATCTGGACGACCTGGAGCGCGGACCGCTCGCAGGTGGGCGACGGCGCCGTGTTCCGCGCGGCCTCACCGGTCGGGTCGCCGTCCGCGACCGAGACGGTGTTCGCACCGTCGCCGTCGGTCGATCCGCCGCTCCCGCCGTCGCTCTCGTTCGCCGCTCCCGTCGGGTCCGAGTCGCCCGCGGCCGGGTCGCTCGCCCCGCCGCCCCCCACGCCGGCGAGGCCGTCCGGACCGCCGACCCCGGCGGCGCCGGCGGCGAACCCGGCCCCGGCCGCCGCGACGAGGAGGACGGCGACGCCGACCGCCGCGAGGAGCGCCCGTCGGTCCGTCCGTTCGGTCGCGCCGTCGGTCGGAGTCGCCTCGTCGCTCGTATCGGCCGCGGCGGCGTGGCTCGCGTCGGTCGCGGCCGCCTCGTTTCTCGTGTCCGTCGCGGCCACCTCGTCCCTCGGTCGAGCGTCGGCCCCCGAATCGCCCGACGAACCGGAGGCGGTTCGGTCGGCGGACCGGAGACCCGAACCGGCGTCATCACCGGTGGTTTCGGACGAGGCGGCGCCCGGCGCGGCGGCACCCGACTCGTCGCCGTCGTCCGTCACCGCGTCGGCGTCCGCCGGGCCGGTGCCGGAGTCCGGTGCGTCGGCGGCGGGGGCGGCCGCGCTCTCGTAGGCCGCGGACCGGATCGGCACGCCGAGGAACCGGTCGGAAATGTCGTTCGCCGTCGCCGGCGGGACGCCGTACAGCAGGCGCTCTCGGAGGTCGGCCGGGGCCACCACGTCGGCGTCGAACCCGGCGTCGAGGTCGTCGAGCAGCGAGTCGCTCGCGACGACGACGGCGTCCGCCGGGGCGTCGGGGACAATCCCATCGGCGGCCGCGACCGCGAGCAGTTCGGTCCGTCGGCCGCCCTCGGTCACCGTGACCCGCGGCGGGTCGACGTCGACGGCGTCGGCGGTCGCCGCGTACGCCTCGGCGACGAGCGCCGCGAACGCGTCGCCGTCGAGCGACTCGAGTTCGGTCGCGAACGGGTCGGGCGGAATGGGCGCGTTCGCGGTCACGTAACGATCGCCACGTACGTGGGTATGTGACGCGGTGTCTTTGCTCTTGCGTCGCGGTCGCACGGCGCCGCGGCTCGTCGGGATCGCGGACCGCGAGGAAAAACGTCGGCGTCGTCGGGGGCGTTACTTGCCCTGCCGGTCGTTCGAGGTGACGCTCGGGCGCGTCTTCTCGGTGCCCTTGCCGCGCTTGCGCTGGCCGCGGCCCTTGGTGCCGGCGGAGGTGAGGCCGCGGTACGCGCGGCCCTTGTGGTCGTCCGAGCAGATCCAGTTCAGGTCGTCGTCGTTCTCGATCGCGGGGTGGGCGGGGTCCACGAGGATGACCTCGTGCCACTTCTGGGAGCCGTCCTCACCGACCCAGTAGGAGTTGAGCACGCGGAGGTTGCGGTACTTCCGCGAGGCGCGCTCCTCGGCGATGCGCTGGATCGACTTGCGCCGCGAGACGCGGTTGACGCCCTGGCGCTTCGAGCGGCGGCCCGCCTTGAAGCGCTGCTTGCGCGAGCCGCCCTTCCGGACGCTCACGCGGGCGACGATGACGCCCTGCTTGGCCTTGTAGCCCAGTTCGCGGGCCTTGTCCAGCCGGGTGGGGCGCTCGATGCGCTCGATGGCGCCCTGGTCGCGCCACTCCTGTTTGCGCTGCCACTGCAGCTCGGCCAGTTTCCCCTCCTTGGGGGACCGCCACGCCTCCTTGATGTGCGAGTAGAAGCTTCGTGCCATTGTGTGTCCGCGGACGGTTGCGATTCAGCCGCGAGGGGCCACATGTCGTCTCGTCCCGGGCGCGCGTCGGCCGACCCGACGTTCCCGGCGGCGAGTGCCCGCTGTGTCCGCACCAGCGAGTTGGCGGATTTACCCGCGGTCCGCCCTTAACCGCTTCGCTCCGCGGGTCGCGTGCGGAGGAGTGACAGGGAGGCTCGGCTCCGCTCCCGGCGCCCCGCGTCGATCGATTAAAGTTCACTTGTATCGATTAACCGCCAGTGGTACACATCGACGCCGCGCCGGGGCGACGCGGCCTCGACGGAGGGGGTGTCCGGTGGGGGACGTGACCCTCGTCGTCGTCGCCGGGACGACCGAGACGGCCGCGATCGACGGGATCAGCGCCGCGGGCGCCGACCCAGACCTGCGCGTCCACACGCCGAGCGCCGACCTCGAGATCGTCGCGTCCGGCCGCCCGGGGCCGGGCTCGCCCGTGCCGGTGAGCCCGGGCGGCTGTCCGACCCCCGCGGTCGTCACCCGCGCCGTCCGCGAGCTGCTCGGCCCCGAGTCGCTCCCCGCCGAGTTCGTCGACGCCGGGCTGGGAGCGCCCACCGCGGCCGCGACGCGCGGCGTCGGCGCGGCGCCGGGCGGCGACGTGCGCGACCCGGAACCGGTCCCGGGGGCGGCGACCGTCTTCGAGCGCGCGCGGTCGCTGGCGCCGGCCCTCGCCGCGTCCGGGAGCGGCGACGACGCGGGCGGCGACGGGACGACCGAGCTCCTCGTCGCGGAGACGATCCCGGGCGGCACGACGACGGCGCTCGGAGTCCTGACGGCGCTCGGCGAGCGCGCCGCGGTCTCCTCGTCGCTCCCGGCGAACCCGATCGAACGCAAGCGCCGCGTCGTCGCCGAGGGGCTGGACGCGAGCGGCCTCGACCCGGGCGGCGCGGCGGGCGACCCGATCGAGGCGGTCCGGCTGGCCGGCGACCCGGTCCTCGCCGCGGTCGCCGGGCTCCTCGTCGGCTGCGCGGACGCGGGGATCGACGTCACGCTCGCGGGCGGCACCCAGCTCGCGGCCGCGGCGGCGCTCGCGCGACACGCCGGCGTCGACCGCCGGCTCCCGCTGGCGACCACGTCGCTCGTCGCCGACGACCCCACGGCGGACCTCCCGGCGCTCGCGGGCGACCTCGACCTAGCGCTCGCGGCGGCCGACCCCGGGTTCGCCGAGGGCGACCACCCCGCGCTGGCGGCGTACGCCCGCGGCGAGGCGAAGGAGGGCGTCGGGATGGGCGGGGCGCTCGCGCTCGCCGACCGGGCGAGGGTCACCGACGCCGCCGTCCGCGATCGGATCGCCGCCGTGACCGACCGACTGCTCGCCGAGCGGAGGGCGAGCGACGGGAGCGGCGACGCGGAACCCGGCGGCTCGACGCCGACCGACGGGGGCGACCGGCGGTGAGGGGGCTCGTCGGACACCGGACCCTCGGCACGCACTGCCGCGTCCACGCGACGAGCGACGCGTTCGACGCGTTCCCCGACGAGGTGGAAGGGTGACGGGGACCGGACCGCTCCCGGCCGCGGCGGTCACGCTGGTCGCCCCGCTCGCCGTCGCCGTCGCGCTGGACCTCGCGGTCGCGGAGCCGCCCCGGCGGGTCCATCCGGTCGCGCTGTTCGGGCGCCTCGTCGGGCCCTTCGACCGCGAGTGGGCGCGTCCGGGACTCGTCGGCGCCCCGGTCGCGGTCGCGCTCCCACTTGTTTCGGCCGCGGTCTGCGGCGGGGGCGTCTGGCTCGCGGCCGCCCGCGGGCCGCGAGTCGGCGACGTTCCGGTCCTTGCCGTCGCCGTCGCGGCCGCCGTCTGCTTCTCGGTCGCGAGCCTGCGCATGCTGCTCGACGTGACGAGCGAGGTGGTCGCGGAGAGCGAGGCCGACCCCGACGCGGCCCGGGAGTCCGTCCGGGCGCTCGTCGGGCGCGACCCCGCCGCCCTCTCGCCGGCCGACCTCCGGAGCGCCGCGGTCGAGAGCGCCGCCGAGAACCTCGCGGACGGGTTCGTCGCGCCCCTCGCCTGGTTCGTCGCGGGCGCGACCGTCGCCGTCGCGCTCGCCGCCGCTGCGGGGGGCGCCGCCGCCCCGTCGGCCGCGCTCGCCGCCGGCGTCGCGGCCGCGGCCTGGGCGAAGGCCGTGAACACGCTCGACTCGATGCTCGGCTACCGCTCGAAGCCGGTGGGGCGGGCGAGCGCCCGGCTCGACGACGCCGTCATGTTCCTCCCGGCGCGGGTCGCCGCGTGCTGTCTCGCGGTCGCCGCTCGGTCGCCCGGGAGCCTGCGACGTGCGCGGCCGCTGGCCCGCGAGCCCGCCTCCCCGAACTCGGGGTGGCCGATGGCGACGGCCGCGGTCGCGCTCGGCGTCCGCTTGGAGAAGCCGGGCGCGTACGCGCTCCCAGGGGGACCCGAGCCGCCGACCCCGACCGCCGCCCGGGACGCCGTGCGCCTCGTCGGCGCCGCGGGCGGCGTCGCGGTCGCGGCCGCGGCGGGGTGGCTCCTCGCGCTCGCGGGGGTGGTCGCGTGGTACTGACGGTCGCCGCGCTCCGCGGCGCGCTCGGGTTCTGCTCGCGGGTCCCCGTCGGCCGCGACGAGGCGGCCTGGGAGGCGTTCCGGCGGACGCCGGCGGCGATGCCGGCGGTCGCCTACGCGCTCGGCGCCCTGGTCGCGCTCCCGGTCGCCGCCGCGACGCTGCTCCCGGTCCCGGTCCCGTCCCCCACGGTCGCGGCGGCGGTCCCCGCGTGGCTGTACCTCGTCACCGGGATCACCCACCTCGACGGCGTCGCCGACCTCGGCGACGCGGCGGTCGTCCACGGGGACGCCGAGCGCCGCCGCGAGGTGATGAAGGACTCGGCGCTCGGCGTCGGCGGCGCGCTCGCGGTGGCGCTCGTCGTCTTCGGCCTCGCGACGGCGGCGACGGTGGCGGTGGACCTCGGCCGGCTCTCGCTCGTCAACGCCCTCGCCCTCGTCGTCGCCGCCGAGGTCGGCGCGAGGGGCGCCGCGGCCGCGCTCGTCTGCGTCGGCGAGGCCCCCCACGAGGGGCTCGGCTCGGCGCTGACCGCCGAGTCCGGCCCGCGGGGCCTGATCTGGGTCGCGCTCGCGGCGGCCCCCGCCGCGCTGCTGGGCCCCGCCGCGGCCGCGGCGGGCGTCGGATTCGACGCCGCGTTCGTCCCCGGCGCGGCGCTGGCCGCCGCGGGCGCCGTCGCCGTCGTCGGGCTGGCGTGGGCGAACGCGCGCCTCGGCGGGGTCAGCGGCGACGTGCTCGGCGCGACGACCGAGGTCGCCCGGGTCGTCGGGATTCACGCGGGGGTGATCGCGTGGACGCTCTCGTGATGTGCGGCGGCCGGGGCACCCGGCTCGGCGAGGGCGAGAAGCCGCTCGCGGCGGTCGCCGGGCGGTCGATGGTCGACCGCGCGCTCGACGCGCTCGCCGCGAGCCGAGTCGAGACGGCGTACGCCGCCGTCTCCCCGCACGCGCCGCGGACGCGCGAGCGACTGGTCGCGCGGCGGGACGGGAGTGCCGACGATCCGGACTCGGAAGCGGTCGACCTCCGGGTGGTCGACACGCCGGGCGACGGGTACGTCGCGGACCTCCGGGCGGCCCTCGAAGCCGGACCGGACGCGCCGGCGCTCACCCTCGCGGTCGACCTGCCGCTGCTCGACGGTCCGGCGGTCGACGCGGTCCTCGGCGCGCACGCCGCCGCCGACGCCGACGCGCTCTCGGTCCGCGTGCCCGCGGCGCGCAAGCGGGAGCTCGGCGCGAGCGCCGACGCCGCGACGCGGTACGACGAGGCGGACGACGGCGAGGCGAGCGGGGGAGTCGACGGCGACCTCGTGCCCGCCGGGATCAACGTCGTCGGCGCGCTCGACGGCGCGGGCGACGAGGCCGTCCGGGCGACCCGCGACGCGCGCCTCGCCGTCAACGTCAATCGCCCCGGGGACCGCCGGCTCGCGGAACGGCTGCTCGGCGGCGACGGACCCGAACCGCTCCCGACCGGCGGGGTCGACTGGCTCGACGCGACGGCGACGCGCGAGGGAGGTGGGCGGTCGTGAACCGCGAGCGCGCCGCGGCGCTCGGCCGCGAGCCGCACGGGAGCAGCGACGACCCCGACCTGCTGGACTTCAGCGCGAACGCGAACCCCGAGGTCCCCGACGGCGTCGAGCGCGTCTACCGGGCGGCGTTCGAGCGGGCGCGGACGTACCCGCCCGAGCCGCCGGCGGCGTTCCGGCGCGCGGCCGCCGACTACGTGGGCTGCGACCCCGAGGACGTGGTCCCGACTCCGGGCGGGCTGGCGGCGATCCGGGCCGCGGTCGCGCTCGCGGTCGACGAGGGCGACACCGCCCTAGTCCCGGCGCCGAGCTTCGGCGAGTACGCCCGCGAGGTCCGGCTCCGGGGCGGCGAGCCGTCGTTCGCCGACGCCGACCGCGTCCTCGACGCCGACCCGAGCGGTCACGCGCTCGCGGTCGTCTGTACCCCGAACAACCCCACCGGGACCGGCTACGACCGCGACGCGTTGCTCGCGTTCGCGGAGCGCTGTCGGGCGGCCGGGACCGTCCTGCTCGTCGACGAGGCGTTCCTCGGGTTCACCGAGCGCGCGTCGCTCGCGGGGACCGACGGCGTCGTCGTCGCGCGGGCGCTCACGAAGCTGTTCGGGCTCCCCGGAATCCGGGCCGGCTTCGCGGTCGCGACGGGCGACCTCGGCGCGGCGCTGCGGGGCGCCCGCCGGACGTGGAACCTGGGCGCGCCGGCGCTCGCGACCGGCGAGTACTGCCTCCGGCAGGAGGAGTTCGTCCGCGAGACCCGCGAGCGCGTCAGGCGGGAGCGCGACCGGCTGCGGGCCGCGCTCGGCGAGCGCTACGCGGTGGCCCCCTCGGAGGCGCCGTACCTCCTCCTCGACGTCGGCGACCGCGACGTCGACCGCGTGATCGAGCGGGCCCGCGACCGGGGCGTCGCCGTCCGCGACGCGCGGTCCTTCCGCGGCCTCGACGCGCACGTCCGGGTCGCGGTGCGCCGCCCGGCCGAGAACGACCGGCTCCTCACAGCGCTCGGGGTCGGCGACGAAGCGGGAGATGACGGCGGTTCGAGCGGTGGCGGAAGCCGAGGTGCGGACGCCGATGTTTGAGGCGACCGTCAGCGAGGGCGTCCTCCGGCTCCGCCGACCGGGGACGCGCTGGCTCTCGACCGGCTGGGACGGCGGGCGGTCGCGGGCGGCGGCCGCGTACAACGTCACCGTCTCGGAGGGGTTCGACCGGACTGACCTCGCGGCCTACCGCGACGAGCGGCTGGCGCGGGCAGGGTTCGCCGGCGATGCCGACGACAGCGTCGGCGACGGCGGTAGCGGAGACGGCGACCCCGACGCCTCCCCGGCGCTGTTCACGGGCGTCTCGATGGACCACGCCAGGGGGGCGCGGCTCGGACCCGCCGTCGCGTACGCGACCGTCGGCCTCTCGAACCCCGCGATGCTGCCGGCGGATCCGGCCAGCGCGGCCGAGTCGCAGGGGCCGACGGAGGCCGCGGAGGGCCCGCCCGGCCCCGGAACGGTCAACCTGGTCGTCGGGACGACGCGGCGGCTGGCGCCCGGGGCCGCGGCGAACCTCGTCGCGGTCGCGGCCGAGGCGAAGGCGGCGACGCTGCTCGCGGCGGCCGGCGTCCCGGGGACGACGAGCGACGCGGTCGTCGTCGGAGACGACCCCGAGGGCAAGCCCGCGGCGTTCTCCGGCAGCGCCACGGCGGTCGGCGGGGCGGCCCGAGCCTGCGTCCGGGACGCGGTCCGCGCGAGCCTGCGGTCGCGGTACCCGGACGGCGACGTGCCCGGTCCGGCGGCCGACGCCGAACACGGCGTCGTCACCGACGAGCGGGCGGAGGTCTTCGACCCATGACACCGAACGACGACACCACCGACGAGGCATCGACCGACGAGAACGGCGAGGGCAGCGAGCGCGACGCGACCCGGGCCGCCGACCGGAGCCGCACCCCGGGCGGCGGCGAGGCCCCCGAGCCCGAACCGATCGAGCCCGCCGCCCCCGAGGAGTTCGGGCTCGTTCAGGCCTGGTGGGGCGACGGGAAGGGGAAGACGACCGCGGCGATGGGGATGGGATTCCGCGCCGCGGGGCACGGCTACCGCGTCCACATGCTCCAGCTGATGAAGGGCGGCGCCGACAGCGTCGAGGGCGTCCGCGGCGAGTACAACGCCATCGCCGCCGTTCCGGGGTTCACCTACGAGAACGCCGGTCACTACGGCTGGCACGGCCTGCTCGACGGCTCGGCCGACGACGAACACGAGGCGAAGGCGGCCGCCGCCTTCGAGCGCGCGGAGGCGCTCGTCGCGGGCGCGGCCGACGCGGACCTGACCGAGCCGCTCCCGCTCGACGGCGACCCCGAGGACGGCGTCCACATGCTGATCGTCGACGAGCTGCTGTACGCGGCCGACCGCGGGCTCGTCGCCCCCGACGACGTCGTCGCCCTCGCCGAGTCGAAGCCGGGCGACCTCGAACTCGTGCTCACCGGGAGCCACGCCGAGCCCGCGTACCTCGACGGCGTCGCCGACCTGATAACGAACGTCCGCAAGGTCGCGCATCCGTTCGACGACGGCCGGCGCGCCCGCCGCGGGACGGAGTACTGACGATGGGGGGCGGGGTCGCGTGACCGACGGCGAGACGGCGGCGGCGGCCGAGGGAGACGCCCGCACCGTCCTGATCGCGGGGACCGCGAGCCACGTCGGCAAGAGCACGCTGGCGGCCGGGCTCTGTCGGCTGCTCGCGCGGCGCGGCGTCTCGGTCGCGCCGTACAAGGCCCAGAACATGAGCAACAACGCGCGGGTCGCGCTGACGCCCGACGGCGAGTGGGGCGAGGTCGGCGTCTCCCAGCACGTCCAAGCGCGGGCGGCCGAGGTCCCGGCGACGACGGACATGAACCCCGTGCTGCTCAAGCCCCGCGGCGGCGGCGAGAGCCAGGTCGTGATCGACGGCGAGGCGGTCGCGAACGCCCCGGCGAGCGAGTACTACGACGACCGCTGGGAGGCGGCGCGCGCGGCCGCGGTCGCGGCCCACGAGCGCCTCGCGGCCGGCCACGACGTGATCGTCGCGGAGGGCGCGGGCAGCGTCGCCGAGATCAACCTCCGCGACCGCGACCTCGCGAACGTCGAGTGCGCCCGGTTCGCGGACGCCGACGTCCTGATCGCGGTCGACATCGAGCGCGGCGGGGCGTTCGCGAGCCTCTACGGGACCCTCGAACTGCTCCCCGACGACCTCCGCGAGCGCGTCCGCGGCGCCGTGATCACGAAGTTCCGCGGCGACCCGAGCCTCCTCGAACCCGGCATCGAGGAGATAGAGGCGCGGACGGGCGTGCCGGTGGTCGGCGTCGTCCCGCACGACGACCCCGGGCTCCCGGCCGAGGACAGCCTCTCGCTGCCGGACGCGGAGGAGGACGGACCGGGCGGGAGCGACCGCGGCGGGGGCGTCCTCGGGAGCGACGACGGCGTCGCCGACGACGCGGCCGTCCGGGTCGGGGTCCCGCGGCTCCCGCGCATCTCCAACTTCACCGACCTGGAGCCGCTGGCGCGCGAGCCGGGAGTCCGCGTCGCCTACCTCCCGCTCGACGCCGCGCTCGACGGGGTCGACGCGGTCGTCCTCCCCGGGTCGAAGAACACGGTCGACGACCTGCTGGCGCTCCGCGACGCCGGCTTCGGCGCGGCGCTGCGCGCGTTCGACGGCCCCGTGGTCGGCGTCTGCGGCGGGTACCAGATCCTCGGCGAGCGGCTCGTCGGCGCCGCCGTCGAGGGCGTCGGCGACCGCGAGGCGGTGCCGGGGGTCGGGCTCCTCCCCGTCGAGACCGAGTTCTCGACGGAGAAGCGCGTCGAGCGCGTGACGTGCGCCGTCGAGGGCGTCGGACCGATCGCCGGCGCCGCGGGGCGCGCGACCGGGTACGAGATCCACGCCGGGCGGACGCGGCGCCTCGGCGACGCGGCCGACGAGGGGGCGGAGACCGCGGTCGCGACCGAGCCGCTCGGCGCGGGGAGCGTCGCGACCGAGCGCGTCCTCGGGACGTACCTCCACGGGCTCTTCGAGACGGCGGCCGTGCGCGACGCCTTCGTCGAGCGGGTCTTCGCGCACGCGGGCCTGGCGCGTCCAAACGGCGCGGCGACCGACCGCTCGCCGTACGACCGCGCGGCCGACCTCGTCGCGGAGCACGTGGATCTGGGCGCGGCCGGGCTCGACGGCCTCCTCGGGCCGACGGAGTGACGCGCGAGCGGATCCGGCGGCGGAAGGTATATTGTTCTAAGTCTCCAATACTGTGGTATGAGCGACGCAGCCGACGCGGACGAACCGACGGGCGACGACGCGAAGACCGAGCGCGAGCGCATCCGCGAACGGAAGCGGCGGGAGCTCGAGGCGCGCCTCGGCGACGGCGAAGCGGTCGACGGGAGCGCCGGACCCGACGCCGGCGACGGCCGCGGAGCGGCGACCCCGAGCGAGCCGATCCACGTGAACGGGACGGACGAGCTCCGGCGCGCGGTCGACGAGCACGACGTGGTCTTGGTGGACTGTTACGCCGACTGGTGTGGGCCGTGTCAGATGATGGAGCCGGCGATCGAGGCGCTCGCCGCCGAGACCGACGCCGCGGTCGCGAAGGTGGACGTCGACGCGAACCAGGCGGTCGCCCAGCAGCTGGGCGCGCGCAGCATCCCGACGCTCGTCCTGTACGCCGACGGCGAGGCGGTCGACCGCTTCGTCGGCGCGCAGGACCGCGCGACGCTGGAGTCCGCGATCGCCGAACACGCCGCCTGAGGCGAGCCGTCAGTTCCCGGCGAGCGTCTCCTCCAACAGCTTCCGCTGCGCCGTCGCGAGGTGCTCGGCGAACGTCGACGGGGAGATGTCGAGCGCGCCGGCGACCTCGCTCGCGTTGGCGTCGCGGGGGCGCTCGAAGTAGCCCATGCGGTAGGCGGTCCGCAGCACCTCGCACTGGCGGTCGGTGAGGCGGCCGCGGTCGACGAGCGTCCGGTCCGGCGACCCGTTGCCGCGCGCCGCGCCCTCGACGAGGTAGCGGACCTCGACGCGCTCCGCCGTCCCGTCGAGCGCCGAGACGATGTCGCGCAGGCGTTCGAGGTCGGGGAGGTGGAGCGTCAGGAGGAGGACGCCGTCCTCGGCGCGGGCGTCCGCGATCGGGCAGTCGAGCTCCTCGATGACCCGGCAGGCGCACGTCCCGTCGCGGGGGCGCTCGTACCGGTACACGCGCTCGTCGCCGAGGTCGACGACGGAGGCGGGCTCCGGAACGCCCTCCGCGCCGTCGACCGCGTCCGGGTCGCGGGCGCGGAACTCCTCGGTGTGCGTGTCGCCCGCGTGCGTCCAGGTGACGCCCGTGATCGGGCCCTCGTGGGCGGTCGAGGCGGCGACGACCGGGCAGTTCCCCGTCCCGTGGATCGCGACGCCCGCGCGGACGCCGTCGGGCGTCGCGCCCGCGCCGCCGTCGGCCGGCTTCCCTCCGGTTCCCATCGCGTCGGGGTTAGTGCGACGGGCACAAAGGCCTGATCCCAGACGCGCGCGGCGCACCGATGGGTCGCACCGAGAACACCCGCAATACTGAGGGCCGGTCGGTATCGGTCCGCGCCCCGGAGTCGCGGCCGTGAACCGAGCGATCCACGCGGTCGGAGCGGTCGCCCTGACCGGCGCCGGCGCCGGGATGTGCGCCGCGGCGGCCGCGGGCCTTGCGGGCGGAACCGTCGGCGGACCGGAGCTACCGATCGGGGCGGCCGTCTTCGCGGTCGCCGCGGTGAGCCTCGGGTACACCGCCGCGAGGGAGACGCGGGACGCGCTGCGGACGGACGGCTTCGGCGTCACGCGGGTCGACCTCGGCAACGCGACCGCGGTGGCCGTCGCGGCGCCGGTCACGTACGCGCTCTCGGTTCGGGTGGGCGTCGGCGCGGTCGTGGCGTCCGCGCTCGTCGGCCTCTGCGCGCACCTCCTGACCGAGACGTACGGGGCGCCGGCGTACTGCGGCTCGTTCGTCGGGATGGCCACGCCCGCGGCCGACGCGGACCTCGCGTCGGTGGCCGCGGCCGGGCTCGTCGCCGCCGTCGCCTTCGTCGCCGCCAAGCGCGCGTTCAACGGGTTCGGCGGGAAGCTGGGGACGACGGCGTTCGTCGGCTGCCTGTCCGTGGCGGCGCTCGGCGGGCTGACGCCGGGCACCGGGACCGTCCCGGACCCGGCCGTCGCGGCGGGACTGGTCGCCGCGGCCGCGGTCGCCGCGCCCGTCACGTTCCTCGTGAGCGTCCGGCTCGGCCACGGCCCGGTCGTCGCGAGCGCGGTCGTCGGGCTCGTCGCCGGCGTCGTCTGCCCGCCGCTGTTCGCCGCGGGCGACGCGGTCGCGGCGGTCGCCTTCTGCGCGTCGTTCGCCGGGATGGCCACGCCGGAGCGGATCCCCGGCCCCGGCGCGATGCTGCTGGCCGGCGGGACCGCGGGCGTCGGGTTCGTCGGCGCGGCGCCGTACGTCGTCGGCTTCGGCGGGAAGCTCGGCACCATCGCGTTCGCCGCCTGCCTCGTGACCGCCGGCGCCCTGTCGCTCGGGCGCCAGGTCGCGCCGGTCGGCGGCGACGCCGTGACGGGGTGACGCGCCCCGGTCGGCGGTCGCGCCGCCGGTCGCGGGATCGTTACTTAAAACACCACGCAGTTCCGGCCGCATCGGGAGGGTCGTGGAGGCCCTGCGTCTATCCGATGACCGATCCGACCGAGACGTCCGAGCGGCGCTTCGAGTCGAACCCGACCGTCTGTCCGTTCTGCGGGGTCGGCTGCAGCGTCGAGTACGCCGGGCGCGGCAGCGCGACCGGCGTCGAGGGACCGGTGAACGAGCGCGGGGAGATCTGCCCGAAGGGGGCGGCCGCGTTCGACGTGGTCGACAACGACGACCGCCTGACGGAGCCGCTGGTGCGTCACGGCGGAACCTTCGTCACGGCGCCGTGGGAGGAGGCGCTCGACCGCGCGGTCGAGGGGATCGGCCGCGTCGTCGACGAGCACGGGCCGGACGCGGTCCAGTTCTTCGCGTCGTCGAACTGTACGAACGAGGAGAACTACGTCCTCCAGAAGCTCGCGCGGGTGCTCGGGACGAACAACGTCGACAACTGCGCGCGGCTCTGCCACGCCTCGACGGTCGCCGCGATGAGCGAGCGGTTCGGCGCGGGCGCGATGACGAACACCTTGGACGACCTCGGGGAGGCGGACTGCGTCTTCGTCAACGGGGCGAACCCGGCCGAGCAGCACCCCGTCGCGTTCCGGTCGTACGTCCTCCCGGCGGTCCGCGACGGCGCGACGCTGGTCCACGTCGACCCGCGCGCGAACGACACGACCGAGGCCGCGGACGTCCACCTCCCGCTGCGGCCCGGCACCGACATCGAGGTGGCGAACGCGGTCGCCGCGGTGCTGGTCGAGGAGGACCTCGTCGACGAGGCGTTCCTCGCGGAGCGCACGACCGGCTTCGACCGCCTGCGCGAGCACCTCGCCGGCGTCGACGTGGCGGCCAACGCCGCGGCGGCCGGCGTCGAGCCCGAGGCGATCCGCGAGGCCGCCCGGGCGTACGGCGAGGCCGACCGCGCAGCGATCGTGACGGGGATGGGGACGAGCCAGCACCGCTGCGGCACCGACAACGTCCACGCCCTGCTCAACCTCGCGCTCCTCACCGGCAACGTCGGGCGGCCCGGCACCGGCGTGAACCCGCTGCGCGGCCAGAACAACGTCCAGGGCGCCAGCGACGTGGGCGGGCTCCCGAGCGTCCTCCCCGGCTACGAGCCCGTGACGGACCCGGAGGCCCGCGAGCGCGTCGCGGCGGAGTGGGGCGTCGAGCCGCCGGCGGAGCCCGGGCTGACCGAGGTCGAGGCGACGCACCGCTTCGGCGACGAGGTGCGCGCGGCGGTCGTCTTCGGCGAGAATCCCGCGGTCACCGAGCCGAACGCGACCGCGGTCGCGTCGGCGTTCGACGACCTCGACTTCTGCGTCGTCATCGACCTCTTCGAGACGCGGACGGCGGCGCACGCGGACGTGGTCCTCCCCGGCAGCGCGTGGGCCGAGAAGTCCGGCACGGTGACGAACACCGACCGGCGCGTGCTGCGGATGCGACCCAACGCCGACCTCCCGGGGAACGCCCGGCGCGACTTCGAGATCCTGACCGCGCTCGGCCGGCGGTTGACCGACCGTCCCGAGGCGTTCGACTACGACGGCCCGGAGGCGGCCTTCGACGAGCTAACCCGCGTCGCGCCGATATACGAGGGGATGAGCTACGCGGGGATCGGCGACGGCTACCAGCGGTGGCCGTTCGACGCCGACGAGGGGCGCGGCACGGAGGTGTTACACGCGGAGGCGTTCGCGACGGGGGAGCGCACCGCCCCCCTCGCGGTCGTCGACCCGGTCCCGCCCGCCGACGACCTCGACGCGGGCGAACTGGTGCTCACGACCGGCCGCGTGCTCCAGCACTTCAACAGCGGCGCGCTCAGCCGCCGCTCGGACCGGCTCACGGCGATGCGCGTCGAGGACGCCCTCCAGGTCCACCCGAGCGACGCCGCCGAGCGGGGCATCGAGGACGGCGACCGGGTGACCGTCTCGAACGGGCGCGGGACCGTCGAGGTCGCGGCCGACGTCACGCCGGCGGTGCGCGAGGGGGTCGCGTTCTGCACGTTCCACTACGCGGAGCCGCTCGCGAACGCGCTCACGGGCGACGCGCTCGACCCGGAGGCGAAGATCCCCGAGTTCAAGCACTCGGCCGTCGCGGTCGAGCCCGCCGCCGGCGAGGCGGGCGACGGAAGCGAGGCGGCAGGCGACGACTGAGCGACCGCCGACGCCGCGTTCACGGCCGTCAGTTCCCGGTACTCGCCGCTGAGCCCGGGTATCGCCGGTGAGAAGCGCGGGGCACCGTTTATATAACCCAAGCAGAGAGGCTCCGCCATGGCTACATCCGGAGAGTACGGCCGGGACGACTTCGGCCAGGGCGGGCTGAACGAGGGGCTCGACGCGTCGGAGCTCGTCGACGAGATCGGGCTCGACGCCGACGAAATCGCGTGGCGGAAGGAGTTCGTCGGCTTCGACGCGGAGGACGAGCGCCGACTGAGCCGGTACGAGGACGCGTTCGCGGAGAACGCCGACCGGATAGCGGACGACTTCTACGAGAACCTCACCGGCCACCAGCAGACGGTCGACGTGATCGGTCGGTCCGAGAAGGGGATCGAACAGCTCAAGCGGACGCAGTCGGCGTACCTCGTGACGCTCGCCGGGGGCGAGTACGGCGAGGAGTACTTCGAGGACCGGGCGCGGATCGGGAAGATCCACGACGTGCTCGAGATGCCGATGAAACACTACCTCGGCCAGTACGGCGTGTACTACGACCTCATCCTGCCGATCGTCGGGGACCGACTCGCGGACTCGCTCACCGACCGGCTGGGCCCGGACGCCGCCGGCGAGACGCTCGACGACGCGACCGCGGCGGCGGTCGAGGAGGAGGTCGACGACGCGATCGAGGACCTGCTCTCTATCCTCCGGATCGTCAACCTCGACATGCAGGTCGTCACGGACACGTACATCCACTCGTACAGCGAGAAGCTCTCGGCGGCGGTCGAGCGGAACGAGCGGCTGATGGCGGACGTGGAAGCGGAGGTCGAGGAGCCGATCGCCGACCTGCGCGAGTCGGCGAGCGACGTCGCCGACAGCGCCGCTGAGGTCGGCG
This sequence comes from Halorubrum sp. ASP1, assembly GCF_005435135.1. Classification (NCBI taxonomy): domain Archaea; kingdom Methanobacteriati; phylum Methanobacteriota; class Halobacteria; order Halobacteriales; family Haloferacaceae; genus Halorubrum; species Halorubrum sp. ASP1. Next base: position 454,945 of record NZ_SGUA01000002.1, on the reverse strand, counting down.
ACGAGGCCGAGGACCAGTCGGAGCGGGTCGCCGAGGTCTCCTCGGAGGTGGCGAACCTCTCGGCGACGGTCGAGGAGGTGGCGTCGACCGCCGACGAGGTCGAGCGGACCAGCGGCCGGGCGGAGACGCTCGCCGAGGAGGGGGCGGACGCGGCCGACGACGCCGCGGCGGCCATGGACGACATCGGGACCGCGGTCGACGAGGTGGCGGAGGACGTCGAGGCGCTCCAGGAACGCGTCGAGGAGATCGACGAGTTCGTCGACGCCATAAACGGCATCGCCGACCAGACGAACCTCCTCGCGCTGAACGCCTCGATCGAGGCTGCGCGCGCCGGGGACGCCGGCGCCGGCTTCGGCGTCGTCGCCGACGAGATCAAGTCGCTCGCGGAGGAGTCGCAGGGCCACGCGAGCGACATCGAGGCGATGGTCGAGGGCATCCGCGCCGACACCGACGAGACCGTCGAGAGCCTCTCGGAGACGACGGTCCGGGTCGACGAGGGGAGCGAGCGCGTCGACGACGCGGCCGAGAGCCTCACGGCCATCGCCGAGGCGGTGACGGAGACGGCGAACGGGATCGACGAGGTCTCGGACGTGACCGACGAGCAGGCCGCCGCGGCCGAGGAGATCGCCGCGACGGTCGACGGGGTGGTCGAGCAGTCGAACCGGATCAGCGAGCGGATGCGGCAGGTGGCCGAAGAGAGCGAGCGGCAGTCGGCGGCGGTCGAGACCGTCGAGCAGGCCGTCAATCGGTTGACCGCGGACGACGGCGGGCCTCTCGCGGCGTCTCACACGGACGGCGGCCCCTCCGCGGCGTCTCGCACGGACGGCGGACGGTCGGTGCCGGCCGGGCTCCCGGAGGGGATGCCGCAGTTCGTGATCGACCGCCTCTCGGACGAGGAGCTGCGGGCGGTCGCGGCCGGAGAGCTGGAGATGGACGACCTGCGGTGAACCGGCGGCGGTGAGTCGTCGGTGGTGACCCATCGGTAACTCCTCCACCTGCGGGTCGGGCTCACGGTGAAAAGTACGCGTCCGGCCCCCGAACTCCCGAGAGCTCGCGGAGCGGACGGGCGCCGCACCGACCGCAGGCGGCGGGCTCGTCGGGGTCGTCGGGCCGCGCGAACACCGTGTCGCAGGCGTCGCAGGCGACGTATCGCAGCGCGAGCGACGGGGCGTCGGGCATGGGCCCCGTAGGCGGGCGACGCACTTGAACCGGTGCCTCGTGCGCTCCTTCCAATCGGATTCGGCGTCGGCCTTCGGACCGCTATTGCCCGGACCCGGCGTCGCCGGACGACCCGATCCGCGACTCGTACTTCGCCAGCGACTCGTCGAGCGCGGCGTCGGCGTCGATATCGGCCGCGTCGGCGAGCGCGAGCAGCGCGAACAGCGCGTCGCCGACCTCGTCGGTCGCGATCGCGGCGGCGTCCGGGTCCTCCCCGTAGTCGGTCGAGGTCGCCACCTCCTTCGCGACCTCGCCGACCTCGCTCTCCAAGTCGAGGACGCGGTACGCGAGGTCGGTCTCTAACCCGTGCTCGGCGACGAACGCGGCGACGCGGTCCTGCTCGTCCATGGGCGTCGCCTCCGCGCGATCGGCCAAAAGTCCCTCGCCGTCCGGTCGCCTTCGGTCGTGGCGAGGACGGCCGGTCGCGCAACCCCTAAGACGCGAGCGGCCCCACGGACAGTATGAAAATCGCCATCTTGGGCGGCACCGGTGACATCGGCGAGGGGCTCGCGCTCCGGCTGGCGGCTGACACGCCCCACCGGGTCGCGGTCGGCTCCCGGGAGGCCGAGGAGGCCGAGGCAAAGGCCGAGGAGTACACGACCGAACTGGAGAGCCGCGGCCTCGACGCCGCGGTGACCGGCGGCGACAACGCCGCGGTCGCCGCCGACGCTCAGATCGTCGTCCTCGCGGTCCCGCCGTACCACGTCGGCGACACCGTCGAGGCGGTCGCGGGATCGCTCGACGACGGCGACGTGCTGGTCTCGCCCGCCACGGGGATGAAACGCGACGAAGAGGGGTTCCACTACCACAAGCCCGGGGCCGGCTCGGTGACGCGGATCGTCGCGGACGCGGCGCCCGACGGCGTCGCCGTCGTCGGCGCGTTCCACAACCTCGCGGCCGCGCGGCTGGCGAACCTCGACGCCGAGCTGGGCGTCGACACGCTCGTGATCGGCGACGACGGGGACGCCAAGCGGACGGTCGCCGACGTCGCCGAGGGGATCGAGGGGCTGCGCGCGCTCGACGCCGGCGGGATCGCCAACGCACCCGAAATCGAGGGGCTCACGCCGCTTTTAATCAACGTCGCCGCGAACAACGACGGGCTCGACGACCTCGGCGTGCGGTTCCGGTAGCGCGGCGGGCGCGCCGCCGCCGTCGTCCGAATCGCCCCCGGACGGCGTTCCGTTAGGCCTTTGCGCGCCGGGGCCCTCCGGGCGGTAGATGGAGTACCTGGAGCGTCGGGTCGGGCTCGTCGAAGACCGGATCGAGTCGGTCATCGACGGCGTCGAGCCCGAGGAGCTGTCCGACGAGGTCGGACACGTCGTCCTCGCGGGCGGCAAGCGCGTCCGGCCCGCGGTGACCGTCCTCGCCTGCGAGGCGTTCGACGGCGACCCCGAGGAGGCGGTCGACTTCGCGGCCGGCATCGAGTTCGTCCACAACGCCTCGCTCGTGATCGACGACATCATCGACCGCTCGGAGGTCCGCCGCGGCACCGACGCCGCCTGGGCCGAGTTCGGCTACGGCCCCGCGATCATCGCAAGCGACGGCCTGCTCGGCGAGGCGTTCGCGCTGTTCTCGACGGACCCGCGCGCGATGCGCACCGTCGCCGAGGCGATGGTCGAACTCGGCGAGGGCGAGGCGACGGAGCTGGCGGCGCGCCCGACGAACGAAGCGGAGTACATGGAGCTCGCGCGCCGGAAGACGGGCGCGCTGTTCCGCGCCGCCGCCGAACTCGGCGCGGTCGCGGGCGGCGCCGAGCCGCACGCGATCGACTCGTTCGGTGAGTACGCCGAGCGCGTCGGCGTCGCCTTCCAGATGCGCGACGACGTGTTAGACGCCACCGCCGACGCCGACGACCTCGGCAAGCCGACCGGGCAGGACGCCGAGATGGACCGCCCGTCGGTGCTCCAGGTCACGTCGCTGTCGCCCGAGGAGATCAACGAGCGCGCCCGGGCGGAGTCGGAGCGCGCGCTGGCCGCGCTCGACGACGCCGACCCGCCGGAGACGGAGGCGATCGAGTACCTCCGCGACCTCGCGGAGTTCGTCGTCGTCCGCGAGCGGTAAGCGGAAGCGCGGTTTCGGGGCCGCGCTACTCGGCGTTCAGAGCTCGTAGCCCGCCTTCTCCATGAGGTCCGCGAACACGTCCGTCCCCATCGCCTGCTCGTAGACGATGGCGGTGACCATCCCGCCGGGGTGGGCCGCGTGTCGGGCGTGGACCGAGCGCAGCGTCACCTCGCGGCCGCGCTCGTCGATCGACGACCTCCGGCGACCCGGTCTCGGGGAGCGCGAGCCCCTCGTCGGCCGCCTGCGTCGCCTCCGCGCCGTCGCCGGTCGCGGCGGTGGAGACCGTCTGGCTCATACAGCCAGCCGGCCCGGCGACGCCCGAGAGCCCCGCCGCCCGGAGGATCGTTCGCCGCGCGAAGCCGCCGTCGGAGTCGGAACCAGCGTGGGTCATGTCTGGACCGAGGGGAAGCGGCACCATAACCGGGTCGCGGCTTCCCGATCGGAGGTACGACCGACGAACCGGTTCGGCCCGTAGTATAGAAAAGAATCAGCCGCGGCGGGAGCGGGCGCGGATCAGTCGTCCGCCGGCTCGCCGGCGGGCGCGTCCGACTCGTCGCCGGCCGCCGCGTTCTCGCCGATCGGCTCGCTGTCCCAGTACGCGTGGCCGTCGTCGGCCCGGAAGCAGGTCGCCGTCCGGCCGTCACCCACGTCGTACCTCGGCGGCGCCGACTCGCGGCAGGCCGCGCGGGCCTCCGGGCAGCGGGTGTGGAACCGGCAGCCCGCCGGCGGGTTCCGCGGCGAGGGCACGTCGCCGCGGAGCGTCTCGAACTCCTCGTCGCGCGCCTCCGTGCTCGCGCGCGGGACGCTCGACAGCAGCGCCTTCGTGTACGGGTGCGCGGGGTCGTCGAAGATCGCCTCCACCGGCCCGATCTCGACGATCTCGCCGAGGTACATCACCGCGACGCGGTCGCAGACGTGGCGCACCACGCCGAGGTTGTGCGCGATGAACAGGAACGTGAGCCCGAAGTCGTCCTGGAGGTCTTCGAGCAGGTTCAGGATCTGCGCCTGGACGCTCACGTCGAGCGCCGACACCGGCTCGTCGAGGACGACGAAGTCGGGGTCCAGGGCGAGCGCCCGAGCGATCCCGATGCGCTGGCGCTGCCCGCCCGAGAACTCGTGCGGGTACCGGTCCATCTGGTCGGCGGAGAGGCCGACCCGTTCGAGCAGGTCGCGGGCCGTCTCGCGGCGCTGTTCCCGGTCGGCGACGTCGTGGATGCGGAGCCCCTCCGTGACGATGTCGCCGGTGGTCATGCGCGGGTCGAGGCTGGAGAACGGGTCCTGGAACACGATCTGGGCGCGCCGGCGGAACTCGTTCAGGTCGCGGTCGGTCATCGCCCGAACGTCGGTCCCGTCGAAGGTGATCTCGCCGGCGGTCGGCTCCCGCAGGCGCAACACCGTCTCGCCGGTCGTCGACTTGCCGCAGCCGGACTCGCCGACGAGCCCCAGCGTCTCACCCTCGCGCACGTCGAAGGAGACGCCGTCGACCGCCTTCACGCTCGCCGACTCCTGCCCGAGCAGGCGGTCGACGATCGACGAGTCGTCCGCGTAGTACTTCTTCAGCCCGTCGACGGAGAGCAGCGGGTCGCTCATTCGCCCTCACCCCCGTCGGTCGCGGCCTCCGCGTCGCCGACCTCGTCGAAGTGATCGTCCGGGAGCGCGTCCGCCGGGTCGTACTCGCGCTCGGCGAGGACGCACGTGGCGCCGTGGTCGGCGGCGGCGTCGACGGTCGCCTCCGCGGGCTTGTCGAGGCACGCCTCCATCGCCTTCGGGCACCGGTCCGCGAAGTAACACCGGTCGCCCATCTCGGCGTCGACCAGGCTCGGGACGTTGCCCGCGATCGGTTCGAGCCGCGGCCGCGGGTCGTCCACGTCGGGGATCGAGCCGAGCAGCCCCTGCGTGTACGGGTGGACGGTGTCCTCGAACACGGAGTCGAGCGTGCCGCGCTCGACGACCTCGCCGGCGTACATCACGCAGACGCGGTCGCACATCTCCGCGATCACGCCGAGGTCGTGAGTGATGAGCACGATGCTCATCCCGCGGTCGGCCTGGATCTCCTTCAGCAGGTTCAGGATCTGCGCCTGGATCGTCACGTCGAGCGCGGTCGTCGGCTCGTCGGCGATCAGCACGTCCGGCTCGCCGGCGAGCGCCTGCGCGATCATCGCGCGCTGGAGCATCCCGCCGGAGAACTGGCCGGGGTACTCGTCGACGCGGTCCTCGGGGTCGGGGATCCCGACCTGGCCGAGCAGCTCGACCGCCCGCTCCATGCTCTCCTCGCTGGTGTAGTCGCGGCCGGGGACGAGCCCGTCGAGGAGGTACTTGCCGAGCCCGTACCCCTGCGTCCGCGAGCGCGTCGAGCGGGGGTTCGCCCGCGCCCGGCGCTGCACCTCGACCGCCTCGGCGATCTGCTCGCCGACCGTGATAGAGGGGTTGAAGCTGCTCATCGGGTCCTGGAAGATGACGCTGAACGAGGGCCCGCGCAGCGACCGGCGCACGCTCGGCGGCACCGTCCGGAGGTCGACGTGGTCGCCGTCGACGTGGACCGCCCCCGTCCCGCGGAACTCCTCCGCGAGGTCGGGGTCGCGGTACCACACCTCGCCGGCCGTGATCCGGCCGGGCGTCTCGACGAGGTCGACGAGCGACAGCGCGGTCACGGACTTGCCGGACCCGGACTCGCCGACGACGCCGAGGATCTCGTCTTCCCGGAGGTCGAACGACACCGACTCCACCGCGTTGATCTGCCCCTCCTCGGTGAAGAAGCGCGTCGAGAGGTCCCGGACCGACAGCACGTCGTCGGCCGCGGGCAGCCCGGTCGGGGCCGCGCCGGCAGCGCCGACGGCGTCGGCCGTCGCGGCGTCGCTCGCGCCGCCGTCGGTCGCGCCGCCGTCGGTCGCCGCGGCGGACTCGTCGGTCGGCCGCTCGGCGTCGCTCATGCGGCACCCCCTTCGCCCTCGATACCGGGGTCTAAGGCGTCACGCAGCCAGTCGCCGAGCAGGTTGATCCCGATAACCGACAGCATGATCGCGAGCCCGGGGATGGAGGCGATCCACCACTGCCCGGAGGAGACGTAGTCGCGCCCCTGCGCGATGTCGAAGCCCCACGACAGCGTCGTCCCCGAGAAGCCGAGGAACGACAGCGAGCTCTCTAGGAGGATGATCGCCGCCACCTGTACCGTCCCGAGGACGATGATCGGCGTGATCGCGTTCGGGAGGATGTGGCGGACGATGATCGTGTTGTCGTCGGCCCCGAGGGCGCGAGACGCCTTCACGTACTCCTGCCCGCGCAAGGAGAGCGCCTCCCCGCGGGCGACGCGGGCGAACCACACCCAGTTGACGAGGCCGACGACGATCACCACCGTTATCGGCAACACGAAGCTCTCGGGCATCTCCGGCGCGAGCCCGGCGGCGACGAACGGGTCGGGGACGTTCACCGCCGCGCGCCCCCACAGCCCGATGAGCGCGACCGCCAGCACGAGCGAGGGGAACGCGAGGCTCACGTCCGCGATCCGCATCAGCGCGTCGTCGACGCGCCCGCGGTGGTAGCCGGCGAGCAGCCCGACCGGCACGCCGATCGACGCCGCCAGCAGGGTGCCGAGGACGCCGACGACGAGCGACGTGCGGGCGCCGTACACCACCCGCGAGAACATGTCGCGGCCGAGTCCGTCGGTCCCGAACACGTGGTCCGGGTCGGCCGTGATCTCCACCTCCTCGGTGACGGTCTGGATCTCGCCGTCGACCATCTGCGAGGAGGTCCGCTCGGCCGTCTGCGAGAAGCCGAGCGGCGGTAGCTCGCTCTCGTTGAGCTGTTGCTCGGTCGGGTTGTGGGGCGCGACGAACGGGGCGAACGCGGCGGTCAACACGATGACCACCACGAGCGCCAGCCCGAGCTTCGCGAGCCCGCTACCTCTGAACTCCTTCTTGAGATTGCGTATGACACGTGAAGAGACCATGTTAGTCGGTCACCACCTCCGGGTCGAGGTAGGCGTACACCACGTCGACGAGGATGTTGACGAGGACGAAGCTCGTCCCGATGACGATCAGGCTGCCCTGGAGCGCGGGCCAGTCGCGCTGGTTGATGCTCTCGATGACCAGCGTGCCGAGCCCCGGCCACGAGAACACCGCCTCCGTGATCACGGCGCCGCCGATCAGCGTCCCGAGCTGGAGCCCGAGGACGGTGATCACGGGGATCAGCGTGTTCCGGAGCGCGTGCTTGTACCGGATCAGGGTCCGCGGGAGCCCCTTGGCCCGCGCGGCCTGGACGTAGCCCTTGCTGAGCTCGTCGAGCATGCCCGACCGCGTCAGTCGGGTGATGAGCGCCATGAAGTAGGTCCCCAAGGCGATCGCCGGCAACGTGATGTACGCGAGCCAGGTCAACAGCGTGCCGACGAACGGCTCGGCGGTGATTGCCGACAGCGCCACGTCGCCGACATCGGCGCCGCGGCCGCTGGTGTTGAAGACGTTGAACTCCACGGCGAAGATCAGGATGAGCATGATCCCGAGCCAGAAGTTCGGCGTCGAGATGCCGCCGAGCGACAGCAGGGTCGCGCCGTAGTCGACCGGCTCGTTGCGGCGGGTCGCGCTGATCACGCCGAGCGGGATCGCGAGGACGATGGCGACGATGCTGGCGGCGACGGCGAGCTCGATCGTCGCGGGCAGGCGCTCGAAGACGAGCGTCGTGACCTCCTGACCGCGGATGTACGACCGGCCCATGTCGCCCTGAAGCAGTTCGAAGACGTACCGCCCGTACTGGATGTACAGCGGCTGGTCGAGGCCGAGCTCGGCCGCGATCGCCTGTCGCGTCTCCTGTGACGCGTCGAGCGGTGCCACCGCGTTGATCGGGCTGCCGGGGGTGACGAACCGGAGCGCGAACACGACGGTGACGACGCCCCAGACGACCCCGATCCCCTGGAGGCTTCTTTTGAGTACGAATCTTCCGAATGACATTAATAACGATATTGGGAGATGACGGGCGCGTTACTGCCGGGTGGCGGTGTCCGGGTCGATGAACTCGTCGGCCCGCGGCTCCCACGAGATCTCGTTCGAGACGCCGTAGACGCTGAACTGCTGGTGCATGAACACCCACGGCGCGAGGTCGTGGGCGAGCTGGTTCGCCTGCTGGAGGATCTCGACGCGCTCCTCGGAGTCCTGCGTCGTCTCGGCCTCGTTGAGCAGCGCGTCGAGGTCGTCGTTCTTCAGGATCGTCAGCGCGCCGTTCGAGGCCATCAGCGGCGTCATGGTCTGACTGCCGTCGAACTCGCCGTTCCCCCAGCCGAGGAGGTTGAAGTGCGGCTTGTCCTCGATGTTGCCCGTCGTGATGTCCTGGACGAGCGAGGAGAACTCGCGCTGTTGCAGCTCACAGGAGACGTTCGACAGCGAGTCGATCTGGTTCGCCGCGGCCTGCGCGATCTCAACGTCGCGGAGGTAGCGACCGATCGGGGTCTGGAGCGTGATCTCGACGCCCGCGTGGCCGGACTCCTCGACGAGCCGCTCCGCCTCGTCGGGGTCGTACGGGTACGGGTCGATGTCGGGATTGTAGCCGACGTGGCCCTCCAGCGTCGGCTGGCCGGTGATGTTCCCGAAGCCGTTGAGCACGTTCTCGATGATGCTCTCGACGTCGACGGCGTAGTTCATCGCCTGCCGGAACTGCTGGCTGGAGAACGGCTCCACGTCGTACCGCATCTGGAGGAAGATGATCCGCGCGCTCGGCACGGAGTTGATCGTCGCCACGTCCGAGCCGTTCACCCGGGAGACCTCGTTCGGCGGCACGTTGGTCACGATGTCGGTCTCCTCGGCGAGCAGCTGGTTGACCCGCGTGCTCGACTCGCTGGAGGCGGTCATGGTGAGCTCGTCGACCTCGGGCGCGCCGTCCCAGTACTCCTCGTTCGGCTCGTAGACGACCTGGTTGCCCGACTCGTAGTTCGCGAGGCGGAACGGCCCCGTCCCGTTGGCGTTCCGGTTGATGTAGTCGCTGCCGTTCTCCTCGATCCACGACTGCTGGACGACCGGGCCGTTCGTCGCGAACAGTTGGAAGGCGATCGGGTTGTAGCCGTCGAAGGAGACGGTCACCTGGCCGTCGCCGGTCGCGACCTCGGTGACCGGCCCGAGGTCGTTCGACTGCGGGCTGGCGATGCCGACGTCCTCGAACACGATCCGCCGGATGCTGTACCGGACGTCCTGCGGCGTGACCTCGTCGCCGTTGTGGAACGTGAGGCCGTCGCGCAGCATGAAGCGGACGTCACCGTCCTCGGTGCGCTCCCACTCGTCCGCGAGGCCGGCGATGATGCCGCCCTGCTTGTCGCGGTCGAGGAGCCCCTCGTACAGCTGGCCGACGATGATCTCGGTGTTCGTCTCGGCGTGGTCCTGCGGGTCGAGCCCGGAGTCCATCTGGCCCATGGTGACGCCGAGTTCGAACGTGTCGTCGCCGCCGTCGGAGCCGTCCGACCCGTCGGAACCGTCGCCGCCGTCCATGCCGTCACCGCCGTCTGAACCGTCGCCGCCGTCGCCGCCGTCGCCGCCGTCGCCACCGCCGGCGCAGCCCGCGAGACCGACCGCACCGGCCGTTCCGGCGTACTTGAGCACCGTCCGCCTGTCGACGTGGTTGTCGTTGTCAGTAGGCATAGCCGATCCCATACGATAGAGCGTTATGAACCTACCGGCAGACGCGGCCCCTTTCGGGACCGACTGCCCGCGTCAGGCTGACAGTAGCGGGGCCGAGTCGGCGGGGTGAGCGCCGCCGAACTCGCCGGATCGGCCGCGAGCGGAAACCGACGGGTATGTAGGGCCCCCGGCGGTAGGCGGGCGGTATGGACGGACCCGATCCCGGACCGCAGTGGGACGCGGTCGAGGCGGACGCGGAGTCGACGGCGGCGGCGTACGGCGAGCGCGGCTGGACCGCGATCGCGGGCCACCCCGGGCAGGTGAACCCCGTCGCGGACGCCGCCCGGATCGACGTGCTGTTGCCCGGCTCCGAGTTCGACGACGCGCTCGCCGCGGTCGAGGACGCCGCGATCGACGGCGTCGACGTGTACGCGGGCGCCGCCGAGGGGGTCGCGTACCGGCTGGTGGTCGCCACCGACGAGTCCGCGCAGGTGGCGCTGTGCGTGCCCACCTACCTCGGGAGCGACGACCTCGACGCGCTGCGCGCGGCCGCCGAGGCGGCGGGCGCGCTCACCGTGCGGCTGCGCCCCCTCGACGACCGCGACCACGTCGAGGTCGCGATCGACGAGCCGGCGGTCTTCTTCGACGCGCCCGAGGCGTGAGACCCACACACGTGGGTATTCGATAGGCGTCTGACTTCGACGTATTCATATTTGTGCGATCGCGATCATCCGTATGAACCGCGCAGAGAAGGCGGCCCTCCAGCTACAGGCGGTCGCCGTGTTGCGGATGCTGAAGGAGACGCGAACGTACGAGGAGCTGTCGGACGTGACGGGGCTGCCCGCGGGCGACCTGAACCGCTACGTGAACGGCCACGTGCTGCCCGGCACCGACCGCGCGAGCGAGGTCGTCGAGTCGGTCGGCCGCGAGGCGCTCGCCGACGAGCTGGTCGCGCGCGTCGAGTTCGACGACGAGGGGTACGTCGACAACTCCGGGGTGGTCTTCGACCAGTCGTTCCTCGACCTCGTGGCGCCGGTCGCGGCGGAGACGTTCGAGTTCGAGTCGCCCGACGTGGTGCTGACGGCCGCGACCGACGGCATCACGCTCGGCGCGGCGATGGCCTCGTTCTTCGACGCGCGCCTGGCGTACGCGAAGAAGTCGAAGGAGACGGCGGTCGAGGAGTTCATCGAGTCGCGCCAGCGGCTCGCCTCCGGCATCGAGCTCACCTACTACCTCCCCGCGAGCGCCATCGACGCCGGCGACACGGTGCTGGTCGTCGACGACCTGATCCGCTCTGGCGAGACCCAGGAGCTCCTCTTGGACATCGCGCTCCAGGGCGACGCCGACGTCACCGGCGTGTTCGCGCTCATCGCCGTCGGCGACGAGGGGATGGACCGCGCGCGAGCGATCACCGACGCCCCGGTCGGGGCGCTCACGACGTTCGAATAGCCACGTTCACGCATACTCTTCGGGAAAAAATCCGTTTAGGAGAGTTTTTGATCCACATACGCGGATCATAGTTCGCGTCGTTCAGCAAGGCTTATCACTCGATCCACGGGAACCTCCACGCGTTCAATGGGGATTTCAGACACGCTGGCTGCGCGGTTCGACGTGGAGTCGCACGGGTCGGACATCCGCACCGAACTGGTCGCCGGGCTCACGACGTTCCTCGCGATGTCGTACATCATCGTCGTGAACCCCGCGATCCTCTCTGAGGCGATCCAGATCGAGGGGTACGGGCAGGGAGAGGTGTTCCAGATGATCGCCATCGCGACGATCCTCTCGGCGGCCATCGGGACGGCCGTGATGGCGCTGTACGCGAACCGGCCGTTCGGGCTCGCGCCCGGGCTCGGGCTCAACGCCTTCTTCGCGTACACGGTCGTGCTCGGGCTCGGAATCCCGTGGCAGACGGCGCTGGCGGCCGTCTTCGTGGAGGGCGTCGTGTTCATGGCGCTCACCGCGGTCGGCGCGCGCGAGTACGTCATCCGGCTGTTCCCCGAGCCGGTGAAGCGCTCGGTCGGGGCCGGTATCGGGCTGTTCCTGCTGTTCATCGGCCTCCAGGAGCTCCAGGTTGTCGTCAACGACGAGGCGACGCTGGTCGCGCTCGGGAACGTCTTCGCCAACCCGTGGGCGATCCTCGGCGTGCTCGGGCTCGTCTTCACGTTCGTGCTGTGGGCTCGGAACGTCACCGGCGCCATCATCGTCGGCGTCCTCACCACCGCAATCGCGGGGTGGGCGCTCACCCTCGGCGGGTTCTTCGCGCGCGGCGCCGTGACCCCCGAGACGCTCCCCTCGGCGCAGTACGACATCACGCCGCTGGCGGGAGCGTTCCTCAGCGGGCTCTCCGGGATCGACCCACTCACGTTCGTCCTGGTCGTGTTCACGTTCTTCTTCGTCGACTTCTTCGACACCGCCGGGACGCTGATCGGCGTCTCGCAGTTCGGTGACTTCCTCGACGACGACGGCGACCTCCCCGACATGGACAAACCGCTGATGGCCGACGCCGTCGGGACCACGTTCGGCGCGGTGCTCGGGACCTCCACCGTGACGACGTACATCGAGTCGTCGACGGGCGTCGAGGAGGGCGGCCGCACCGGGCTGACCGCCCTCGTCGTCGCCGCGCTCTTCCTCGCGTCGCTCGCCGTGATCCCCGTCGTCGCCGCGATCCCGGCGTACGCCTCCTTCATCGCGCTGATCGTCGTCGGCGTGATGATGCTCCAGGGGCTCGTCGAGGTCGACTGGAGCGAGCCCGCGTGGGCCGTCTCCGCGGGCCTCACGGTCACCGTGATGCCGTTCGCCTACTCCATCGCCGACGGGCTGGCGGCCGGCATCGTCGCGTACCCGCTCATCAAGCTCGCGATCGGCGAGGGCCGCGACGTCGCCCTCGGCCAGTACGTCATCGCGGCGCTGCTCGCGGCGTACTACGTCCTCTCGACCGCCGGTTACATCCTCTGAGCCGGACCGCTCGGCGGTCGCGTCGACCGAACCCTCTTGTCGCGACGGGCCGCATACCGACCGAGAGCCGATGTCCGGTCCGCCAGACGCCGACCCGTCCGTGACCGTCGCCGACCGCGAGCGACACGCGAGCGACCCGCCCCGCGAGCTCGCGCTCGACTGCGTCGTCGCGGGGATCGAGGCGGCGCACCCCGCCGCGGTCGTCGCCGACGCGCTCGCGCTCGACGGCGACGTGCTGACCGTCGCGGCCGCCGACGGGACGGCGACCGCCCGCGACCTCGCGGCGTACGACCGCGTCGTGGTCGTCGGCGCGGGCAACGCGGCGGGCCACTTCGCGGCCGCGGTCGAGCGGCTGCTCGGCGACCGGATCGACGGCGGCGCGGTCGTCACCGACGACCCGGTCGAGACCGAGCGGGTCGCGGTCCTCCCCGGCGACCACCCGACGCCGAGCGAGGCGGGCGTCGAGAGCGCCCGGCGGGTGCGCGCGGTCGCGGCCGACGCCGGCGAGTCCGACCTCGTGATCGGACTCCTCACCGGCGGCGGCAGCGCGCTGTTGGCCGCGCCGGCCGAGGGGGTCGCGCTCGGCGACCTCCGCGAGACGACCGACGCGCTGCTGGCGAGCGGCGCGACCATCTCGGAGATGAACGCGGTCCGCAAGCACCTCTCGGCGGTGAAGGGCGGGCGGCTGGCGCGGGCGGCCGCCCCCGCCGACGCGCTCGCGCTGGCGGTCAGCGACGTGACCGGCGACGACCCGGCCGTGATCGCGAGCGGGCCCCTCTCGCCGGACCCGACGACCTTCGGGGACGCAATCGCCGTCCTCGACCGATACGGGATCGACGCGCCCGCCGCCGTCGCGGACCGCCTCGAAGGCGGCGCCGCGGGCGAGGTCGCGGAGACGCCCGGACCGGGCGAGTCACCGTTCGACGGCGGCGGCGTCGACGTCTGGATCGTCGCGAACGCGCGCACGGCCCTGACCGCCGCCCGCGAGGTCGCTGCCGAGCGGGGGTACGAGCCACTCGTGCTCTCGGCGCGGATGCGCGGCGAGGCGCGGGAGGCGGCGAAGGCGCACGCGGCGGTCGCCGAGGAGTGCCGGGCGGTCGGGGAGCCGATCGAGCCGCCGGCGGTCCTCCTCTCGGCCGGCGAGGTGACGGTGACGCTCGGCGACGACCCCGGAACGGGCGGGCCGAACGGGGAGTTCGCGCTGTCCGCGGCGCTCGAACTCGACGCGGCGGGCCCCGACGGCGAGGGGATCGTCGTCGCGAGCCTCGACACCGACGGGATCGACGGCGCCACGGACGCGGCGGGGGCGCTGGTCGACGACCGCCTCGTCAGCGACGGTCCGGAGGGCCCGCTGACCCGCGAGGCGGCCGCGGACGCGCTCGACGCGCACGACGCGTACCCGGTGCTCGACGACGCGGGGGCGCTGCTCCGCACCGGACCGACCGGGACGAACGTCAACGACCTGCGGGCGGTCGTGGTCGCGGAGCGCGGCGGGCACTCGGACGACGGCGGCGCCCGGGCGGACGCCCGAGAGGGCGGTTCGGAAGGGACTAAGTAGCGGCCGGCAAATTCTGCGACATGCAGACGCTGCTCTTGAACGCGGACGACGTGGACGAGAACGCCGAGATGGACCGCGTGATCGACGCGGTCCGCGGCGCGTTCACGGCCTACGAGCGGGGCGACGCGAAGATGCCGGCGAAGTCGTACATCGACCTCCCCGAGTACAACGGCGACTTCCGCTCGATGCCGGCCTACCTCGACGTGCGCGAGGAGGACGTGGCCGAGGAGACCGAGGAGGGCGACGGCTGGGACGCCGCCGGGATCAAGTGGGTGAACGTCCACACCGACAACCCCGACCACCACGACCTCCCGACCGTGATGGGGACGATGATCTACTCCGACCCGGAGACGGCGTTCCCGCTCGCGGTCCTCGACGGGACGACGCTGACGATGAAGCGGACCGGCGCGGCCGCCGCGGTCGCGACCGATCACCTCGCGGTCCCGGACGCGACGAGTATGGGGATCGTCGGCGCCGGCGTCCAGTCGTACACCCAGCTCGAAGCGGTCGCGGCGGTCCGGGACATCGAGGAGGTCGTCGTGAGCGACCTCGACGAGGCGCGCGTCGCCGACTTCGTCGACGCCTTCGAGGACCGGTTCGACGTGCGCGCCGGCTCGGTCGCCGAGGCCGGTCACTGCGACGTGCTCTCGACGGTCACGCCCGTCGAGGACCCTATCGTCGGCCCGGACGACGTGGGCGATCACACCCACGTCAACGCCATGGGCGCGGACGCCGAGGGCAAACACGAGCTGGCGGACGACCTCCTCTCAGACGCCACCGTCGTCATCGACGACCACGAGCAGTGCACCCACTCCGGCGAGATCAACGTCCCGTACGCCGCGGGGACGCTCACCGACGACGACATCTACGGCGAGATCGGCGAGATAGTCGTCGGCCGCCGCGCGGGCCGCCCCGGCACGCCCGGCACGCCGGCCGACGCCGACGGCGTGCGCGGCGTCAGCGTCTTCGACTCGACGGGGCTCGCGATCCAGGACGTGGCGGCCGCGCGCGTCGTCTACGAGCGCGCCGACGAACTGGACAACGGCTACCCGTTCGACCTGCTCGGCCTCGACGGCTGAGTTCGGTCCGACCGCCGCGCTCGACCCCGACGACCGCGCTCGACGCGCCGCTTTTGCCCCTCCGTCCCCTATTACGTCCGTGAAACTCGTCAGCGTCGCCGCGCTCGCGGAGAACCGGGTGATCGGAAGGGACGGCGAGGTGCCGTGGCCCCACATCGAGGCGGACGTCAGGCAGTACCGCGAGCGCGTCGCGGGCTCGCCGGTGATCCTGGGCCGGCGCACCTTCGACTCGATGCGCGACGACCTCCCCGGCAGCCGCCAGATCGTCGTGAGCCGGAGCGTCGATGCGGTGGACGTGCCGACCGCGAGCGTCGCGAACGGCGACGAGGCGGCGATCGAACTGGCCCGCGACGCCGTCGCCGAGGCCGGCTTCGGCACGGCGTACGTCCTCGGCGGCGGCGGAGTCTACGACCTGTTCCAGCCGCACCTCGACGGGATGGCCCTCAGCCACGTCGACGGCGCCTACGAGGGCGACACGTACTACCCCGAGTGGGACGACGACGAGTGGGAGGTCGCCGCGGAGACGGCGTACGACCGGTTCACGCTCCGCGAGTGGGTCAGGCGCGCCGGCGCAAGCTGACCGATCTCCCCGGTCGCGGACGACGACCGTTCACTGGCGGCGTGACCCACCGGGGCGACCGGCTCAGTCGCCGTCGACGCGCTCGGCGAACCCGAACCGGGGCTTCACGTCGGTGACCTCGACCGTGAGCGTCTCGCCGACGTCGCCGTCGACGAACAGCGTGTATCCCTCGACGTAGGCGATCCCGTCGCCCTCGTCGCCCTCCTCTTCGACCGTCACCTCGACGCTGTCGCCCTCGGCGACCGGGGAGGTCGTGTACCCCTTCGCGACGAGGTACACCTCCGAGGACGAGTCCCGCGAGGCGGGCGGCGAGACGGTCCGCACGTACTGGAACGACTCGCTCACGTCGTCGCGGAAGGCGTCGAGGTCCTGGCCCTGGAACACCTTCACGACGAAGTCGCCGCCAGGCGCGAGCAGCTCGTCCGCGGTGTCGAGCGCCTGCCGCGCGAGGTGGACCGACCGGGCGTGATCGAGGGAGTACTCGCCGGTCATGTTCGGCGCCATGTCGGAGAGGACCGCGTCGGCGCCGCCCTCGCCGACCGCCTCGCGCAGGTAGTGGCGGGTGCGCTCTTCGGTCATGTCGCCGCGGATCGTCTCCACGTCGTGGTCGTCGAACTCGTCGATGCGCTGGAGGTCGACGCCGACGACGGTGCCGCCCTCGCCGACCGCCTCGGCGGCGACCTGGAGCCAGCCGCCGGGCGCGGCGCCGAGGTCGACCACGGTGTCGCCGCGGCCGAGCAGGTCGGCCTCCTCGTCGAGCTGTTTCAGCTTGTAGGCGGACCGGGCGCGGTACCCCTGCTGTTTGGACCGGTTGTAGTAGTCGTCTTTCCCGCTCATGCGTCGGTCACCGCGGCCCGGGAGGGGGCCGCCGAACCCGCGGGCGAATTCGCGCTCATACCCGTAAGGACGGGGGCGACCGGGAAATGAACGTCGAATGCGTGCGCGCCGGCGAGACGGCGCGGAGCGCTTCTGCGGCGTGCGGATGAGGACGGACTACTCGCGTCCTCGCAGCCACGTCGCGACCCGCCCGAGGCGAGACGCGAGCGCGGCGAGCGGTCGCCGCCCGTCGCTCCCGGTCGATTCGGTGGGCGTCGGCTCGGTCGATTCGGTGGGCGTCCGCTGCGCCGCGACGATCGACTCGTAGGTGTCGATCACCTGCTGGCGCTGCCGCTCCTTCGACGCGATTTCCGCTTCGAGCGCCGCTACCTCCGCTTCGAGCGCCGCCACCTCGTCCGCGAGCCGCTCGACTCGGTCCGCCGGCGGGTCGCGCTCGGCCGCGCGGGCGCCGTCGCGGCCGGGTCGGTCCGGAACGGGCCGCTCGTCGTCGGTCGAGCGGTCGTCCGCGGACGCGGCCGGTCGGAGCCTGGGGCCGTCGATCGAGTCCACCGCCTCGACGTCGATACCACCGGGATCGAGGGATCCGGACGCTGAGGGCATCATCCGTGGGAGGCGTGGGTACGCGTACCATACTGGAAAATCTCAGTCAGCCGCGAGTCGGACGCGCCGCTTGCGCGGGGGTCAGTACCTCTCGCGACCGTCTGCGGAGATCCGCCCTTCGAGGCGCTCCGAGCGTCCGTCGGCGCCGTCGTCCGCCCCTCCCGCCGGGCGGACCGCGAACCCGAGGCCCTCGTAGAACCCCCGCAGCTCGGCGTCGAACGTCGCGGTGACGGCCGCGACAGCGGGGTCCGACGCCCCCCGGTCGAGCGCGGCCGCGACGAGCGCGGCGCCGATCCCTTCCCCTCGGCGCGCCCGCCTGACCGCGACGGCGTCTACGTGGAGTCGGTCCGGGCCGGGTCGCACGGCGACCAGCGCGCCGACGACGCCGTCGGTCCGCGCGGAGCGGGCGACGAGCGCGTCACCCGCGTCGATCCGACTGTCGACGGTCGCCGCGTCGGTCGAGAGCATCGCGGCGTCGAGGACCCGGAGGACGTCGAGGCGGTCGCCGGGCGTCGCCCGCTCGACGGTCACGTCCGCGGGCAGATCGGGGCGAGATCCCTCGGCGGTCACGGCGGGCCTCTCGCGCCCGTTCCGCCCTTGATAAGCCGCAGGACCCGCACCTCCGCGGCGTCGACGACGCGGTCGCCCGGGACCGGCGAGCCGTCGACCAGCGCGGACGCCTCCTGCGGGTGGTAGCCCGCCGCGCGGATCAGGTCGTCGTACGTCGCGTCGGCGGCGAGGCTGTACTCGTCGGTCCCCTCGCCGACGACCTCGACGGTCACGTCCATGTGCGCGGTAGCGGGCGCGGCGGCGTCAATCGCACGGTTTCGGCGGCTCGGCTCAGTCGCCGGCCGGCTCGCGGACGTTCCACGTATAGAGGAACCACGCGACCGCGGCGCCGACGGCGACCGCCACCAGCGCGCCGGGCCGCGGGATAGCACCGGTCCACGCGTCGACGACGAGGAGGCCCGTCGCGGCCGCGGCGACGACCAGCACGCGCGCCGCGTCGCGCGCGAGTTCGGCCTCGCGCTCGGGCGGCAGGTCGCCGTCGTAGCCGGCTATCAGGTCGGCCGCGTCGCCGCGGCGGATCGCCCACGCGAGAAGGAGACAGAATCCGCTGACGTGGCCGACCAGGACGGTTTCGACGATCGCCATGGCGCGTTGTCGGTCGCGTCGACCGCGGCTCAGCCGTCGAGCTCCTCGCGGAGCAGGCCGTTCACCTGGCCGGGGTCGGCGCTGCCGCCGGTCGCCTGCATCACCTGGCCGACGAGGAAGTTGATCGCGCCCTCGTCGCCGTCGTGGTAGTCGGCGACCGCGTCGGGGTTCTCGTCGATGGCGGCCGCGACCGCGGCCTCGACCTCGCCGCTCTCGGCCTTGCCGAGGTCCTCGCGCTCGATGATCGTCTCGGGGTCGTCGCCCTCGTCGAGCATCTCGCGGAGGACGGTCTCCTCAGCGTTCTTCACGGTCAATTCGTCGGCGGCGACGAGCTCGATCAGGCGCGTGAACTCGTCGAGACGGTCCTCGACGTCCGTGATCTGCATCTCGCGGTAGTTGAGCTCGCCGAGTAG
Organism: Halorubrum sp. ASP1; assembly: GCF_005435135.1. Lineage (NCBI taxonomy): Archaea > Methanobacteriati > Methanobacteriota > Halobacteria > Halobacteriales > Haloferacaceae > Halorubrum > Halorubrum sp. ASP1. Next base: position 435,896 of record NZ_SGUA01000002.1, on the reverse strand, counting down.
GTTGTCGGCGACCCACGTCGCCGCGAGGTCGGGGTCGAACTCGCTGGCCACGTCCTCGAAGAAGTCCGCGACCGCCTTCGTGGAGGTGAGCTTCGAGGCCGCCTCGCGGTCGAGCCCGTACTCGTCCCGGAAGCGCTCGCGGCGGGCGTCGGGCAGCTCCGGGATCGCGATCTGCTCTTTCCAGTCCGCCACCTCCAGCGCGGGGAGGTCGCCCTCGCGGAAGTAGCGGTAGTCCTTCTCGGCCTCCTTCGAGCGCATCCCGACGGTGACGCCGCGGTCCTCGTCCCAGTGGCGGGTCTCCTGTTCGATCTCGCGGCCGCGGCGGAGGACGTTCTCCTGGCGGGTGACCTCGTAGGCGAGCGCCTGCTCCGCGCCCTTGTGGCTGGAGATGTTCTTCACCTCGGCGCGGTTCACCTCGTCGAGCGCGTCCCCGTCGATCGTCCCGTCCTCGGCGACGTGGTCGGCGGGGACTAAGGAGACGTTGGCGTCGACGCGCAGGCTCCCGTCGCGGCCGGGGTCGAACACGCCGAGGTACTCCAGCACCTCCTCCAGCTTGGCGAGGAACGCCCGCGTCTCGGCCGGCGAGCGGAAGTCCGGCTCCGTGACGATCTCCATCAAGGGGGTGCCCGCGCGGTTGTAGTTGACGAGGGTGTGGCTCGCCGACTCGATGGAGCCGCCGGCGTGCTGGAGGCTGCCGGGGTCCTCTTCGAGGTGCGCGCGGGTGATCCCGATGGTCCGCGGGTCGCCGTCGACGCGGACCTCCAGTTCGCCCTCGGCGCAGATCGGCGCGTCGTACTGCGTGAGCTGGAAGTTCTTCGGGAGGTCGGGGTAGTAGTAGTTCTTCCGGTGGAACGTGGTCGTCTCGGGGATGTCGGCGTCGATCGCCTTCCCGACCTTCACGGCGGCCTCGACGGCGGCCTCGTTGAGGACGGGGAGCGCGCCCGGCAGCCCGAGGCAGGTCGGGCAGGTGCGCGTGTTCGGCGCCTCGTCCTCGGCGGGCTCCGTCGAGCAGCCGCAGAAGATCTTCGTGTCGGTCTCGAGCTGGACGTGGACCTCCAGCCCGATCACGACTGTCCGGTCCGCCGTCGCGGCCTGCGTGCTCATTACCGGAGCGTTGTGAGCGGGCCGCCTAAATCGTGTCGGGACCGTCGCCGCCGACGCCGACCGGTCGGCCGCGGTCAGGACGCGGCGAGGCACCGCCGCTATCGATTCCGAAAACGGGGAGGGAACGATTATGAGGGGGACGTTCGTAGCAGAGCCGATGACCGACGCGACGAGCCGGGAGGGCACCGAGCCGAACGGGGTCGGCGAGCCGGCCGTCCCTCCGGTCCGGCGACGAGAGGCGAGAGGACCGCGGCCGGGATGACGGCCGCAGACAGCCCCCGCCGCGGACGACCGCGACGCACGCCCGCGACAGATGCCTGGTGAGTCGACGCTCCATCTCGGAGAGCCGGTCGACGCCGCGTGGGGGACCCTCCCGGAGGGGACTCGGACGGTCCCGCACGGCGACCGGGGGAGCGACGGCGACGGCGTCGGGTGCCCGGACGCGGTGATCGTCCGGCTGCGCGACGGCGCGGCGGGCGAGCGCGGCCGCGCCGTGCGTGACCGGCTGCGGGCGGTCCGCGACCGCTACCCCGACGCGACGACGCTCGCGTACACCGTCGAAGACGACCCTGACGCGGCGATCGACGCGGGCCGGCTCGGGGTCGAGTACGCCTCCGGGCGCCGGCTGGCGGCCGACGCCGAGACGCTCGCGGACCGCCTCGACGCCGGGCGGGAGGACCGACGACCCGACGACACGCCGCGTCGGGAGCGCGAGGCCGCCCTCGAACCGTTCATTCGGATCGTCTCGGACCGGACGACCGACCTCGACGAGAAGCTCGACGAGCTGTTGGCGCTGGGACGCGACCGGCTCGGCCTCTCAATCGGCTACTCCTCGCGGGTCGAGGGCGACCGGATCGAACTCCGGCAGTACAGCGACGGGACCGGGACGGTGGCGTCGCTCGCCGAGGGCGCGCTCGACGACGACGGGACGCTGCCGCTGGACCTGACCTACTGTAAGCGGACGGTCCGGAGCGACGACGTGGTCGCGTTCACCGACCCCGAGGCGGCGGGCCTCGGCGACGACCCGGCCTACGAGGCGTTCGGCTTCGGCAGCTACGTCGGCGGCCGGGTCGTCGTCGACGACGAGACGTTCGGGACGCTCTGTTTCCTCGACCCGGAGCGACGCGGCCGGCCGTTCGACGAGAGCGAGCGGCTGTTCGTCGAGCTGCTCGCCGACTGGTTGGGGCGGGCGCTCGAACGGCGAGTCGCCCGCGAGGAGCGCGAGGCGGCCGTCGACCGATTCGAGGAGACCCTTGAACGGGTCGACGACGCCTTCTTCGCGCTCGACGACGACTGGCGGTTCACCTACGTCAACGAGCGGGCCGCGGCGCTGTTAGAGCGCGACCCCGACGAGCTGCTCGGCGCCGACGTCTGGGCGGAGTTCCCGGCGGCGATCGGCGAGGAGTACGAGACGAACTACCGGCGGGCGATGGAGACGCAGGAGTCCGTCTCCTTCGAGAGCTACTACGAGCCGCTGGACCTGTGGACGGAAGTGACCGCGTACCCCTCGCCCGACGGGCTCTCCGTGTTCTTCGCGGACGTCACGGAGCGAAAGCGCCGCGAGCGGATCCTCGAACGGCTCCTCGGCACCGTGGAGGGTATCCAGCGGGCCGACGGCAGGGAGGCCGTCGCCGACCGGCTGGTCGAGGCCGCCGACGAGGTGTTGGGGTACGAGATCAGCGGCGTACGGCTGTACGACGCCGACGCGGACCGGCTCCGGCTGGTCGCGACGAGCGACGGGGTCGGCGACCGGTTCGCCGACAGCCGCGGGCCGCGCCGCCCCGGCGAGGGGTTCACCGGCGGGGTGTTCGAATCGGGCGACCCGCGGGTCATGGACGACATCGAGGCGCTCGGCGACGGGCGGTCGTACCACGGGATGCGCTCCGTCGCGGCGGTCCCGCTCGGCGATCACGGCGTGGTCGTCGTCGGCGCCGTCGAACCGAGCGCCTTCGGCGAGGACGACGTCGCCGTCCTCGAACTGCTGGCGACGAACGCGGTCGCCGCGATGGACGCCGCGGACCGCCGCCGCCGGCTCCGGACCTACGAGGACGCGCTGAAGAACGTCGACGACATGGTGTGCGTGCTCGACGGCGACGGCGCCGTCACGTACGCCACCGCGCCGTTCGTCGCGTGGTTCGGGGCCGACGACCGCGACGAGGTCGTCGGGGAGCGGCTCGACGCGCTCGTCGACGCGGCCGACGCGCCGCGGGTGGCCGACGCGGTCGGGGCGCTCACCGACCCGACCGCCGACGCCGGCGGCGACCCCGCGCCGGCCCGGACGATCGAACTGACCGCCGAGCGCGACGGCGACCCGCGGCCGCGGCACGGCCAGCTGCGGCTGTCGCGGCTCTCCGACCACGGGGGCGGCGTCGTCGGGTCGCTGAGCGACACGACGGACCTCCGGCGGACGCAGACCGAGCTGTCGACGGAGCGCGACCGCTTCCGGCGGCTGTTCGACCGGATCCCCGACCCGGTGATGGAGGTCGTCTTGGAGGACGACGAGACGGTGATAGACGGGGTCAACCCCGCGTTCGAGCAGCAGTTCGGCGCGGACGAGGCGTCGCTCCGCGGCCGGACGATCGGCGCGTTGGACATCCAGGACGACCGGCTGGGGGACAGCGAGCGCGACGGCGACGAGGAGGCGGACCTCGACGCGCTGGTCCGCGAGCGCGGGTTCGCGACGCGCGAGGTCCGCCGGCAGACCGTGGACGGCCCGCGGGAGTTCCTCTTCCGCGGGTTCAGCTACGAGACGGAGGGGACCCGGCGGGCGTTCGGGATCTACACGGACATCACCGACCGGAAGCGCCGCGAGCGGTACGTGCGGATCGTCAACCGGATCCTCAGGCACAACGTCCGGAACGAGCTGAACGTCGTGTTCGGCTTCGCCGGCGAGATCGCCGACCGCAGCGACGACGGGCAGGTCGGCGACTTCGCGGAGCGGATCGAGGCCACGGGCAAGCGGCTGGCGGGCGTCGCCGACGGCGCCACCACGCTCCGCCGCGTCGTGGAGGAGGGGTACGTGACCGACCCGGACGCGGTCGACGTGGCCGAGGTCGTCGACGAGGTCGCGTCGAAGCACGCGACCGAGCGGCCCGACGCCCGGATCACCGCCGACGCGCCGGCGGGGACCGCGGTGCGCGGCGACGACCGCCTCTCGGTCGCCGTCGACCACCTCGTGGAGAACGCCGTCGAGCACGGCGGGGACGCCCCGCGCGTCGCGGTGACCGCCGAGCGCGACCCGGACGACGGGGTCGTGGCGGTGCGCGTCGCCGACGACGGCCCCGGGATCGCGGCCGCGGTCCGGGACGTGATCACCGGCGACAGCGAGGTGACGCAGCTACGGCACAACACCGGCGTCGGGCTGTGGATCGTCGCCTGGGTCGTTGAGGCGTACGGCGGCGAGATCCGGTTCGGCCCCGGGCTCGACGGCGAGGGGACGACGGTGACGCTCGTGCTCCCGGCGGCGGAGCGGAGCGCTCCGGGGCTCGACGGCGGGGACGAGCGGTAGCCCTCCGCGTTCCGACCCGTTTATTGTCGGCGGCGGTCCGTCTCCGTGTATGACCGACGACCGACGACGCGAGCTGATCGCCGCGCTCACCGCGGCCGACGCCGTCCGGTTCGGCGAGTTCGAGCTGTCCCACGGCGGCACGAGCGACTACTACGTCGACAAGTACCTCTTCGAGACCGACCCTGACGCCCTGACGCTCGTCGCCGAGGCGTTCGCCGACCGGCTCGCCGAGACGGACGCGAAGCTGGCGGGCGTCGCGCTCGGCGCGGTCCCGCTGGTGGCCGTCACGGCCGCGGAGCTCGGCCGCCCGTACGTCATCGCGCGCAAGCGGGCGAAGGAGTACGGGACGGGCAACCGGATCGAGGGGCGGCTCGACGACGGCGAGGAGGTCGTCGTCATCGAGGACATCGCCACGACGGGGCAGTCCGCGGTCGACGCGGTCGAGGCGCTCCGCGAGGCGGGCGCGACCGTGGACCGCGTGCTGGTCGTCGTCGACCGCGAGGAGGGCGCCGCGGAGCTGCTCGAAGAGCACGACGCGGAGCTGGCGTCGCTGCTCACGGCGACGGAGCTGCTGGCGGAGCGGGACGCGGAGTAGCCGGGGCGCCGCGGCCCGGAGAGCGCCTCAGGCCTCCGGCGGCTCGACCGTCGGCACCGCGACGCGGTCGAGCACGTCGGCGATCACGTCGCGCTCGTCGACGTCGTTGACGGCGGCGTCGGGCGTCAACACGAGGCGGTGGGCGAGCGTCGGCTCCGCGACGCGCTTCACGTCGTCGGGCGTGACGAACTCGCGGCCGGCGACGACCGCCGCCGCGCGGGCGGTCTCGAAGAGCCGCTGGGTGCCGCGGGGGGAGACGCCGGCCTCGACGCGGCGGTCCTCGCGGGTCGCCCGCGCCAGCGCCGCCGCGTAGCGCAGCAGGTCGTCGTCGACGCGGACCGACTCGGGCACCTCCCGCAGCGCCGCCACGGCGTCGGGGTCGAGCACGCGGTCGACCGTCGGCGACTGCTCGACGCGACCGGCCCGGCGCCGGAGCAGCTCCAGCTCGCCGTCCTCGTCCGGGTACCCGATGGAGGTCTTGATCGTGAACCGGTCGAGCTGGGCCTCCGGCAGCGGGAACGCGCCCTCGCTCTCGACCGGGTTCTGGGTGGCGATCACGTAGAACGGACTCGGCAGCTCGTGGGTCTCGCCGTCGACGGTCACCTGCCCCTCCTCCATCGCCTCCAGCAGCGCCGCCTGCGTCTTCGGCGGCGCGCGGTTGATCTCGTCGGCGAGGACGACGTTCGCGAAGATAGGTCCCGGCGAGAAGGTAAAGGAGCCGTCGCGCTCGTCGAACACGTTGGTGCCGGTGACGTCGGCGGGCAGGAGGTCGGGCGTGAACTGGATCCGGGAGAACTCCAAGCCGAGCGCGGTCGCGAACGAGCGCGCCGAGAGGGTCTTGCCGGTGCCCGGCACGTCCTCCAGGAGGACGTGGCCGCGGGCGAGGATGCCGAGCGTGACGCGGTCGAGGAACTCGCGGTCGGCGACGACGGCGCCGCCGACCTCGTCGACGACGCGAGAACAGGCGTCGGCCGCTTCGGGGACGTCCATACCGATCGCATGGGAGCCGGGCCGAAAAGCGTTGCCGGAAGCGGAGACCGCGGGGGGACAGGGGCGCCCGGACCCCGGCGCGGTCGGCGGCGATCGGAGCACCGCGCCGCGGGCGCGATCGAAACGCATAACAGCGGAACCGGCCAACCGAATAGTGAGCCGAGGTAGCCTAGCCTGGCCAAGGCGGTAGATTCGAAATCTACTGTCCATTCGGACACCGGAGTTCAAATCTCCGCCTCGGCGCTTCTCTCAGCCCGATTCGGCGAGCGACGGCGCCGTCGCCGCTCAAACTAAGCGGAGTCGAGCGACCGCACTACGCAGTCTCAGTCGACCCCGCTACGCGATCAGCGCCGCCGCGAGGAACATCCCGCTCGCGGCGGCGGGCGGGATGGTGAGGTTGTCGTCGAGGGCGACGCCGCGGACGAGCGGCGGGAGCCCGTCCGCGACCGCGGCGGGGACCGCGCCCGCGAGCGCGACGATCACGCCCGGGTCGGGGCCGAACGCCGGGATCGCGTACGGGACGGCGATCCCGAAGCAGACGAACACCATCGCCGCGACCACGGGGATCCGCTTCGGCTCGGTCGCCGCGTTCTCGCCGAGGCCGCCGCTTATCGGGTCGCCGACCGAGAGCATCCACATCGCGGGCACGGCGAACACCGGCGCGAAGACGAGCGCGGTGCCGGCCATGCTCACCTGATACAGCGCGTAGCCCGCGACGCTGTCGGACTCGTAGTCGCGGACGAGCGCGTCGTACAGCGGGTCGAGCGGGCCGACCGACCCCGATAGTCGGAGCGTTTCGAGGACGGCCGCGACGGCGACGCTCACGAGGAGCAGCCGGCCGGTCGTGCGCCACGAGATCCAGCCCAGCAGGTACGGGACCGGGTACAGCGTTCCGCTCGCGTGGACCAGCCGCCGCTCGAACTCCACGCGCTCGCGCCACGCCGCGGCCGGGAGCGTCACGCCCTCAGTTCCCCGCGGTCTCGACGTCGGTGTCGACCGCGTCGTACCGGTCCGCGACCGCGGCGAACGGCTCGCCCTCGCGCAGCGCCGTCAGCTCGGCGGCGAGGTCCGCGACGGGGATCCGGACCTGCGCCGCGGAGTCGCGCTCGCGGAGCGTGACGGTGTCGGGGCCGTCGCCCTCGATGCCGTCGCGGTCGACCGTGACGCAGAACGGCGTGCCGACCTCGTCCTGCCGACGGTAGCGCCGGCCGATCGAGCCGGAGTCGTCGTACGCGACCGCGAGCCCCGCGGCCCGCAGGTCGGCCGCGACCTCGTCGGCGAGCGCCGTGAGGCGGTCGTCGTTGGTGACGAGCGGGAAGACCGCGGCGTCCTGCGGCGCGACCTCGGGCGCCAGGGAGAGGTACGTCCGCTCCTCGCCGTCGACCTCGTCGGTCTCGTAGGCGTGCGCCAGCAGCGTCTGGACGGTGCGACCGACGCCGAACGAGGGCTCGACGACGTGGGGCGTGATGTGCTCGCCGCTCTCGGTCACCTCCTCTACGGAGAAGTTCGCGACGTCGGCGTCGACCGCGTGGGTCTCCGCGTCGTCGCCCTCGCCGACCGTCACCTCGACCGTCTCGCCGTCGAAGGCGTCCGGGTCGCGCTCGGCGAGCGCTTCGAGCGCGTCCGCGACCGCGGCCGCGTCGCCGCCGAACTCCGGCCCCAGCACGGACATGTCGGGGTCGACCGTCGCGCGCTCGACCGTCTTCGGCTCGTCGTAGCGCTTGAAGACGGTGAACGCGTCGTCACCGTACTCGTCGTGCTTCGAGAGGTCGTAGTCGCCGCGGTACGCGAAGCCGGCGATCTCGATCCAGTCGCCGTCGACCTCGCTCTCCGCGTCCCAGCAGTCGGCCGCGTAGTGGGCGCGCTCGCCCGCGAGGTGCTGGCGGAACCGGAACCGGTCGAGGTCGACGCCGACGCGCTCGTACCACTCCTGCGCGACGCCGAGGTAGTAGCCGACCCAGGGGGAGCCGATGACCCCCTTGTCGACCGCCTCGCCGACCGTCGTGTCGAGGTAGTCGCCGTCGTCGGCCTCCTGCTCGGTCGCGGGGTACAGCCGGACCTCCACGTCGCGGACGCGGTCGAGCGGCGGCTCGTCCTCCTCGGGGTCGATGAACTGCTCGAGCTCGGCCTGCGTGAACTCGCGGAGCCGGAGGAGCCCGCCGCGCGGCGAGATCTCGTTGCGGTAGGCGGGGCCGACCTGGGTGATGCCGAACGGGAGGTTCCCGCGGGCGTACTCCTTCAGCCGCGGGAACTCGACGAAGATCCCCTGCGCCGTCTCCGGGCGGAGGTAGCCGGGCTGGGCGTCGCCGGGACCGATGTCGGTCGCGAACATGAGGTTGAACGCCTCGACCGGCTGGCCGGCGAGTTCGGTGCCGCAGGCCGGGCAGGCGATCCCGGCGTCGGCGATCAGCTCGGCGACCTCCTCGCCGGGGAGCGCCTCGGCGTCCTCGACGTCGGTGGCGTCCTCGACGAGGTGGTCGGCGCGGTGGGACTCGCCGCACTCGGGGCACTCGACGAGCATGTCGTCGAACCCCTCCAGGTGGCCGGAGGCCTCGAAGACGGCCTCGGGCATCACCGTCGGCGCCTCGATCTCGCGGTTCCCCTCGCGGATGGTGAACCGGTCGCGCCACGCGTCCTCGACGTTCCGCTTGAGGGCGGCTCCCTGCGGCCCGAACGTGTAGAAGCCGGCGGTGCCGCCGTACGCGCCGTTCGAGCCGAAGAAGAACCCGCGTCGCTTCGCGAGTTCGGCGAGCGCGTCCGCGGCCATCTACAGCCCCTCCAGCAGGTCCACGTCCCGGACGATGCCGTCGAGGTCCGTGCCGGAGACGAGCGGGACCTGCTCGATGTCGTTGCTGATGAGCTCCTGGGCGACCTCCCGCGCCGTCCGCGTGGCGTTGACCGTGATCAGGTCCTCGGTCATGAAGTGGCGGACCGCCTCGGCCGGGATCTCGACGTTCCGGGTCGGGAGGTAGCGCGCGCCGGTCGCCTTGATCCCCTCCCAGGACCACTCGGAGTCCTCCTCGGCGATCGAGTCGCCGGTGCTGGCCTCGCCCTCGACGACGCGGGCGACCTCCAGGATGTCGACCTCGGTGAGCATCCCCGCGACCGCGGCCTCGTCGTCGAGGACGACCGCGTACGGGACCCCGGAGAGCCCGATCTCGCGCTCGGCGACCGGCAGCGGCGTGCCGGCGTGGGTCGCGTTGACGGCGCGCGTCGCGAGCTCGCCGACCTGGGTCTCCCCGTCGACCTCGCCGCGAGCGATCGCCCGCACCACGTCGGTGACGGTGAGGATGCCGACGAGCTCGTCGCCGTCGACGACGGGGAGGCGCCGCGACTCCTCCCCGGCCATCGTCCGGGCGGCCTCGACCATGTCGTCGTCGGCCCCGACGGTCGGCACCTCGCGCATCAGCAGCGCGAGCTGGTCCTCGTCCGGCTGCTCGATCAGGTCGTCGCGCGTGACGAGCCCGCGGTACACCTCGTCGCCGTCGACGTCTTTCACGACCGGCACCGAGGAGAAGCCGTGCTCTTGAATGTACTCCAACACGTCGTTGCGGCTCCCGGGGATCTCGACGACGACGAGTTCCGACCGGGGCGTCATGGCGTCTGCGACGTTCATGCCCGTCATTCAGCGTGACACCTCTTGTATACTGCGAAGGTGGGCCGAGACGGACCGCGTGGCGCACGGGGGAACGCCGGCCGCGCGCGGAGACGCGCGGAGCCGGAATCCCCGGCGCGGAAGCCTCCGGCGCGGGAGCCCCCGGCGAGCCGATGAGAAACTCGACACGTTCGAGCACATCGTCGGCCGAGGGGCCGCGCACGGGGAGATACGTCGGCCGGCAGTCGCCGGAAACTCGGATCTAACGGGGGATTCCGGTCGGGTTCGCAACTCTTATACGTACTGTGAACTATTCACAACCATGTCACGGAGTTCCACTCCTTGGGACGACCCGGACCCCGACCGCCGTCGGACGGCCCTGCCGACGGACCCGGCGCTCGACGCCGCCGAGGCGCCGGACGTGATGGCGTCCATCGACTCCTCGTCGTCGCGGCCGGAGCTCGTCATCGCGGACGTCTCGCGGGAGGACGCGTGGGTGTCGGTCGACGAGACCGACGCGACCGTCCTCGAGGAGTGGTGTTGAGCGCGTAGCGGCCGCGGACGCCGCCCGAACTGGCCCTTTTCGCGGTTCGTCTACCCCTGCCGGAGCCCCCGCGCCGCCTCCCAGCCGCGGATCAGCGACCCGACGGTCCGGCACGTCGGAACCGCCACGGCGTGACGCTCCGCTCGGTCGGCGATCGCCCCGTAGACGGCGTCGACCTCGGTCCGGCGGCCGTTCGCCACGTCCTCGCACATCGACGACCGGTTCGCGGCGGTGTCGTCGGCGACGCGCTCGACGGCCGCGACCGCCCGGTCGTCGGCGAGGTCGACCCCGACCGCCCGGGCCGTCGCGGCCGTCTCGCGGGCGGCCTCGCGGGCGACCTCGCCCGCCGGCCCGTCCAGCGTCGGCCCGTTCTCGGTCCGCGCGAGCGCGGAGGGGCCGTTGATCCCGGCGTTGACCGCGAGCTTCTCGAAACGGCGGACCGGCATGTCCTCGGCGGCGACCGCCTCGATCCCGGCCGCCTCGAAGGCGGCGCCGACCCGCGCGGCCGCCGGGCTCGGGCCCCCGGAGAGCGCGCCGACCACCACTTCGCCGACGCCGGTACAGGTGACCCGGCCCGGCTCCGCGAACCGGGCGCCGTAGGTCGCGGTGCCGGCGAGGACCATCGCGTCGAGCGCGGCGACCAGCCGCTCCTCGGTGAGCCCGTTCTGGAGCGAGCAGACCGCGTCGTACTCGCCGGTCGCGAGCGCCCGGGCGGCCGCGTCGGTGTCGTACGCCTTCGTCGTGACGAGGGCGAGGTCGGCGGCGCGGTGCCGCCCGTCGGTGAGCGCGCGAGGGGTGACGCGGGCGTCGACCGCGCCGTCGATCCGGAGGCCGTCCTCCCGGATCGTCCGCATGTGCGGGTCGCGGCCGACGAGCGTCACGTCGTGTTCGCGCGCCAGCAGCCCGCCCACGAGGCTCCCGAGCGCGCCGGCGCCGTAGACGAGCACTTCCATACCGACGGCGACGGGCGCCGGCTGAATAGTGGTGACGGTGGGGCGGGTCGGCGCCGACCGCGCCGCCCGCCTCAGCCCTTCAGCCCGCTTCCGGTCAGCGGCACAACCACGTCCTCGTCCGGACCGATCTCGCCGCGGTCGCGAAGGGTCCGCAGCGCGGCGGGCGCGACCGCGCAGGTCGGCTCCGTGTAGAACCCGGCGGCGTGGAGGCGGTCGAGTTCGCGGGCCGCGGCCGCCTCGGTGACGGCGACCGCGTCGCCGTCCGTCGCGTCGACAGCCGCCAGGATCTCGCGGTGCCGGACCGGCTCCGCGATCTGGATCCCGTCGGCCGCGTCGTTGACGGCGCCTTCCGGGTCGGCCGCGTCCGGGCCGTGGAGCGCCCGGACGATCGGCGCGACGCCGGCCGCCTGCGCGCCGTAGAGCCGAGGGACGGAGTCGGTCCAACCGGCGCGTTTGAGCCGCCGGAACCCGCGGTAGGCGCCGAGGAACAGCGTGCCGTGGCCGAGCGGCGTCACGACCGCGTCGGGGGCGTCCCAGCCGCGATGGTACGCGATCTCGTACGCGACGGTGGCGGTCCCCTCGAAGAACGCCGGGTTCCAGGCGTGGCTGGCGTACCAGGCGAGGTCGTCGTCACCGTCGGCGACCGGGGCCCCGCCGTCGCCCGCGGCGTCGTCTCCGCCCCCGTCGAGCGTCGCGACGCACGCCTCGGTCACGTCCCGCCGGCTCCCCTCGATCCGGACCGGCTCGGCGCCGGCGCGGCGGATCGCCGCGAGCTTCGACTCCTTCGCGTCGGCGGGGACGTATATCTCGGCGCCGATCCCGGCGCGGGCGGCGTAGGTCGCGACCGCGGCGCCGGCGTTGCCGGAGGAGTCCTCGACGACGCGATCGACGCCCAGCTCGCGGGCCCGCGTCAGCGTCGTCGTCGCGCCGCGGTCCTTGAACGAGCCGGTCGGGAAGACGTACTCCAGCTTGAACGACGCGTTCCACGGGGCGGCGTCGCCGTCCGCGTTCGCCGCGGCTCCGCTGTCGTCGTCGGCGTCGACGAGCGGCGTCAGGCCCTCGCCGAGTGTCACCCGGTCAGCGGGGTCGTCGCCGACGGCGAGCAGGTCGGCGAACGCCCACAGGCCGTCGCGCGCGTCGAACGACTGGGGGTCGGGCGCCGGACCGTCCGGAACCGGTGGCTCGGCGAAGTCGAGGGGGGCGCCGCACCGGCAGCGCCAGCGGTCGCGGTACGTCTCGCCGCACTCGGGGCAGCGGAGGGCGCGCACTCCCCCGCTCGGTCCGTCGGGAGAACCCATCAGTACTCGTCGACGTTGGTGCCGACCGAGCAGACGTACTCGCCGGCGGCCACCTGCGGGAGGCGGCGGGTCCGCCAGAAGATCCCGTCCGTGTCGGCGGTGACGCGGCCCTCCAAGGCGCCGAAGGTGTCGGTCACCTCGAAGAGGACGTCGCCGGCCGAGACGCGCTCGCCGAGCTCGCACTCGAAGCGGACGAGACCGCCGGCGGGCGAACCGTACTGGTCGAAGCCGCGGGCGCGCGTCTGCGAGTCGAGCGCGGCGTCGCCGTCGAGGAACCCGTAGTGGCGGAGCACGTTGAACACGCCCTCGACGCCGTACCGGATCGACTCCTCGTCCCAGCCGACGCAGCCGCCGAGCTCGGGGTCGACGGTGGGGATCCCGTGTTCCGGGCCGGCCCGGGCGAGCTGGCCGTCCGGGCCCTTGATGTCGAGGACGTGGCCGCAGCCGAACGCCTTCGCGAGCTCCAAGCAGTCGCCGTGGAGGCGGTGGCGGACGCCGCAGCGGACGCGCGTCTCGTTTATCATCCGGCTCGTCGACCCCTGGTGGAGGTCGAGGATGTAGTCGGCGCGCTTGGCGACCTGGAACGTCTCGTGGGCGATCCGCTCGCTCGTCGTCCCGTCGGCGTCGCCGGGGTAGCCGCGGTTCATCTTCCGGTCGTCGACCGGGTTCCGGTGTTCCGCCGCCTGGAACGCGAAGTGGTTCACGATGCCGACGACGAGGACCGACCCCGACAGCTCGGCCGGGTCGAGCCGCGGGACGACGCGGTTGACGACACCGAGCCCGTTCAGCTCGTCGCCGTCGCTCACCGCCTGGACGTACAGCGTCGGCCCGTCGGCCGCGCCGTTGATCGCGGCGACCGGCAGCCGGACGGGGCTCCCATCCCGCATCTCCCCCACCTCGAGACGGCCCGTGTCCGTCTCGCCCGGAGCGGCGCGGGCCGTTCCCAGCGTTATCATTACGCGGAGGTGGGGCGGGCGGGACTTTATCCGTTCGGTCCGCGGCGATCCGACCGACACAAGCTTTATCGCCGCTTTCGCCCAACCAGACGGTACCAACCCCCGCGGCGTCCGTCCCCGTCCGCCCGAACGGCGGCCGCGGAGCCCCCATGAGCATCGACATCGACCCGCTGCGCGAGGCCGACGGGATCACCGTCACGGACCACATCGAGAACACCCAGTTCGAGGTGTACACCGACCGGCCGGTCGAGCCGCGACGGCGCCCGGAGTCGGACCACTACTTCCCGGTCGACGCCAGCGTCGCGATCGAGACTGGGTCGATCGAAATCCCTCGGGTCGCCGTCGTCGAGACGCGCGCCGGCGACGGGACGCTGCTCACGCACGGCGACTGTTACACGATGCCCGACGGGACCTACCACGTCGGGATCAACCCGGCGCCGACGAAGCTGTACCTCACCTTCGACGCCGGCTTCTCCGTCTCCACGACCGACCGGACCACCCGGATCGACCTCGACGCGCCGGGGACCGTCGGGCTCGGCTTCCGGTCGCTCCACCAGACGCCGGCGGGGACGATCACCACGCCCACCGACCCCGAGTCGCTGATGGACGCCGTCTCGCTGCTCGGCTCCGCGCTCCAGACGACCAGCCCCGAGCGGTCGTTCCCCACCCTGCGGGGGCATCCCCCGCTGATCGAGCCGGGCGACGAGTTCCGCGTCCCCGAGCGGGTCGAGCCCGTCGACAGCGGCGTCCGGATCGTCGTTCCGCCCGAGTACCGCTACCTCTACCCCGTCGTCTCGCTGGCGTACTACTTCGCGGCCGACGTGGTGCCCGGCGACGACCCCCGAATGGAGGGCGACGGGTGGACGTACCCGCTCGAACCCGGCTTCGAGGCGCGGACCGCCCAGGTGCTCAGGCAGTCGTTCCACATGGACTGTCTCGCCCGCACGGAAGGGTTCTACCCGGTCGACCTCCACGAGCGCGAGACGACCGACCTCGACCTCGACTGGGGGCGGCTGTACGACCTCCCGCTCGCGGAGCGGCTCGGCGAGTACCTCGACGTGCCGTTCGCGGACGTCGAGCCCGAGCTGCCGCAGTGGACGCTAACGACGGACGTGCGCCCCGACCCCGGGAACGTGGAGATGCTCCCGTTCGTCGCGGGCGAGCTGTCCATCGTCCGCTCGCCGGAGACCGTCACGCCGGTGGAGGACGACGGCGGGGCCGGCGTCGGCTTCCTGGGCGGCCCGGACCGGAGTTCCGCGCGGGCGACGAGGCGGGAGGTTCCGGCCGGCGGCGGCCTCGGCGACGACGAGTTCGTGCGCGGCGGCGCGAGCGCGGCGGCCACCCGCGGCGCGGACGCCTCCGCGGAGCGCGGCGCCGTCGCCGCCCAGACCGACTTCGTCCGGCCGGAGCCGGTCGACACCGTCGAGCACGCGTGGGTCGGCGACGGCGTCCCGCTCGACGCGAACAAGGCGACGCTCGACGCGTACCACCGCCGGCTGGTGACCGAAGAGGTCGAGCAGTCGCGGATCTCCGTTCTCGTCGTCTGTAACGACGCGCAGATGCGCGAAGAGGGGAAAGTCGCCAACCTGTACGGGCTTCGCGACATGGTCCAGTTCGACATCGAGGTGCGTCATAGCCTCACCCGCGAGGAGATGCGCGACGTGCTCGCGTCGGACGTCGATTTCCTCCACTACATCGGCCACGTTGACGACCGAGGGATGCAGTGCGCGGACTGCTACCTTGACCTGACCGACGAGGATCTTGAAATCAAGGTCAGCGCCTTCCTGCTCAACGCCTGCCAGTCGTACCAACAAGGCGAGGCCCTCGTTCACCGCGGCTCGCGCGGCGGCATTGTTACCCTCTCCGATGTGGCAAACTCGCCCGCGACGAAGCTCGGCCGAATCATCGCTCGCCTGATGAACAGTGGGTTCAACCTCCGGACCGCGCTCCACGTGGCGAAGCGGGAGCTGATCACGGGTCACCAGTACATCGTGGTGGGTGACGGGGGGACGACGATCTGTCAGAGCCGGAGTGGTGTGGCCGTGGTATTTAATGTAGAGAAAAGATCTGAGGAAGAGTTTGATTTATCAGCAGACTTTTATCCAAATGGCCATCATAAATCTGGATCACTCGCAACGCTAAATACAAATGTTATAGGATATAATTATTACGTTCCCGCTCTTGTGGACTGCGAGTCAATATCAAAAAGTGAGCTGCTAGATTTGATGGAAAAAGAGTTAATTCCCGTGTTTTACGATGATGAACTAGCTTGGAGTGGTAGTATTACAATTGATTAGGGCCCAGGATTAGAAGCAGCGACATTCGCCGCCGCGGGCGCCGCCTGCGTTAACAGCAGCAGCGCGGTGAACAGGACGCCGGCCATTTTCGGGTTCTCTGCCACGTACTCCGCTACACTTTCGTGCATATTTGGAAAGTGTCAGTCTTATTAAATATTTAAATTGTTCTGCGGTTGAATTATACCTATATTTGAAGAATTTGAGATCAGTATTAAATTGAGACAGCGTTAGATGGGTGTAAAGCGCCCACAACGAACGGCCGTCACCGAAACGGCGACCAAGGACCGCGTTTTTTCACCGCCGCGCGCGGAGGCCGAGATGCTATGACCGACATCAAAGCGGCGATCCGGGATGCGTTCGAGCACACGGAGTACGACCTCGTCGACGTCGCGGTGAACCGCCGACACGTCCGCGTGCCGGTGAGACAGGAGGGCGCCGACCCCGACGCGCTGCGGGCGGTAATCGAGGAGGCGCTCGGCGCGGACGCGCTCGCGGCCGTGACCGTGACCACGGAGCGCATCGCCGGCGAGGACACCGTCGGCACCGTCGTCTCGTTCCGCTACCGGGACTGAGCGACGGGAGCGCGCCGGTCGCGGCGACCGGCGCCGCGACGCGGTACGGTTAACACGGCGGTACCCGTACACGCAGATCGTACGATGACGGCCGAGGAGGGACACGACGGCGCACAGTACCTCGCCGGCTCGCCCGTTCGGGTCGCGATACTCCGGGCGCTGCGCGAGGAGCCGCGCCGTCCGGCCGAGCTGACCGACGCGGTCGACGCGACCCGAACGACGGTTCAGCGGATCCTCGGGGGGTTCCGCGAGCGGGACTGGGTCGTGAAACGCGACGCCGACTACCGGGTGACGCCGACCGGAGTGCGCGTTCACGACGCGTACGAGACGCTCCTGACCGAGGTGGAACGCGGCGAGCGCTACGGGCGGTTCGCCGAGGCCGTCGAGCGCGTCGGCGTCGACTTCCCGCCGGAGGGGATCCCGGACAGCGAGCTCACGGTGGCGTCCGACCAGAACCCCCTGGCGGTGGTCGACCGGCTCACGGACCTCCTGCGCGAGAGCCGCGGCGCCAAGATCCGGGCCGTCTCCCCGGTCGTCCTCCAGCAGTTCAACGACGCGGCGGCCGCGGCGCTGGACGGCGGCGCGGACGTGGAACTGATCATCGACCGTCGCGTCGCGGACGCGTCGGTCGCGGAGTTCGGCCCGGCGACCGACCGCGCGTTGAACGACGACGACGCCGAGGTGTACGTGAGCGCCGACCCGATCGAGTACGGCCTCGTCCGCTGCGACGACGTGGCCTGCGTGACCGCGTACGACGAGCGGAACAACCCGCGATGCGTGCTCAAATCGACGGACGAGACGGTCGTCGACTGGGTCGACGAGGCGTTCGCGTCGCTTCGGGACGAGGCGACGCCGCTCGCCGCCGTCGTCGAACGCGTCTGAGAAGTCGGCTACGCGTCGTCGGTCGCCGCGGCCTCCTCGGCCGCCGCGTCGGCCGCGTCGTCGTCCGGGTCGAAGTTCGCGGGAACGACCGTCGGGTGATCGATGCCGACGGAGGGCGTGGTGGGGCTCATGGCTCTACGTGACAATACGCGACTCACGCCCTAAAAATTACCCATAGGCATAACGCATCCGGCCGCTGGCGACGGATGCGTCCCGGTTATCAGACCGTTACGCGAAGTGCTCGTCGTACAGGTCCTGCGCGTGTTCGATCGCGTCCTTCGCGGCGGCCTTGTCCTCCCAGCCGAGCGTTTCGACCTCCTTGCCGGCCTCGAGGTTCTTGTAGGTCGCGAAGAACTCGTCGATCTCGTCGAGGGTCTGCTGCGGGATGTCCTCGAGGTCCTCGATGTGGTCGAACCGCGGGTCCTCGGTCGGCACCGCGATCACCTTGTCGTCCTGCTCACCGTCGTCGTCCATCTTCATCAGGGCGACGGGGCGGGCCTCGACGACGCAGCCGGGGAACGTCTGGTCCTCGACGAGCACCATCACGTCGAAGGGATCCTCGTCGTCGTAGTACGACTGCGGGATGAAGCCGTAGTCGTACGGGTAGTGGACGTTCGAGTGGAGCACGCGGTCCAGGACGACGCCGGGGACGTCCTTGTCGTACTCGTACTTGTTGCGTTCTCCTTTGAGACACTCGACGACGGCGTAGATCTCGTCCGGCGCGTTCGGTCCCGTCTCGAGATCTTCCCAGAGGTTGACCATGTGACCGGAGATGGGTCGAAGCCGGCCAAAGTCCTTTCGGGATCGCCTGAGCCGGTGGAGCCGCAACGCTCGAAGCGGTCAACCCACAGCGCTCGTTCGACCCCGTTAGGCGTCGAACTCCGAGTTTCGATCGCAAACCGAAACGACGCTGTGGCCGACGGATCGTCGGCACAGTCGGTGCGAACGGAATCGATCGGTCGAACCTGCTCCGCCGCCGGATCGCACGGGTGTCCGCCGAAACTCCCACAATACCGGCTTATTCGGACGTACGTTCGGGGTTACGCATCGCAACGATAGTGAATGTTGAGAAAGATTATAAGTTCGGGTCCCTTCCCCTCTGGCATGTCAGAGGCACAAAGAGTCACTGATGAATCGAGGGCGGCGAGCGACCTCACGGCGTTCCAGCAGAACATCCTGACCATTCTGGCCGAGGAGCCGATGTACGGCCTCGCGATCAAGCGGGAGCTGGAGGCGTACTACGGCTCCGAAGTGAACCACGGCCGCCTGTACCCCAACCTCGACGACCTCGTCGACGACGGGCTCGTCGAGAAGAGCGAACTCGACAAGCGGACGAACCAGTACGAGCTCACCGAGGCGGGCCACGACGTGGTCCTCGGGCAGATAGAGTGGGTCCTCGACCGGTTCGTCACCGACGAGGAGCGCGCGGACGAGGTCCGCGCGCTGCTGGAGTAATCGAGCGCGCCCCGCGGGGCCGTCCGGCATCGACCGCTAACCGATCCTTTTGGCACACGACGCGGCGAAAGCCGCGTTCTTTTCCGCCGAGCGACCGCTACGCCGAGTCGCTCGTGTCGGGTGAGCCCGCGGCGTCGGCGGACCCCCCTGCGTCGTCTGATTCGTCGCCGGCGGGATCGTTCACGTCGGCTACCTCCGCGTCGTCGACCTCCACGCCGTCGGCGACGGACGCGATCACGGACAGCGACTCGTCGACGGCGTCGAGCTGCTCGTCGGTCGGCCACCCGTTCCGGACCAGGTACTCCTCGCGGAACTCGGCGCGCATCTCCGGGGTGGCGTCGTCGACCGTGCGGACGTAGTGGTTGCTCATGAACGTCGCGAACGTCTCCGCGGTGCGCGCGTGGACCGCGGCCTCGCGCTCGGCGACCGCCGCGGCCACCGCCTCGTTGTACGCGGCCACCTCCCGGTAGCGGTCGGCGTCGCCGGGACCGGACAGCGACACCTCGACCGCGCGGTCGGTGTCCTCGACGCGGTCGAGCCGGACCGTCCCGTCCTCCATCCACTCGTCGGGGTACAACACGAGCGCGTCGTCCTCCTCGCGGACGCGCGCGGTGTAGCCGTACTCGGCCGCGAGGGCGTCGCGCCGCTCGCGGTACTGCTCGGCCGCCTGCTCGATCTCCGGGGTCGGCTCCGCGGACTCGGCCTCGCGGGCGAGCCGCGTGAGCCGCTCCGCCTCCTCGACCGCTTCGACCGGCACGTCCGGGACGCGCCCGTCGTCGGGGTCGGGGGACTCCGCGGCGTCCGCGGGGTCGTCGGCCGCCTCCTCGTCTCCCGCCGCCATCATCTCGCGCGCCCGCTCCTTGGCCCACTCGGGCGGGTCGTCGTCAGTTCGCGTCATCGAGTGCCTCGTTCGCTAACTCGTCGGCGCGCTCGTTTATCTCCCGCGGTACGTGGGCGATCGACCAGCGGTCGAACCGCTCCAGCAGCTCCCGGACGCGGACCCGCCGTTCGCGCAGCTCCGGGTCGTTGGCGTTCCACTCGCCGCGGACCTGCTTGACCGTCAGCTGGGAGTCGCCACGGACGTCGACCGCGTCGAATCCGTACTCGTCGGCCGCCTCCAGCGCGCGGATCAGCGCCGCGTACTCGGCCTGGTTGTTCGTCGCGCGGCCGATGCGCTCGCCGCCCTCGGCGACGACGCCGTCGGACGTGACCAGACACCAGCCGACCGCGGCCGGGCCCGGGTTCCCGCGGGAGGCCCCGTCGAAGTAGACGTGCGCGCGGCCGCCGCCGTCGCGAAGCAGGGCGGTCAGGCGGGTGGGGTCGCTCCCCTGGACGACGACCTTGTCGTCGTACGCGACCGCGACGGCCCCGTCGCGGTCGGCCCGCCACCGCTCGTGGGGCGTGTTCCCCTCGTCGATCGGGACGCCGGCGTCCGCGAGGCGCTCGCGCGCGACCGTCGGGTCGCAGTCGATGGTCGGCATTCGTCCGGGTTCCGCGCCGGGCGGACAAAGGGCTGTCCGTCCGCCGGCTGAGAGAGGGTCGAACGGCGGAGCCGTCGTCGACGCGGGCGGCGCGTCCACCGGTTCCGAGGCAGGGCCCTCGTCGACGGTCGGGCCCGACCGAGCGAGCGCCGCGAAAGTCCGTGCCACTCACCCGCACGGTAACGAACTTTTAAGTTAAACGGATTGGATAGCATATAAATGCGATGACACGGCCCACCCGGCAACGGGATCACGACCGGCAGCGCGTGGGGGACGAAGACGCCGAGGAAGCGGAGATAGACATCGAGGACGTCGACGAGTTAGACCCCGAGGACTTCGATCCGGAGGATCTCACCCGGACGGCCGACGGGGAGCTGATACACGAGGAGACGGGGATGATCATCGAGGACGAACAGATCGATCCCGGCCCGGAGTGGCGCGCGTTCAACCACTCGGAGCGGCAGGAGAAGTCGCGCGTCGGCGCCCCGACGACGAAGACGATGCACGACAAGGGGCTGACGACGACCATCGACTGGAAGGACAAGGACGCCTACGGCCGCTCCATCTCCTCGAAGAAGCGGTCGCAGATGCACCGCTTACGGAAGTGGCAGGAGCGAATTCGGACGAAGGACGCGGGCGAGCGCAACCTCCAGTTCGCGCTCTCCGAGATCGACCGGATGGCCAGCGCGCTCGGCGTGCCGCGCTCGGTCCGGGAGGTGGCGTCGGTGATCTACCGACGGGCCCTGAACGAGGACCTCATTCGGGGGCGATCCATCGAGGGCGTCTCCACCGCCGCGTTGTACGCCGCCTGCCGCAAGGAGGGGATCCCCCGCAGCCTCGAGGAGATCTCGGAGGTCTCGCGGGTCGACCGCAAGGAGATCGGCCGGACGTACCGCTACATCTCTCAGGAGCTCGGCTTAGAGATGCGGCCGGTCGACCCGAA
Organism: Halorubrum sp. ASP1; assembly: GCF_005435135.1. NCBI lineage: Archaea > Methanobacteriati > Methanobacteriota > Halobacteria > Halobacteriales > Haloferacaceae > Halorubrum > Halorubrum sp. ASP1. The sequence goes on along the minus strand of NZ_SGUA01000002.1, from coordinate 414,723 downwards.
AAAGTACGTCCCGCGCTTCTCCTCGGAGTTGGAGCTCTCCGAGGAGGTCCAGTCGAAGGCCAACGAGATCATCGAGACGACGGCCGAGCAGGGGCTCCTCTCCGGGAAGTCGCCCACCGGCTACGCCGCCGCCGCCATCTACGCCGCGTCGCTGCTCTGTAACGAGAAGAAGACCCAGCGCGAGGTCGCCGACGTCGCGCAGGTCACCGAGGTCACCATCCGCAACCGGTACCAAGAGCAGATCGAAGCGATGGGCATCCACAGTTAGGCGGCCTCGGTCCCGCGGTCTCTCTCCGCTTCCCGCTCTCTGCCGTTCTGAACGGCCCCCGCGCCGGAAACGTTCAAGCCGGTGCGCCGTCAACACTGATCCGGATGCGGCTCGACGAGTTCATCGAGTTCGAGGCGAACGAGCGCGCCGAGCGGCGGCGCCTCGCCGCCGAGAAGGACTACGGCATCCTCGATCACCTCGACTCCTTCGAGCGGCGCTTCGACGAGCACGTCTCCGACAACGCCGTGGTCGGTAGCGTCTCGCCCTCCATCTTCGTCGGCCGCGCGGACTACCCGAACGTCTCGACGGGCCTGCTCTCGCCGGTCGGCCGCGAGGAGCGCGCGGAAGCGTTCGAGACCTCCGCGGCGTGGTACGACGAGGGGGTCTCGATCGCGGACGTGTTCGACCGCCGGACCAGCCTGCTCAACTCGACCCGCGGCGTCGACGTCGCGGACGCGGGCGCGACGGGCGGAGTGTCGTCGGTCGGTACGGGGAGCGGCCCGCCCGAGAGCGTCCACGACGCGTGGGACGGCTGGCTGGGCGTCCAACGCGAGGTCGCGATCGCGGACCGCCCGGTCGACGTGGAGATCGGGCTCGACGGCCGCCCGGACCTCGACTTCGAGGTGGGGACGGAGGACATCAAGACGCCGACCGGGCCGCGCGCCGCGGCGCAGCGCGCCGACCTCGGCGAGAACCCGCACGTGCCGCGCCCGGTGAAGAAGACGCTCGAAGACGACGACTGGCGCGCCGAGGGCGCGATGACGTACCTCTACCGCCGCGGGTTCGACGTGTACGAGATCAACACGATCCTCTCGGCGGGCGCGCTGGGGCGCGGCGAGCACCGCCGGCTCGTCCCGACGCGCTGGTCGATCACGGCCGTCGACGACACGGTCGGCCAGTTCCTCCGGGGCTCGATCCGCGACAACCCGGCCGTCGACCGGATCGAGGTCCACCGCAACGAGTACCTCGGCAACGCGTTCTGGGTGATCTTGGTCCCGGGCCGCTGGGAGTACGAGCTCGTCGAGATGAAATCGCCCGGCTCGATCTGGAACCCCGACCCCGAGGCGGGGGTGTACCTCGCGGCCGCCAGCGAGGGGCGCGAGGGTCGGACCGGCTACGTCGAGGAGACCGCGGGCGCCTACTACGCCGCCCGGCTCGGCGTCTTAGAACACCTCGACGACCGCGGCCGGCAGGCGAAGGCGCTCGTCTTGCGCCACGTCTCCGACGACTACTGGGGCCCGGTCGGCGTGTGGCAGGTGCGCGAGGCGGTCCGCAACGCGTTCGAGGGCGAGTTCGGCGCCGCCGAGACGTTCGGCGAGGCGGTCTGCGGCGTCGCCGACCAGCTCCCCGTCTCGCTCGGGCGCCTCCGCCGGAAGTCGACGCTCGCGGCCGGGCTTCAGGCGAACCTCGCGGACTTCGTCGACGCGGACTGAGCCGCCGGCCACTCCCCCGATCAGCTTTAGTCGCGCCGTCGAGTGGACGGCACATGGTCTCTCTCGTCCCCGCGTTCGGCGGCGTCCCCGGCGGTCCGGAGCTGGTAATCATCATGATCATCGCCGTCCTCCTCTTCGGCGTGCCGCTCGTCCTCGTCGCGGGCGCGGTGGTGTACCTCACGACGCGCTCCGACGACGGAGGGGCGGACGCCGACCGGATCGCCGAACTGGAGGCGGAGGTCGAGCGCCTCCGCGAGCAGGTGGGCGACGATGGGGACGACCTCGAGGAGGAAGAAGAGAGCTCGTGAGCGGCCGAAACGGTCGGCGCGTGCCTGCGAGGTCGCCTTGCGGCCGAGCAGCACGCGCGAGGGAGTCGGTGGCCCGGAGCGAAGCGGAGGGCCAGCGACGAGGCTGGGGAGGCGTGAGGCGCTGTGCGGGGCGGGACTCGAAGGGGCAGTCGCGAGGGCGCCGCAGACGACGTAAGCACCGCAGGGAGCGAACGGAGTGAGCGACTGAGGAGCGCAGCGAGTGTGCGGCGCCCTCGCGGCTGGGGCTTCGAGGGTGTCAGCACTGTCTACGAGGTCAATCAATTATAAGTAGATGACAGGGAAACGAGGTCGCTTCCCACGGCCGTCCGCTCAGTCTTCGGCCCAGTAGTACAGCTCTTCGCGGGGCGCGTCGCAGTTCGGGCAGTTCGCGGGGAGCTGGTCGCCGATCTCGCCCATCTCGCCGCACTCCCAGCAGCGCCACATCACGTACGCGGTGCCGAACACGTCGCGCGCGTCGGTGAGCGTCAGCGTGTCCGTCCCCGACGGCGACGCGACGTAGAAGCCGTCGTCGTCGACCCCGCGGATCGAGCCGAGCCGCTCCCCGTCCTCGTTGTACACCGCCTGTCCGATGCTCACGTCGGGGAATACGGGTTCTTCTGAGGCCATGCGCGGCCGTACGTGTTTATCATATATAATTGTGATAGTAAGTGACACGACACAGGCGGAGTGTTCGACCACGGATCGGCGGCCAACACCGCCAAAGCCCCAGCCGGGAGGACTCGCGCGGCTTGTTGCGTCCTGTCAGCCGCTCGCAGGCGCGCGCCACCGCCGTCGCTATACGTGACGAAGGAAGGGAACCGACGCGAGAATCGAAGACCGCCCGCTCAGGCGACCGGTGTTCGCTCGACGACCGTCCCGTCGACGGTCGGGTACTGCTCGACGATTTCGCCCTCGGCTAAGTCGCCGTCCTCGACCATCTCTTCGAGCAGCCACCACGCCACCTCGACGTGGTTCGATTTCACGGTGTAGAACTCCTCGGGGACGCCGAGCGCCTCGAACCGCTCGGGGTCGGCGAACGCCTTCCCGTAGACCAAGGTCCCGTCGTCGGTCACCTCGTCGAACTCCCGGCGGATGTTCCGCGCCATCCGCTTGAGGCGGTTCCGGTGCTGGGCGGCGTCTTTGAACACCGACGTACAGAAGTACACCTTCTCGTGGCTCGCCATCTCCTCGAGGATGGCGTCGTCCTTCGACCCCTCGACGGCGGACATGTGGCCCTCCTGGAGCTCGAACCCCTCCGCTTGCATCCGGCGGTAGTTCCCGTCGGACATCTCGAACTCGTTGATGTTACAGAACTCCGCGGCGCCCTCGTCTAAGAACTCTAAGAACTCCGGTTCCGCGCGGATACCGGGGATCTCGAAGGCGGGGGTGAGCCCCTCCTCGCGGGCGATGTGGAGGATCTCCTCCCACTCGGTGCCGTGCATGTCGCCCCACATCTCCAGCGGCGGGTGGAAGCGGATCTCGTCGAGGCCCGCCTCCGAGAGGCGACGCATGTTCTCGCGGCCGCCCGTGATCCCGGTGTAGAGGTGGGTGTGGTGGTCCTCGCCGAACTCGTCTTTCAGGAGTTCGAGGTACCGGGTCGTCTTCGCCATCGCCTCCTGCGGCTCGCCGCCGGTGATCGAGGTGCCGAGCGCGCTCATGCGCTTGGCCTCCTCGATCACGTCCGCGTCCGACTCGACTTTCCGCTCGTTGGCGTACACATCGGTGACGTTCTTCCGGTTCTCTCCGAGGGGGCAGTAGAAGCAGTCCCGCTGGTCGCAGTACCCGTAGACGAAAAGCACCATCTTCCCGCCCTTGGCGCACTGTTCACAGCCCTTGGAGATCATCTACTCCTCTCTACCGGCCGCGACGTGAAAAAGCGTGCGAAGCGCGGAGTCGGGCGAGAGCGGTTGTCACGGCGGCGTGGCGGGGCGATCGAGCGGGCGGCGGCTCCGACCCGCCCGGAACACAAAGTATGTACCCCCCACCGCCGTCAGTGACGGCCATGAACCGAGACCCGACCGCCGAGCACGACGCCGAGACCAGCGACGCGAGCGACGCCGTCACCCGTCGCCGGGCGCTCGCGGCGGGCGGGGCGGTCGGCCTCGCGAGCCTCGCCGGCTGTACCGCGTTCGAGGTCGCCACCGGCGAGGGGCCGGCGGAGTTCGCGGCCGGCACGGCCACGGTCGCCGACGCCACGCTCTCGGAGAGCGGGTACGAGCTCAACGAGGTCTCGGAGGAGACCCTCTCCCGGGAGGTCGAGGCGGCCGGGCAGACCCGCGAGGTCCGCGTGACGAACACGGTCGCCGAGTACGACAAGGCCGTCGAGCTGTTCGGCGAGCGCTACCAGGCCGCCGTCTTCGCCGCGGTGACGACGCCGCAGATCGAGGTGCTCGGGCGGGCGCTCAACCCGATCGCGGAGTTCAGCACCCGCGAGCGCGCCGAGCTCATCCTGAGCCGCTTCGAGGGCGTCGGTGACCTCGAACGCGGCTCGGAGTACTCGACCGAGGTCCTCGACTCGGACGCCGGGGTCGTCGTGTACACGGCCGACGCGGAGATCGAGGGGACGGGCGTGACCACCGAACTGGAGCTCCACATCGGCGAGCCGGTCGGCGTCGGGAGCGACTTCGTCCTCCCGCTCGCGGCGTACCCGGCCGCGTTCAGCGACGGCGAGAACGTCCGCCGGATGATGAACGGGATCGAACACGAGCCGAACGAGGAGAACTGACGGGCGCGGCGGCGCGGGCCGACGCACGCAGACGCGGTCGCGCGGGCCGACGCGGTCGCCGGGTTCGCTGACGCGAGCGCGCCGAGCCGAAAACATATGCCGTCCCCCCGCGTAGCCCCGAGCGATGCTGCTCGTCCTCTGCGTCGACCTCGACGACGACCTCGGCCGCAAGACGGGAATCCCCACCCCCGTCGTCGGCGACGAGGACGTCACGGAGGCCGCGGTCGCGCTCGCGACCGCCGACCCGGAGGACTCCGACGTGAACGTCCTCTTCCAGGGCGTTAACGTCCACGACGAGCTCGCCGCGGAGGGTGAGACCGTCGAGGTCGCCGCGGTCACCGGCGTCGACGGCCCCGACGTGAAGGCAAACCGCGCGGTCGGCCAGGAGGTCGACCGGGTGCTCGCCGAGCTGTCGACCGGCGAGGAGGTGTCGGCGGTCGTGATCACCGACGGCGCCCAAGACGAGTCCGTCCTCCCCGTGATCCGGTCGCGGATGCCGATCGACGGGATGCGCCGCGTCGTCGTCCGCCAGGCGCAGGACCTCGAGTCGCTCTACTACACGATCAAGCAGGTACTCGCGGACCCGGAGACCCGCGGGACGATCCTCATCCCACTCGGCGTCCTCCTCCTCATCTACCCGCTCGTCGTCGTCGCGAACCTTTTCGACGTCGCCGGCGCGGCCGTGCTGGGGATCCTCTCGGGCGCCGTCGGGCTCTACTCGCTGTTCCGCGGGCTGGGACTCGAAGAGAGCGTCGACGGCGCCGCGGAGAGCGTCCGCAACGTGTTGTACACCGGCCGCGTGACGCTCGTCACCTACGTCGTCGCGCTCGCACTGATCGTCGTCGGCGGCGTCCAGGGGGTCGACACCGTCGACGCCGTCCGGACCGCGCTGGGGAGCCCACTCGCCGCCGGCACCGCCCTCGCGGCGTTCGTCCACGGGTTCGTCCAGTGGCTCGGCGTCGCGGGCGTCACCTCCAGTCTCGGGCAGATCACCGACGAGTACCTCGCCGGTCGGTTCCGGTGGCGCTACCTCAACGCGCCGTTCTACGTGGCGTCCATCGCCGTCGTGCTGTTCGCCGTCTCCGGATTCTTCCTCCCGGACGCGCCGGGCGTGACGACGCTCGGCCTCTCGGAGCTGGCGATGGCGCTCGCGGCCGGCACGCTCATCGGCGTGTTGAGCACGCTCGCGTTCGCGGTCGCGGAGTCGCAGCTCCCGTCCGCGGAACCGGTGTGAGGCGGAGAGAAGAACGGGCGTCCGTCGCCTACCGCGGCGTCCAGGAGTCGCACGCCTCCATGTCGTCCATCAGCTCGTCGTAGTGCGCGCAGTAGGGGCGCATCCCGTCCTCGGTTCGGACGTAGTCGAACTTCTCGCAGTTGCCGCAGTAGGCGTCTCCCGGGCCGTCGCGCGCGGCGGGGGAGCCGGGCGAGGGGGTCGACGGCGAGGCCGGCTCCTCCGACCCCGGGCCGTCGAGCGGGGAGCTGATGTCGGTCTCGGCGCTGCCGCCGTCGCTCACGCCCGCCGAGCCGGGCCCGGGGGCGCCGCCCGTGCCCGACCGGCCCGTCCCAGACCGTCCCGTCCCGTTTGACCGGTCGCCCGCGGCGGAGCGGCCGTTCGACCGGTCGCCCGAGCGGTCGGACGCTCCGGGGGCGACCGTCGCTCCCGACCCGTTCGTCGCTCCGGTGCCGGCCGCCGCGCCGGCGGGGTCTCGATCGGCCGGCCGGGACGCGCCGCGTGCCGGTCGGTCCGCGTCGTCGGGGCGGTTCGTCTGCGTCTCGACCTCGCCGTCGGGGGTGCCGCCGAGGAGGCCGACGCCGCCGGGGCCGTTCAGCTGGTCGCGGGGGACCTCGACCACCTTCGTCTCCCCCTTGTGGGTCACCTCCATCGAGACGGTGCCGCCGGGATCGTTGCGGGTCTTGAAATTGGCGACGCCGACGAACACGCTCCACAGCGTCGTCGCGGCGCCGAGGAAGTAGACGCCCGCGGTCGGGAGGGTGAGGTCGGTCAGCTCCGGGCGCGGCCCGCCGACCCACTGCTGGGGGTACGCGTGGGCGAACAGGGCCACGCCGAGACACATGACGGCCGCGCCGACGGCCGCCGCGGCGTAGGTGTTGCGGTCGGCCGGGAGGACGGCCATCACGCCGAGCAACACGAGCGGGACGCCGACGCCGCCGAGGATCCCGCCGACCTCCCTGGCGGTCCCGGACGAGAACCCCGACGGCATCGCCACCTCGGCCGCCACGAGGATCCCCGCGACGACGAGCAGCGCGCCCGCGACGAACGACCCCACACCGAGGTACAGCCGACGCGGGTCGACCCCGGAGCGCCCCCGTCCACCGTACGCCTCCGAGAGACTGGTCATGGGCGGAGTACGTCGTCCACCGTGAAAACAGTACGTCAGACGCTCACGGGCCGCGGGCGGCCGCGACCGCGGACCGCGAGCGATCGCGGCTCGCGGAGCGGTCTGAGTCGGAGAGACGCGCCCGTCCTCAGACGAGCGCGTCGACGTCGACGTGGTCGCCGAGCAGCTCCGCCATCCGGTCGACGGTGCGGACGTCGCGCGTCCGGCCGCCGCGGACGACTTCCTCGGCGCGGTCGATGGCCGTGACCGTGTCGGTGTTCACGGCGAGGACGGGCGTGCCGGCGTCCGCGGCCTTGCCCAGCACCGCGCCCGAGGGGCGGTGGCCGCCGGTCAAGACGAGGCAGGCGACGCCGGAGGCGTCGAGCGCCGCGGTCTGGACGTCGGCGCGGTCACCGCCGGTGATAACCGCGGCGTCGCGGGCGCGCCGGAAGTAGCGCAGCGCCTCGTCGCCGCCCATCGCGCCGACGAGGAAGCGCTCGACGAACGCGTCGGTGGGCGCGTCCGTGAGCAGCTCGGCGCCCAGCTCGTCGGCCAACTCGCCGACGGTGACGCCGGCGAGCTCCTTCTCATACGGCAGCGCGCCGAAGACCGTGATCCCCTTCGATTCGAGGAACGGGATCCCGTCCTGGTCGAGCGACTCGAAGGCGTCGTCGGACACCTTGTTGAACACGACGCCGGCGAGGCGGTCGCCGAACGCGTCGGCGGCCGCCAACACCTCGTCGAGGTCGTTCGGCGAGTCGTAGTCGGCGACGAGCACCACCCGGGCGTCGAGCAGCTCCGCGACGTCGACGTCGGTGAGGTCGACGACGCCGCCGGTCGTCCAGCTGCCGCCGCCCTCGACGAACACCTGGTCGTTGTCGGCGGCGATCCCCCCGTACTCCTCGCGGATCCGGTCGCGCAGGGCGTCGGGATCCTCGGTGCCGCGGACCGCGCCCTCGACGAACGTCGGCGAGTAGACGACGGGCTCCATCTGGTGCATCTCCGCGTCCAAGCCGAGCACCTCGCGGGCGAGCATGGGGTCCTGATCGAGCGTCTTGCCGACGTTCGACTGGAGCCGCGTGCCCTTCGGTTTCATGTAGCCGACGCTGCGGTCGCGGTCGGCCGCGAGCCGCGCGAGGGCGACGGTGATCGCTGTCTTTCCGGCGCTGTCTCCGGTCGCGGTGACGAGTGTGGTGGGTGTGTCAGTCATCGGTGGGTGCCTCCGAGTCGGTGGCTTCGGGGTCGAGTGCCTCCGGGTCGACGGTGAGTCTCACGTCGACGGCGGCGGCGTTCGTGCCGCCGTCGTCGTCGGGCAGTGCGACGAGGGGGTTGATGTCGAGTTCGAGGATGGCCGGGAAGTCGGTGACCAGCTGCGAGAGCCGGCCGATCGTCTCGATCACGGCGTCGACGTCGACCGGGTCGCGGCCGCGGGCGCCCCGCAGCAGCGGCGCCGACTGGATCTCCTCGGTCATCTCGCGGGCCTCGGGCTCGGAGACGGGCGCGACGCGGAAGGTGGTGTCCTCCATCACCTCCACGAAGATGCCGCCGAGCCCGAACATCAGCAGCGGGCCGAACTGCGGGTCGCGGTTCATGCCGACGATGGTCTCGACGCCGTCGTCTAAGTCGACCATCTCCTGTACCTGGACGCCGAGGACGGTCGCGTCCGGCTGGTAGTTGCGCGCGCGGGTGACGAGGTCCTCGTAGGTGTCGGCCACGTCCGCGTCGGGGACGCCGACGGCGACGCCGCCGATGTCGGACTTGTGCAGGATGTCCGGCGAGACGATCTTCATCACCACGTCGCCGTCGACGCGCTCGGCGACCTCGCGGGCGCGCTCCGGCGAGTCGACGATCTCGCCGTCGGGCGTGGGGATGCCGTACGCGTCGAGCAGATCCATCGCCTCGACGCCCAGGCGGTTGTCGTCGCGGTCGCGCACCGTGGCGAGGATCTCGCGGGCGCGCTCGCGGTCGACGTCGAACTCCATGGGCGGCGCGTACTCGCGGGCCTTGATGTCGCGGTAGCGCGCGAGCGTCGCGAGGCTGTCGATGGCGCGCGCGGGGTCGAAGTAACAGGGGATCCCCTTCGCCTGGAGCTGCTGTTTGGGCTCGCGGGTCCGGTCGCCGCCCATCAGGCAGGCCGCGACGGGCGCGTCCATCTCCTCGCTGACCGCCTCGATCGCGTCCGCGAGGTCGCCGAAGTCGATCGTCGCCGTCGGCGCGGCCAGCACGAGGGCGGCGCCGACGTTGTCGTCCTCGACGGTGATCTCCAGCGCCTCGCGGAACCGCTCGACGTCCGCGTCGCCGATCACGTCGACCGGGTTGTGGATGTTCGCCTCCTCGGGCATCGACGCCGCGAGCGCGTCGCTGGTCTCGCGGGTGAACGACGCCATGTCGAGGTCGGCGTCGCCCACCGCGTCGGTCGCCATCACGCCCGGGCCGCCGGCGTTGGTGACGACCGCGACGCTGTCGGTGTCGGGCAGCGGCTGGCTCCCGAGGATGCCCGCCGAGTCGAACAGCTCGTCGACCGACTCGGCGCGGATGACGCCCGCCTGGTCGAGGCCGGCCTCGTACGCCTTGTCGGAGCCGGCGAGGGTGCCGGTGTGCGAGGAGGCCGCCTGCGCGCCCGCGCTCGTCCGGCCGGACTTCACGGCGACGATGGGGGTGTCCTGGGTGGTCTCGCGGGCGGTCTCGATGAACTCGCGGCCGTCCTCGATTCCCTCCAGGTAGCCGATGATCACGTTGGTCTCCTCGTCGTCCCCCCAGTGGTCGACGAAGTCAGTCTCGTCTAAGACCGCCTTGTTGCCGAGCGAGACCACGTCCTTGAACCCGATCCCGTTGTCGTTGGCCCAGTCGAGGACCGCGGTGACGAACGCGCCGGACTGGCTCATGAAAGAGAGCCCGCCGGGGAGCGCGTTCTCGGGGCCGAACGTCGCGTTCATCCCCGAGGGCGTCGACATGATCCCCAGGCTGTTGGGGCCGACGAGGTTCAGGTCGTACTCGTCGGCTAGCTCCGCGAGGCGACGCTCCCTCGCCGCTCCGTCCTCCCCCGTCTCGCCGAACCCGGCGGTGATCACGACGACGTTGCGGACCCCCGCCTCGCCGCACGCCTCGATGGCGTCCAAGACGATCGAGGGGGGCACGACGATCACGGCGACGTCCGCGCTCGCGTCGGCGACGTCGTCGACGCAGGGCGTGCCGAGCACCTCGTCGTAGTTCGGGTTGACGGGGACCGTGTCGCCGTCGAAGTCGTCGAGGAGATTCGACGTGACGGCGCGGCCGACGGCCCCCTCGCGGGTGGTGGCGCCGACGACGGCGACCCGGTCCGGGTCGAACAGCTCGTTGAGCGTACCCATCAACGCGGGAGTACGCGAAGCGCCGGCTTAAGATCGGTGGGAGGTTCTTCGAAATCGGGTCCTACGGTGAACGATCGATCGGGTTTCGATCAGTCGTCGGTCTCCCCCGAGAAGAGATCGTGAGAGGCGTTGGGGTCTGTGGAACTCTCGGGGACATCGGCGCCGAACACGGACTCTGAGGAGCGGAACGAAGTACCACCGTCGGGCTCGGTTGCGGCAGGTCGAACCGCCGTCTCCGGTGGAGGGATCTGGTCAGCTTCAGGAAGCGTCGGATCGCAGTCGGCGTTCGGAACGGTGATCGTTACCTCGTTACCGTCAGCGTTGGTGTTGAACGTGAGTTTTCCGCCTGAGCGGTCGGCGATCCAGTAGACAAGCCACAGTCCCATCCCAGCTGTGTGATTCAGGTCGGTCATCTCCCACGAATCGGTGATCGGATTGTGCTCATCAGCTGGGATCGGCGGCGCATTGTCTTGGACGGTGATCGCGACGTGGTCGTCTGGGGCGGTCACCTCAACGGTAACCCGCGGCGTGGTCGTCGCGTGTTCGATCGCGTTTTCGATGAGTTCCGTAATCGCGTAGTCCAACTCGGGATGCGTGAGTGCCCGGAGACCGTCGGGACAGTCGACAGAGATCTCCGCGGCCGCCGCGTCGCAGTCGGAGAGTGCGTTATTGACCGCCGTTTCGACGAGTGAGTCGACTTGAAGGGGTTTCGGAGGCTCCCGTCGCCGAAGGAGGTCGATCACGCCACGCTGTTTCTCAGCCGACGTGAGGAGGTCGTCGGCGACACGGCGGATCGTTTCCGCGTGGTCGAGCAGGTCGGCTGCGAGCGCGGCAGCATCGAGGTCGGCTGACGACTCGGCCGCGGCGAGAGCGTCGTTTGCCCGAGCCGCGATCTGTTCGGCAGTGCCGTCGACAATGTTCATATCGTTGCGGATCGTGTGTCGCAACAGATTGTCCATCACCGTGAGCTGTCGTTTTCGTCGGTACTCGTCGGTGACGTCACGAGCGAATCCGGTGACCGCGACGACCTCGTCGTCCTCAACGACCGGCTGACCGGGAACCCGCACCCAGCGCGTCCACGTGTTGGACGTTCCGATTCGATAGTCAAGGTTGATCGATTTGCCAGCGCTTAGGCGCTTCATCTGGTCTAAGACTGCTGAGCGGTCGTCTGGGTGGACGACCTCTACAAACGCTTGCGGCTGCTCACGAAGGGTCTCACGATCAATCCCGTACACCGAACTTATCGCCTCGTTAACAAAAAGCAGTTCGCTCCAGTCAGGAGTAAACATCCACAACACATCCGGGGACGTGGACGCGATCGTTTCGAGCCGCCGTCGGGATTCGACCGCAGCAGTAACGTTTCGAGAACTGAGCGCCCATCCGTCGATCCCTGTTTCTTCTGGCGGGTAGACGCGTGTGCGGAGCCACAACCAGTCCCCGTCGGCCGTCCTGTATCGATACTCAAGAGTGGCGTCAGACTGGATACCGTTCTGGACTGCAGTCTCAAAGGCTGCGCGAACACGGTCGACATCCTCGGGATGGACGAGCTCGAAGGCATCAGTGCCGATGAGCTCATTCGGTTCGAACCCAAGCAATTTGTGAGTCGCCGCGTTGAGGTACCGGAACCGACCCGTCTCGTCGATCACCGCGATTTTGTCCTGCGCGAGATCGATGAGGGTCTCTGGTTCCGGCTGCCGAGACATACGAGGTCCGTCTGCGAACTGGCGTAAAACGTTGTCCGTTCGATTATCACCCCCGAGAACGGTTGCCGCGTATCGAGGGTGTGTCCTCGCCGCGCACGGCGGTCAGTCGGCCGACACGCCGGGGGCGTCGAGCGCGGCGGCCAGCGGGTCGCGCCCCCCGTCGTCAACCGTGAGCGCGACGCCGTCGTCGCCGAGTTCGATCGCGGCGTCGGCGGCGTCGCGGACGTACTCCGCGGCGTGGTCGCCGTCCGGGTCGAACCGGACCCCTTCGGCGAGCAGCGGCGTCTCGCTCAGCAGCTCCACCTTCCGGTAGGCGGTCGAGAGCGCGATGTCGCAGTCCTCGGCCAGTTCGCTCGTCGTCTTCGGGGTCGTCGCGGCCGCGAGAATCGCCCGGCAGTCGGCGTCGGCGAGCGCCTCGAACGTCGCGTCGAGCGCCGCGTCTCCCTCGGTCGTCGTGGTGCCGTCGGTCGTGCGCGGGGGACGTTTCATATCTGTACGTACCCGCTCCAGCCCCCCGAACGGTGGCCCATCATATACGGGGGGTTTTATACCGCGGCCGCGCGCCCGCCAACGTTTTTGCCCGGGACGGGTACGGACGAACGAGATGGGTTCGGGAATCCGGGCGGAGGTCTCGCTGCCGACCGCGCTGTCCCCGTTCGACGGCGTCGTCGACGGGGCGACGCCGGCCACCGAGGTGACGCGTTGCACGCCCGCGGCCGACCGCGAGCGCGTCGTCGTGGAGTTCATCGCGGACGCCGACCTCGCGGTCCCCGACGGCGTCGAGGTCGTCTTCGACTACGGCGGCCGGGCGGCGTACCGCTTCGACGCCGCCGTTGATCCCGACTCGCCGTTCGCGGTCCTCGACCGCCACGAGACGCCCGTCTCGGAGGCGACGGTCCGCGACGGCCGGCTCCGGATCACCTTCCACGCGACCGACCTGCCGACGCTGCGGTCGGTCTTGGAGGCGTTCCGCGACGCCTGCCCGGACATGGAGGTGAAGCGCTTGCTCCAGTCAACGACGACGCCGACGGAGTCGGACCTCGTCACCGTCGACCGGAGCGAACTGACTGAGCGGCAGCGCGAGGTGCTGGCGGCCGCCTACGAGGCGGGCTACTTCGACCACCCGAAGGGCGCCAACGCCGGCGAGGTGGCCGAGTCGCTGGGGATCGGTCGGTCGACGTTCACGGAGCACGTCGCGGCCGCCCAGCGGAAGCTGTTCGGGTCGCTGTTAGAGTGAGGATCGTTTATCACATTTCGAACTCCCGAGAATCCGAGGCCCGTTTGATGGGCGTGGGGACCGTACGCACAGGTATGACGGGGCGATCCACCCACACCTTCGTCTGCCCGGAGTGTCGGCGCTCGATCGAGGTGGACGACGCGATGCGGGCGACGCTGCTCGAGACGGGCTGTGTCGTCTGCGGGGCGCCGGTCACCGAGGAGGACATCGGCGGGGCGCCGGCGATGAGCTAGCGGCGCCGGTAGCGTTCGGTTCACGCCCCTCACCCGGCGGCGGCGACGCCGCACAACGGCGCCACAGCCCGCGCGAGACCCGCCCCGTCTCGTGTCCTTTATCACCTCGTGCGAAGAAATTCGGGTATGCCGACGAACAGCGAGGTCGAGATGTCGCCGGCCGAGGTGGACGCGCACCTGTCCCGCCACGAGACGGGCGTCCTCGCGCTGGCGCGCGACGACGCGCCGTACGCCATCCCGATCTCGTACGGGTACGACGCGGACGACCGCGCGCTGTACCTCCGGCTGGTGTCGACGCCCGACAGCGAGAAGCGCGAGTTCCTCGCGTCGACGCCGCAGGCCCGCGTGGTCGTCTACGACGACGAAGACGACGAGTACGCAAGCGTCGTCGGCGTCGGCGCCCTCGAACGGGTCGACCTCGACGAGCTCACCCCCGAGACGATCGCGCAGTACGGCGAGGCGCGGCGGCCGCTTTTCGAGATCTGGGCCGACGACAAGCCGGACCTAGACATCGAACTCTACCGCTTCGAGCCTGAGACGTTGACGGGGCGGACAGTCGTCGTCGAGCGCGACAGCGAGTAGTCGGGGCTGGAAGCATTTTGGACCCGTGAAAAAGTGTGGTCAGTGGTGACATCTGACAAGTCGGAACAACGGTGTCAGCTTATGGACAGCAATGCTGGGACAGCGTCAGACCCTGCTACAGGATCGGGAGGCCGCAGATGTGCAACTGAGGCCGAGTGTGTCTCAGACAAGCACTCCCAGCTGAGGGATGCCAGACACCATCACTGGGATACGCTAATAGTTCCGTGCCACGGCAACCATTGAGAGTGTCTCATGACAGCGTCTGGCATGTCAGGTTGACGGTGAGATCCACTTCAATCTATCGTACTACACGAATTCTTGTCACAGAACACTCAGAGCTGCGGAAAAAGTACATCGAGAGGGGTTGTCAAAGCGACTGTAGGGCTTTGTCAGAGTCTCCAGACGATATGGGGACACAAGACAGTAAAAAAAGACCGCATCAGTGGTGAGAGGAAGTGAACGATGAAAGAGTGCCAGAGAAAACATTCTGATACCGCTCCCACAGGAGGACGGCCGGCGGAAGTGCAACCACGGTAAAGATGAACGAGTAGATGACGCTCAGCGCCATCAGCAAGCCGAAGTCGCCCAGAACAGGGGTAATCGCAAGCGCCAACGCACCGGTCCCGAGCGACGTGGTGAGCATACTTCCGAGCAGCGCGCCACCGGTCCCAGAGAACGTGATGATCATCGACTGGAGCGCGTCCGCGTTCTCGTTGTACTCGTCAATGAACCGGTGGGTCGCGTGAACCGAGTACGCGATGCCGAGCCCGATAGAGATAGAGAGAATAGTGGCAGTAAGCGCGTTCAGCGAGAGCCCGAGCGCTCGCATCGTCCCTAAGAGGAAGGCGATAGCGATCAGAATCGGGAAGAGATTCACGATCCCGAGCAGTGGCTTCCCCTCAAGCACGCCGTACGAGATGACGAGGAAGATTCCAGTCAGCCCCATAGCGAGGATCAACCCCTGAATCGCGGAGTTGAAGATGATATCCGTGACCGCGTCGAACACGACGAGCTGGCCGGTTGCGGTCGCCGCAGGGCGGAAGTCCTCCGCGAATTGGCGTGCGTCGGCGGCGGCTTCGCCTTGGGTCGCACTCGATTCGATGGCGTAGTCGATCTGTGCGTTCCGCCGGTCAGGGGTGAGATACTGTGCGGCCCGATCACCGGCCGGTGACGCGAACAGTTCGTCATAGATCCGCTCGAGATTCCGGTCAGGGATCCCGTTGCCATCAACGTCGCTACGGGCAACGAGCCGGCCGAATTCGGGATCCCGCTCTGCCTGCGACTGGATAACGGTGACAATACTCGTCGGCCGAGCACGGCCGCCGTCACCGACCGCGAGCGTGCCAGGCGGATTTTCGTTCGGGGCCGCGAGCGCCTCTAGTGCGTGGTCTTCTTCGAAGTTCCCCTCTACGTATATCTTCACTGATTGGTCTTGGTTCGTCGAAAACCGGTCCTCAAGCAGTGAGATTGTTTCCGCGACCGTGTATTCGCTGGGCGCGAACGGTTCTGGAAGCGCAGTAACGTACTCGGGCAACTCTTCGGGAGGCAAGAAGTCTTCCGTCTCGAAGGACGTGTCCACGCCGCTCCCATAGGCGGTTGCCATGCCACCGGAAATAAGCAGGACAACCACAAGTGCGATCGGCGCATACTGACTGGCCTGTGTCGGGAGGGTGAGGATTTTTCCGAGCGTAGAGTCGCTCGAAGAGATCGGCGCCGAGTTGAATTCGGGAACATCGTACGCCTCCCGCAGCTTGTCGACCTCAAGTTTTGCCGCCGGCAGGAATAATCCGAATATAAGGAATGTGAAAATTATCCCGACCGCAGAGGCGATACCAAGGTCCCGGATCGGGCCCAAGTCGGAAACGACGTTGGCGCCGAATCCAAACACCGTCGTGACAGTGACGATAATGAACGCGACCATCAACTGGTTGTTTGCTTCGCGCATCGCTTCGACGGCCTGGTAGCCCTTGACCGTCTCCTCGCGGTACCGGTTGATGATGTGGATCCCAAAGTCAACCCCGACCGCAAGCAACAGCACTGGCACGGAAATCATCTGCTGGCTGAACGGGATGCCAGAGAACCCAAGAAAGCCGAACGTCCAGATGACGGTCATCAACAGCGATAGCAGTCCTAGCGACAGGTCAATCGGGTCTCGATAGGCGACAACAAGGAAGATCAGCAACAGAAGCACCACAACAGGCATCACGATCGTCAGCGAGTCGCCGATGACGGTCGCCGTTTCAGCGTTGGTCACGCCGGTTCCGAAGGCGCGGACATCGCTCGGATAATCGTTCGTAATCGACTGAATGGTCGTCTGGAGTTCTTGGAGGTTCGAGAAGCCGGCCGGCACCTCGTGTGACACGACCGTGATCGATGCCGACGCGGTGACAGCCGTCGGATTGAAATCCGTCGACAGTGAGCGACTGAACCGTGGGTTATCTGATAGCTCTCGAACGGTTCGTCGCACGGTGGTCGGACTGGCGGCTTCGACGGCCCGCCGCTGTTCCGTTATGCTCGTGGCCGACGGATCTAGTGCGCTCGCAACCACCGTCGCCGGACCGGTCACCGAATCCACACGAAGGTCATCACGTTGCGAGATATCTTCGAGCAGCCGTAACTCTCGTGTAAGTGCCTCTTTCGTGAGGACGTTGCCGCCGGTATGGATGAGTTGCGTCGACTCGCTGTCCGGTTCGAACGGATCGTCGAACTCTTGATTGACCGCATCAAGGGCTTCCTGCTCATCAAGCCCCTCAGTGAACGCATCGGTGGCCCCAGTGTCGGTGCTGACGAGTCCGATACCGCCGGCAAAGACGACGGTGAGCACGAGGAACGCGACAATCACCTGCCGCGGCCGGTCGACGATGGCATCGTTAACCCGCCGGATTCCCGCCTCGATCCGATCACTGAGCGCCATGAGTTACTGCCGCCTCCGGTAGACGATGAGCCCGACGGTCCCGACCACGAGTGCCGCGACGAAAATGACGGGCAGCGGGAGGCCTCCGCCTTCACTCGGCGTCACGGTGATCGGCACCCGGTAGGTGTCCGAGAGCTGGCTGTCACCGTCGGCGTCGTCATACCGGAAGTCAAGCGAGATGGGGTACGTACTGCCGGGGGTTGCGGAACCCGTCGTAGTCAGGTCGAACGTCATCGTCGTCGACTCGCCCGCGTCAAGTGACTGGGCGTACCCGGTGTCAGTGTCACCGGTTTCGAGCGGGTCGTTGGCGAACAGTCGCGCCTCAAGATCGCTTGCGGGCTCACCGAGATTGTTCGTGACAGTCACCTCGATCGTTCGAGAACCGTCGGCTTCGATCGTCTGATTTTCGATCGCGACGGAGAAGCTGTCCCGTTCTGGGGCAACCTCGGCGTTGACCGCAACTTCATTGTACACCCGGGCTTCGCCGCCGTCATTGCGGTACTGGACGGCGAAGTCGACAGTACGGAGTCCTGACTCGGCCTCACCACCGACTGAAATCGGCAGGGTGAACGCCGTCGACTCACCTGCATCGAGCGATCCGACAGCAGCTGACTGCTCAATCGGGATGATGTTGCCAGTACTGCCCGCGTACTGAATGACGACGTTGTCTGCCGCGACGGGACCGGTATTAACGACCGTACCGGTTATCTCCCCGTCTTCGCCCACGCGCAGTGTCGACTCAACGTCTTCGAGCGCGAATGTTTGTTCGCCGAGCGGTGTCACGCCCGCCGAGAGCCCCTGGTCAACGTGGGGGATCCCGTCGGGAGTATCGAACGACACCTGCCCGGAGATGGCGTACTGACGGGTTGGTGCGGTCGATGTGAACGAGGCATCGTACGGGATTGTGACAGTTTCGCCCGGCGAGATCGATCCAACGCGGGCCGCATCCGAGGCGCGCTGACCTAGCGCTAAGCCAGCACTCGACGATTCGAGCGCGACGGTTGCGTCGTACGCAGCCGTCGCGCCGATGTTTTTGAGTGTTGCCTCGAGTGTGCCGCGGTCACCGACCTGCGCGTCAGTCGTGACATCGACGATTTTGAAACGAGGGTCGTCAGTCACTTCGACGTCGACGTGGAGCGTTGTTGTTGCCTCTTTGTCGTAGCTCACACCGGCGCTCAGCTGGGACGTGTATGAATATTCTACGTCGATTTCAAGTTCATAATTACCGGCTTCAGTCCCGTTCGGGACAGATACCGCCAGTGGCACGTCACGCGGCCGGTTTTCAGTTACCGCTCCGAGGGCGAGGGTGCCGGTTTCGACTTTGAGTGGTGAGTTATCAGCCTCCGCGGTAAGCCGAACATTGCGAGCGGTCGTAACCGCATCACGGTTTTGCGGCGTACCGATGTCGACCTTACCGTCATTGATCAACTGAAGTGTCACCTGATTCGTACGCCCTGGGGTAACCTCTGGCCGTGCGAGGGCTACAGATAGGTCCGGTGAGCCGCGGACGAGAGTTGCTGTTTGTGGGAACGGCGCATCCGAGCCCGTGCCAGAAATATCCATGGTTGATGTCTCACCGGACGAGCCACCAACTGCCCCTGCTCCGGCAGTGGCACCGACTGTCCCACTAGTCACCAGCAGAAATGTTATACAAACAGTAACGATCGAACGCCGGTTCATGTAGACCGCCTCCGGGTGGGGCGGACAGCGACCGTCCAAGGCACGGATACACCGGTCGCATTGGTACGTCTGTTGGCAGTTAGCTCTGTGAGATCCGTCATTTGGTGTACGTCGTTAGAGGGGGCCACAAATTGATAAACATTTTGTTCTTGGGTTTCTAAAGGCCAGTCGATGGAGTCAAGTGAATCAGTAAGAGGCGTCAACAGGAAAGAAAATGAGCCGATTTAGTGAGCAAGACAGAGAGCGGATCCGGTCGCAGTTGATTGAAGCCGGCCAGGAGTCGTTCGCGCGGTTCGGATTTGAGCGGACCCGTATCAGCGACCTCACAGCTGAAGCTGAGATTGGGACGAGTACATTTTATCAGTTCTTTGACTCGAAAGAGGAGTTGTATGTGAAGGTACTCCTCATAGAGCGGCGGCGTCTTGAAGAGAACATTGCGGACGCTGTCAAAACAGGGGAAACCCCACGAGACGAGGTCCGACTATTTCTCCAAACTATGTTAGACGAGATTCAATCAAATCCACTAATTTCTGCGTTGCTAGTTGACGGTGAGTTACGGACACTTCAGGACCAACTCGAACAGTTAGAGGCTGACGGGAAGTTTGACGGCGAACAACCCGGTGGCCCGAATTTGCCGTTTACTGAGCGGTGGGCGGCACTTGAGACGTTCCGGTATGATGATCGAGATCTTATCGAGCAGTTATTCATCTCACTGGTGTTTACTGTTCGGGCACAAAGCGCACCAGTCGGAGCGGAAAGTGGTGTTGAGTATGAGCAAGTACAGGGTGCGCTGATTGAGACGGTTGTTGATGGATTGTTTGTGGAGTCGTAGAAATATCGCAAAACTCCAAAGACAGTTGGCCTCTCCTTCGCGTGTGCGATTCTAGCCGCAAGTATTCGCCGTGCTTCGATAGAGACTGGGGATATAGGAGCCCGTCATCTTGACATCCTCCTCCGCGTGAATGCTAAAAAATCCTGAGCGGTGGGGGGTTCAGGTCTACGCCCCAATCAGTTGACTTCCAGACCTTTCGGGCACGGGTAGACCCATGATGTTGGAATGGTGGAGTGCTGGTCATGCCAAGTGGCCGTTATCATCCTTCACCGTGTATGGCGTCCCAACATGTTGTTTTGCCATGGAGACGCCAGCAGGCATCACCGGAGCTGGAGGTATCGCATCGCGTGCTTTGAGCAGGTAGCAGAGACAGGCCCGTCAAGGATGTAGCGTTCTCCGACTGCCCTTTCAGATGCTGTCTCGTTATAAATCGCAAGGAGAATACCCGCGCCTTTAGCCGCGGGATGAATCCGACAACCCATTCAACAATCCACCGCCGATGGCAAGGCCGGATATTCCACGCTCTCAGCCGAACCTTTACAAGAAAAGCTCGTATAATAGGTTATACAGGCGTTCAGAATGCTGTAGGTCCACCGCACTCACCGCGCCAAAATTCTCAACCACAATCAAGTGGCTGAGATACTCGACCGGCACGGGTGGAGCGCCAGCAAACTCTGGAACGTCGCCAACTACCACTCCCGAGAAGTCTGGGAAGAAACCGGGGAGATTCCCGATCACGGCGACCTCAAAGACGAGTTGAAGACTCACAACAAGTACAAGGGGATACATTCGCAGTCCAGTCAGCGCGTTCTGGAGGAACTCGCTGAAGCCTTCAACTCGTGGTACGAAAAGAGGAAGTCCGACGACAGGGCGAATCCGCCCGGCTACCGCAAGCGCAACTACTACGATACCGACGGCAACCGCGTCCACGAAGAACACCCGCGTAGCACAGTGACGTGGAAGCAGAACGGCATCCGCCACGACACCAAGAACAATCGAGTGCGACTCTCGAAGGGCGCGAACTACAAGGAACACCCCCGAGCGCGGGAATACATCCTTGTTGAATACGAAACGCGCCCCGGCGTCACCGTCGAGAATCTTCAACAGGTTCGCGCCGTCTACGACCAAGCGAAGGGGCGGTGGGAACTCCACCTCGTCTGTACAGACGAGATCGAGACTCCCGCTGCTCCGGGTACCGAGACAGCGGGCATCGACCTCGGCATCAGCAACTTCGCCGCTGTCGCCTACAGTACCGAGGCCGCTGACCTGTACCCCGGAACCCGTCTGAAACAGGACGGGTACTACTTCCCGAAGGAAATTGCCAAGTGCGACGACAGCGGTGGTGAACGAGCTACACGTCTCCATGCGAAGTGGTCGGAACGCCGCACCCACTTCTTCCACGGTCTCGCCAAACACGTCGTCCAACGATGTATCGAGAAGGGTGTTGGCCGTATCAATGTCGGTAACTTGGAAGGCGTCCGTGAGGACGAGAACGGCAACTCGAAAAACTGGGGCAGGCACGGCAACCTCGATCTACACGGGTGGGCATTCGACCGCTTCACCAACATCCTCGAATACAAAGCGAAGGTCGAGGGGATCGAAGTTGTGGAAGTAGACGAGAGTGCCACGAGCAAGACGTGTTGTATGTGTGGGAGAGAGGAGGACAGCCAGCGCGTCGAGCGTGGCCTGTACGTCTGCGAGGAGTGCGATGCGGCGTTCAACGCGGACGTGAACGGAGCGGAGAACATCCGACTCAATATCAACGAGAAAAGTAACTCCGAGTCTCCCGGACAGTCGTTCGGAGATAGGAGTACCGGCTGGTTGGCACAGCCCGCAGTCCACCTATACGACTTGTCCAGCGGATTCCAACCGCAGGAACAAGTGGTAGACTGTAAACCCTAATATCCCAAATGCGGTCGGGATTCCTCCGCGTTCACGCGGAGGAGGATGTCAAGTTGGGCGGACAGGCCGTGATTCGAAAGTTGAAGACCTTCGTCGTCACAAGAGAGCAAAGCTCTCTCAAACGACCTCTGAAGGATAACTCGGAACCCATCCCCTTCCGATCTGTTCCTACCGGCGTATAGGGCGGTCAAGGCCACAGGGATGGCTGGTGCTGTCGGCTAGTGTGTTGCGTAATAAAGAAAGACCGCGTGTGAGTCGGCCCGTGAGGGCCGATAGTTTAGCGACTGCGAGCCGCGACCGTAGCAGCGACGTTAGTCGTTGCGGCGGGTCGCGAGCAGCGCAGCGGCGATGAGCGCGACGAGCGCGACGATGGCACCGAAGCCAGGCGTCTCGCTGTCGGAGGAGCCGTCGGATCCGTCACTACCGTCAGACCCGTCGGAGCCGTCCGAACCGTCGCTGCCGTCGGAGCCGTCGGACCCGTCACTACCGTCGGAGCCGTCGGACCCGTCACTACCGTCGGACCCGTCACTACCGTCGGACCCGTCGCCACCCTCTTCGAGGGTGAGCGTGGCAGTCTGGCTGTCGTCGTTGGTGAAGACGCCGTGCTCGTAGTCACCCGCGTCAAGCCCGGACGTATCGATGCCCGTGAACTCAACGGTGGTGGACTCGCCGCCACCGAGGGTGACTTCCTGGCTGTCGACCGCGTCACCGCCAACGCGGAACTCGACAGTCTGGGTCGCCTCGGATTCGCCGGTGTTCTCGACCGTCGCAGAGACGGTCAGCGAGTCACCGACGGTTGCGGTCACGTCCTGCGGGTTCAGGTCAGAGACCGTGAACGCCGCAGCCGTGTCAACCTCTTCAACAATCACTGCGTCGGAGTCCGCGATCGAACTTCCTTCAACGCGGAAGTCAACCGTCGCGGTGTCGTTTAGCGAAGCAGCGCTGAGGTCGAGTTCGGCTTCGAACGTACCGTCCTCACTAACCTCGAAGTCCTCAGACGTCTCGACGAACGACGGCGAGACATCGGAGGTGGACTGGACGCGAACGCTCACTTCAGTGCCGGGCGCAACGTTGGTCGTGCCCGTCACCGTGGCCGACTCGGTGTTGGTGATCTCAACTTCGTCGTTGTCGTTGACGTTGTCGAACGAGGCCTCGCGGTCGGCGAGGTTGAAGTCAGCCGAGGCCGACTCCGTGTTGTCCTCACCAGCCGCGAAGTACGGGAAGGCGGCCACGTTGGGGTTGCCGTCAGCGCCACCACGCGCATCGGTGTCCGGGTCAATGAAGTTGAACTGTTCTTCGTCGTCGGCTTCGTATTCGATTTCAGCCGTGAAGTCCGTGTCATCGTCGACCGACTGCGAGAACGCGGAATCGTCCTCACTCGTGTCGACCACGATGAACATCTGACCGGACTCCTGATCAACGAAGACCGAGATGACATCCTGGTTTGCGCTGAAGTCGAGCGACGTCGGGTCCTGATTACCCGTCGCGTCGTCCGCTTCAACTTCGATGTTCACACCCTCGCCCGTCCGGTCGTCAAGATCGCTGAGCGTGGATGCACTGAATCCGTCATCGAGCGCGTCGAAGCCGTTGGAGTCTAATGCCACCATGTGGCCGTAGATGCCTGTGGCTTCCGCCTGGATGACGAGCTGGTCGTCAAGCGCGATGTCCGAATCCTGCGACACCTTGTTCAGCAGCTCGGTGACGTTCGACGTCTCGTCAGCCGGGTTGGCGGGTGCCGTCCACGTCTGGACGTTCTCGACACCAGGCTGCGTGAGGTCGAGCGTCGCCAGACCGATTTCATCGTCCAGCTCGGACTCCTCGTCCTCGTTGACGATGAAGTTGTTGTTCCCGTTCACAGCGACCTCGTACGTGGTCGGCTGAAGCGGACGGGTTAGCTGGTCGAACGGAGTTTCGCTGCTCTCGATCTGATCGATAGCAACGAGGTACTGCTTGAAGCTGTCAGGGCTGAGCGACGTGTCGGTGTCCTCGTCGTAGTACTCGGGCGTGTTGCCAGACGCAACGGAGCCGTACAGTTCACTTTGGACGATGTCGTCCTCAGTGTTGTAGACAACCTCTTCGTTGACGTCGGTCCCAAGCGTACGCGTGTTGACCTCGAAAGTCACTTCGTTGTCATCGTCGTCGTCCTCAATGTAGAGGACGTCAACGAATCCGGAGTCCTCACTGCCGATCTGGACCCAAGCGTTTTCTGTGTCCTCGAGTTCAATCGTCATCTCGACGATGTCACCAGCTGTCTGGGAGTAGACGGACTCACTGAAGCTGGCAGACCGGTCGAGTTCACCGACGGAGATGCTCTGTGCGTCAGACGCCTCCGTGTCAGTCACGTTGAACTCGAAGTCGTAGTCACCAGTATCGATGCCGTCGAAGTCGACAACTTCTTCAGCGTCCTGGTGCCGAACGAGGACAATCTTCTGATCGGAGTTCTCGTCGTCGGGCTGGTAGAGACCGACTCGGAAGTCACCGTTCGAGTAGAAGTTACTCGTACTGTCGAGGTCGTCGACGCTGATCCGGGACGGAGCATCGGCGCTGAAGTTTGCACCATCGCCGGAGAAGATGTTGAACAGGTCCTCGTCCTCAAGACCGTCAGCAGTCACGTTGACACTGTAGGTCCCACGGTCCGAGGAGATATCGAGGTCAGTCTCCGCGTTGGAGCCCTCGTCAGTCACTGAGCTGTCGTCGAACTCAGCGCTAAGCGACTGGGTCGTGACCTCGAAGGTATCCGACTGGTCCGGGCTGTTCGGGAGGTCGCCCGCACCGCGCACGAAGTAGTCACCGGACGAAAGGTCGTCCGTGTCAATTTCGACGGCTAGGCCGGAGCCAAGACCGTATTCACTGGCCTGCTCAACGGTTAGCTGTTCAACCTGTGAACTGGTGTCAACCGCTCCACTGTCGAAGCTGTCTACCTCCCGGAGGTTGACCGTGTCACCGACGCTTGCCGCATCGATGTCACCACCGGTCACGTAGACGTTTTGTCCTTGATAAACGATATCGACTGAAGTGCCAGCATCGTCAACATACTGGCCGTTAAGCGGAGCTGCCGCAACGGGAGCCGCTGCGAAGCCCGCAGCGAACATGGATACGACCATGATCGCCGCGAAAAAGACCGCGTTGGCCTTTCCGCGATAGTTTGTGTTTTCTGTCATTGTTGTTGTGTTGTTTCGGCGCGACAACCGTGCTTTGTCTCCATCTGGGTCGCCTGTTCGTCAGTTACCAACACCACGTCGGTGGCGCGACCAGACTTGACGGAGGTTACTCGCATTGGTGTCGCATTGGGATGGGGTAGGGTCTGCGACTCAGGCTTGTGGCGGTTGTTATATATGCTTTGTGGGACTGAGAATCCATGATAACAGTTCGCAAGGCAGATAGCGGGCTTCTTGCGGCCATTTTCAAGATCAGCGATTGTCGGTAGGCTTCTGATCAGGGTTATAAATCAGATGTATAGCTTTGACACTCTCTCCGCGCTAAACGCGGGGATCCCCCACGGGGATTCACGCGTTTTGTCGGCGGAAAAGATATCAACCAACAGAAACTGCTGTCTGATTACCCGCAAGGATGTCGCGATCAGTAATCGTGACCGTAGAATTTCCAACTTGGTAGGTACCGGGGTAAGCAACCCGGACCGTTGCCGTGCCGTTAACAACCGCTGCAGTCCGGGAGTACTCGTAATTGATGCCGTCAAGATCCACGGTCGTGGCTGCCGTTACTGACTGTGTGGATGGGTTTGTAACCTGAATGCTGGCACCAGGAACAAGTGCGAAGGTTCGAACACCATTGTCGGTGTGAAGCAGCTGGTATCGGCCGACAGCGTTTGTCCCGTTGGCCCCTACACCAAGGCCTTCGTACAGCGCCGTATACGTCGTATTTCCTACGGCCTCACGATCCTGTTCTGTGATCACGACGTAGCCAACACGCGAGTGGTGTTGCTTGTACCACTTATCCGGGTTGGCTGTCGCAAGAAACTCATCATGAATACGTCGTGCGTATCCATAGCTCCGCGATTCGCCGCTCACAAAGTAATTGTACATTCTGTTGTCGTCCCATTGGCTCAACACAAAGTTTTGTGGATACTCTCGGGCAGTCTCGTTTGCGTGCGCGCTGACTTCAACAGCAGCGTCAAACTGCGCACGGTCATACGTTGTTTGCCCGACGAGCGATGGGACAAGCACGAGGTTAAACAGTAACACAACGATGATTGCGCCAACAAGATAGCCTCGTTTACCCCGTTCGGCTGGCAACTGAAGCGATGTAATCGATGCCGAGGCTTGGGCAGTATCATCGCGTGAGTTGGTAGCAGAGTTGAGACTGCTGTCAGCAAGGCTACGAGCGACACCAGCAGCAGAATCTACACCCTGCTGTTCAGGCGGGTCAAGTACCGCAACCGGTCGTGTGAGGTCAATTAAGGAAAGCAAATAGATAAGACCGATTCCGGCAAACGGCGCAATGACGATGGCTAATTGGCCAGCAAAGCGCACCTGGATCGTCGCGAGTAACACATAGTACCACGCAAAGCAAACGAGTACGAGCCAGCCAGGCTCATACCGACGAGTAAGCACCCAGGTAAGGATCGCAAGCACAACGATCGCGAAATAAAACCCAAGCCCGAGTTGGAACAGAGGCCCAAGCACCACAGCAAAGTCTGGGTTAAACAGCGAGACTGTCTCAGAGATCCCTCCGCGACCGAACAGATCGTTGGCGCGGGTTCGAATACGGCTGATGGCGTCGGGACGGGCGAGTACGTAGCCAGCAAGCCCACCGATCGCGACAACAACATTGACCACACCAAGTCCAGCCGGCCGCAGCGCGAGGCGACGCCAGAGTGTGCCAAGACAAACCACAACAACCCCACCAGCGGCCACGAGAACAGGGGTGACTGCGGCAAGTGATTCATGCCAGCCAAGTGTAAGGTGGGCGGTGAGCGCTCCCCCGGCACCAAGCCCGAGACCGGCAAGCAGCGGGAGATTAGCAGAAACCGGCGGCACGTCGTGGCGGACATCAAGCACAACACGAATTCCTACAACCGCCGCCACCGGAATGAACGTAAGCGGAGAGCCTCCCCAAGTGTGAGCAGAGGCGGCGACAGCGATTGCGAGACCAGTTGCGACCACCCACATCGTTGGGTCGCGAGCATGTGCCTTTGCGGCGGCGGTTGTGTCGGTTGTGGCCCGACGCCGTGGAAGGTCGCTTCCGAGTATGGTGAGAGTCGTGACAAGCAGACCGAGCCAGAGATACTGATGTGCTTGATGGTCGAGAAAACCAACTGACGTGTACACCACGTTGGCGGGAGCAAGGCCATAGAAGACCACTGCTGCGAGTGCAACTCGGATGTCGATAGTGAGGGTGGTGGTAACGCGGTAAACAAGATACCCCACACAGATAGAGGACAAAACCGGCAACCACGCAGCGACTGTCGGTGCGGCATCGACTCCGCCGAGCAGGGCTGTCAGCCACCAATTTGTTGCGTGCGCAAGCGGGCGAGCGCTGGCAGCACCACCCATGTCGGCAAACAACCCAAAATCAAAAATGCCACTAGCACGCGCCGCAAGTTGTTCCTGCCAGTATCGGAAAAAGTACGTGTCGTTGGATGGTGACACGACGAATCCATCACGGAACACGGCGGGTGCAGCCACAAGTCGTGCCGCCGCTACGACGACAAGAGTGCCAGCAAGCGCGAGCGCGGTCACTGGGTCGGGCACGAAGGAAGCAATCACACCCAAAGGAGCAGCTGACTCGGTCGCGTCAGGTGAGGTAGATTTCTGTGGAGGCGGAGAGACTTCGGAGTCTGGTGAGGTCGTGCTTACCTGAGAGTCAGTCGTCGTCGTGAGGACGGATCGAATCGCGGTAGGATGAACCAGCCGGTAGCCACCATCGACACTAGTCGCGATGTCACGGGCAACGAGTTCTCCAAACTGGCCGGAGTCAAGTTCGATTTCATCAAAGGTCCACGGCTCTCCCTGGGCATTACGCTCAACAAGCGCTACAAGCGCTTCTTCAGCATCGGGGTGGTCATCGAGGAACGCACGGGTAGCCGCAGTCGTGTCCTCGGGCGAGGGCATTGTTCCTTCTCTGTGTGGGGGTACCGATTACCGTTTCGGTTGGTGTGGCGCCTACATTAGAATGCCACTGTGAGTGCGAAGGGTGACCACAGGGGTGTATCAAAGGCTATTTTACATGGGTTCAATGTCGTGTGCAGATTGCTCCCACTGGTGCTGGAACTCGTTCGGCGATACTTCAACAAGATTGTTTGAGTTCAGACTCGACGTATGACACGACGGACGCATGCGCTGTTGTGGCTACGCCCTCTCTGTCGGTTGTGTGGCGATTACTTATTACACCGTTTATTACCGCAAGAAGATGTTCTGAGACCTGTGACACTTCAACATCACAAAATACGCCCTTCTGGATGCCCCGTGCGATAATGTCCTGAATAGTTGCGGCTAGGCGCTGATCGATCCGCGTGAACTGGGCCCGAATTTTCTGGTCCGTGACTGCTTGTGACCGAAAACAAACAAGCACAGCCTGTAACTGGAACTCTTCGGCGGGATCTGACGTAAGTAGTCGTTCAAGGAAGTGGTTGAGCTTTTTTGTAGGGCCACGGTTTGGGTGGGTTTCAATGCGCGACAGGAACGTATCGACAGCAAAGTCGAGAAGCGCGCTAAGCAGGTCCATTTTTGTATCATAGTGGTGGTATATTACTGATTTGGACTTATCAAGCTCATCGCCGATGCGGGTGACAGAAAGGTCGGCGTAGCCGTGCTTGAGTAGTGCGTCATACGTCGCTTTCAGAATTTCTATCTCGACAGAGCTCCGGTTCGTTTTGGATGTGTCACACCTCATTCTTCTGGAGAGTCTACCGTGTTAGCATTCACTTCAACATCACCAAAGTCAAACGCATTGCGTGCTGTGTCGGTATCTGAACGCGACTGCGCAGATCGGTGATCGGTGCCTGACGACGTATCGGGGCGTTCAGCCTGTGGTGGGGATGCCGTAGCCTCATTTGTGTCGGAACCAGGTTGGGCAGCAACCGCTCGCTGTTGGAGTTGATCAATTCGTGGAACGGAAGTCACGTTCGAGAGGACAACGGTTGCTGTGAGTTCTGTACTGTGGTGAACGGGCTCGTCGCCGGCCAGAACCTCAACTGTCTCTGTTTCCTCTTCGAGAAGATATCGACCGGTCTCGAACCCCTTCCGGGAGATTGTATCTGGCGGACCGGTGAGAATAAGCAGAACGCGGTCCGCAGAGGTAATCTCACAAGGTAGCGTCAGTTTCGACTGTAGGGCTTGGCCAATCAGTGTCTTGATCTGTGATGCGTCGACCGGCGTGGCGGCAGCCGATGAAGAACGGCGAAGTAGCCGAAGTACTCGAGTCAAAACGCCGCTAGTTTCAGCGTCGATCGGCGTCGTCGCACGGCCGACTGTCGTTACCCCACCAAGATCAAGCGTGCGTGTGATATCCGCAGGATCAACGCGAATTTCGGACGAAGACGTAGTCGCGCGCTCGCCAACACCGAATACGCTGAAGAGTCGCTCTACAGTCATGGTGTTGGTCGACGAGTAGCAGTCCATGACGGTGTCTTCATTTTGACACCAAGCCTCATTGTCGACAAGAAAGACAGAGTCTGCGCGTGGAACGAGTGTTTGGAGACCGCGGGCGGCAGTCAGAGCTCGCTGAGGCGGCTCTGTGGCAGCCGGGAGAACACCAAGCGCGTACACGGGTGTTTCATGGATAGCTGTGAGTTCATCTAGAAGAACGCTTCCAACTCCGGACGCAGTCCCACCGCCGAGTCCAGCCACGAGTAGTGTCGCTGCCACCTCTGTTTCATCAATCCGGTCGAGTGCACGACGGATTTCTGGGCGGTCAGCCATTGCCACTTGTGCGCCGACATCAGGGTCACCACCGACGCCATACTCGTTGGGCCCGGACTGGGTGCCATCGGAACGTTCTGAGGTGTCAGAAGGTGTGCCCTGATGACTCTCGGACTCAACGGTGTCCGAGTGTGTCGACGGCGTATCGCGAGAGCAAGTGCTTTGCTCACGGCGGGCAGTCGTTGTACTCGTATCTCGTCGAAGCACTGCCGGATGGGTGTCACCGAGCAGGACTTGTTGGTCGGTAGATACTGCTGTCGTCTGGCGGAAGGGTTGTGACTCGGTATGGAACGCAAGGACGTTTCCGTTGGTTACTGATCGGCCAGTGCGACGTTCGGTGCGGACGAATCGATCAACGAGTCGCGTGCCACACCCCCCAACGCCAACGAGCGCGAGTTTCATACACCCACGAGCCGCAGTCCACCATGACGACGGGGGCGAGCCGTATCATGACGTAAGGTGGCCAGTTCCCTGTACATCCGGCTAAACAATTGGGTCCAGATCATTATCGTCATCCGTAATCAACGACTGAATCTCCTCTTCGCGGACTGCATCCTGTTGTTGTATCTTATCCTGGGCGTCAACCGCTTGGTTTTGAATCTCATTGATGCGCGGCGTTTCAGTCACGTTGGAGAGCAACACCACGGCCGCAAGCGTCGATGAGTCAGGTCGAGGATCGTCGCCAGCAAGCACATCAACGGTGTCGGCCTCTTGTTCAAGCCACTCGCGAGCGGATTCGACGCCTTTCCGTGAAATAACATCTGGCGGCCCGGCAAAGACAATGAGTGCGCGATCAGCACTCGAGACATCACACGGGACAGTAAGCCGGGAGTTCGTTGCGCGACGAACTAACCCCTTGATTTTTGCGGCATCAGTCGAGTCGCTCTGCGATTCTTCAGGCTGCTTGAAGTTTGCTAACAGTCCTTCTTTTGCGGGCGTAACATCAGTCGACGCATAGCCAATTGAGGAGACACCGCCAGTATCGAGCGTTCGCATAATATCACTCGAGTCCATGGCGTTTTCACCAACCTCTGATTCATCAACCTCACCGGCAGCAAGGAGAGTGACGATGCGTGTTGCGAGCTCTTCGTTCATCTCCTCGTACCCCTGTTCAATCGTCTGTCCGCGGGAACGCCACGCATCATTGTCGAACGCGATGAAGTTGTCGACTTTGTTGACGAATGACTGGAGCGAGCGAGCAGCGTTAAGTGCTGGCCGGCCGCCTTCGTATGTACCCGGCAATACCCCGAGCCCGTACACCGGTTCATCGTACATCTTCTGTAACTCGTCGATGACAACCGGAGCAGCACCACTGCCGGTTCCGCCGCCAAGTCCAGCAGCGACTAAGACGGCGTCAACCTCGTGAATTTCGACATCGTCGAAGACACGTCTGATCTCATCAATATCAGTTTTCGCAACCTCGGCACCGATTTCAGCATCACCACCGACACCATGTCCCCGAGCTTTCTGATGGGTATCGCCGATCAACACGCGGCGCTCTTCATCAAGGTGCTGCGGCTTGGCGAGGTCTGTCCGAGCCGTGTTGATAACAAGCGCGTGTCGGCACAGATTGCGACCTGTCTCGAATTCAAACTCAATCATCTGGTCGATAAGCTTACTGCCGGCGTTACCGACCCCGATCGTTGCAAGCTTCATTAGCGGCCCTCCACTCGGCGGGGTTGGTTGTGTTGCCAGTACGGTCGTGTCTCAACATCTTCCGCGTGAGGCGTTGTGAAACGAATCATCAAGTACCGGATGGTGTGGGTCAGGACGTATTAATTTGCGTCAGACACAATCTATTGGGAACAGCTATTGCGACAACCGTAGCACGGGCCACCAAATCAAAAACTATTCATCAGTCAACCCACAACACTTGAATTGGGACCAAAAGTCCCTGATGGAGCGGGTCCGCGCAGTCCACGTCACGGACCGGTTCTCAGACACGCTGATCTCCAGCCAACACGTCGGCATGCTCAACCACCGACGCATGAAGAGCAACCCAGCGCGAGCCGGCTGACATCCCCGGCTCCGCGTTCTCTGGCGACGTCGTGCTTCTCTGTACAACGGAGGTTCCGCAATGCAAAAAATCAAAAGATATTAACGAGCCAATGTTTACTATACGATTGGGGACGACAGATCCCTAGTGAGAGCGAGGTTGTCCCTTTGTGCATCCCCGTTCTCATGCCATCTCCCCTCCCCCATCCATCCGCCTCCGCCGAGTGAATTACCACGGGTCGGGTGACTCGTGGCTTCCTGTTTCTACGACGCGCTTTGCAGGCACGAGACGGAACGACAATTCGTCGTTCACGTCCGCACCCGAAGGGAGCGCAGTCTCCGCAGGCGTTGATTCGGCCTCTCCCAGACCTACTACCGCATCCACCTCGTAATCCACACCCAACTTGTCCATCCCAAGTTTCTGAACGTTGTACGAGGCGTTCTCGTCCCGGTCAGCCTCGAACCCACAACCCGGACACGAGTGTTCACAAACCCAGAGTGCTTTGTCAGACTCAACGTCACACCGAGCGCACCGCTTTGGTGTTCCTTCTGGTGGAACCGTAACGACGTGACAACCGTTCTTATTCCCGTGACGCTCGAACGTCTTGATGGCCTCACTCCACGACATAGACGCGATGTTCCGCCCATTCGAATCCTGTTCAAGCATCTCGCGAACGTTGAGTTTCTCCAAAAACACGGCGTCGTACTGTGTCGTGTACGAGTGAGCGAGTTTCTCGATGAAGTCCTTGCGTTTGTTCGCCAACCGTTCGTAGGCTTCAGCGAGTTTGACTCGCGCTTTCTCCCAGTTGTTCGAGCCGTGTTGCTTGCGAGATAACGCTCGGTGACGTTTTTCGATTCGCTCACGGTCTTCTGACTCATCCAACGGCGTCACAGCGTTGCCGTCAGAATCGTGGACAAACTTGAGGATGCCAAGGTCGATACCTGCGGTATCTTCAAGGCGGATGTCTTCGACAGCGGGTTTCTCGGGGTGTTCTGGGTCGTGGTCAACAACGACCGACGCATACCACTTTCCTGATTTCTCTTCCTTGAGACGAACTTCTTTGATATTGCCGTCTTCGGGAAGTGGGCGATGGTAGTCCACATCCATCGGGCCAATTTTCGAGAGTTCCAAAGTGGCGTGTTCGGTTCGGCCCGTGTTACTATCCACGTCAAAGCCAGATTGGTTGAACACGATACTGCGGTACTCTCGTGGTGATTTCCACTTGAGTTTCCCAACGTTGTATCCCTTGGACTTGAGTGACTTGAGAACACTCAGGCTAGAAAAGATGCGTCGGACGGCCATCTGCAAGCACTTGGAGTTCACGTTACTCCACGTTGTCCACTGTCGTTTCCACGCAGGGAGTTTGTTCTAGAGTTGGGTGTACGTTGGCTTGTCGCCGTTTGGAGCAGAGTCGTATATTCTGAGTGCGTGGTTGTACACTTCCCGGCAGATGTTGATGTGTCTGCGAGCTTCGCTCGCCACGCTTTCTGTCGGGTACACTCGATACTTGAACGTCTGCTCCACTAACTAACACGTTGGGGTGCGGGACTTAATGATTCGGTTTAACTCGGGCGATTGTCGCATTCATCCACGGGTGCGGTGACCCGTAGAGTTCTGCTCGTTACCGTTTAAAAGTGTGGTTCGACGCGATCTGGGCTACCAGCCCCGGAATCGCGTTCAGAACTAACTGAAATACACCGCGCAACTACAGCGAGTCGTCTCTAGTGTTAGTTCACCAAACTCGCTGCCGTCATTCGAGGCGGCAGATTCGCCGCCATCGCCAGTAACTCTTTGAACAACCGGCACAACTTCCTCGGTGAAGCGGGAGATGTGCGCCATGAGCACTGAGGGCTCCCGCTTCAACTCCTTTGGGTGAGTAACCGATCTCGCTGCCGTATGGCAATTCAACAGAAGGATTCAAAATATAAAGTCAATCCCGAAGTGCCTCGACTGGGCGTTCATTTGCGGCTTTCCATGCTGGATACACCCCACTAATCGCACTTGCGGTAACCGCGAACACCATGCCGTACAAGAGGTACTGAGCGCTTTGCCAGCGAAAGGCATTCAGGGGGCTCCCAACAAGGAATTCAAACAGGATTACACCGACACCGACGGAAACAATGACGCCTAACACGCCGCCGATTGTCCCGAGAAACACCGCTTCAGTGAGTATCATGCGGAGAATTTCACCCCGGGTGATGCCGACAGCTCTAAGAACACCAATTTCGCCTCGCCGTTCAACAGTACTCATTAACATTACATTGAGAATCGCAACGCTCGCAACCACCAGTGAGATTGATCCAATCCCCAGAAGCCCGAGTCGAAGCGTCCGCAAAAACGATCCAACGTTCTGCTGTACCGAGGCGAAGTTCCGGACGTGAACAACTTCTTCGTCAGCAGTATTGAATGACGACCGAATATCAGCTGTAAGCGGCTCTACCGACTGGTCAGGAGTTGTCAAAACAGTTACTGAATCGTAGTAGGTCTGTTCATCCATCGCGGAGAGTGGCAACACAAGCACTCGTGCTTGGCCGCCGAGTCCCTGAGATGACGAGAGGATTCCCTGAACGCGGTAGAGTTGTCCATCATAGGTGATCGGATCACCAACTTCGATCCCGAGCCGACTAGCCTCTGCTTGAGAGAGCAACGCACCTGACTGGAGACGGTTCGAGATACGTCCCTGCGAGACATTGTACAGCGCATCCGCTTTCGTCAGTGCGGTGACGCTAATACGTGTCTCAGCGCCGTTTCGGGCCGAGAGCGTTGTGACGTTACTTCGTTCAGGTACAACCGTTGCATCGCCTGCGAGTCGCTCAATATCATCAACTTGGTCGGCAGAGATCCCATCAG
The DNA here is from genome assembly GCF_005435135.1 of Halorubrum sp. ASP1. Taxonomy (NCBI): domain Archaea; kingdom Methanobacteriati; phylum Methanobacteriota; class Halobacteria; order Halobacteriales; family Haloferacaceae; genus Halorubrum; species Halorubrum sp. ASP1. Next base: position 380,491 of record NZ_SGUA01000002.1, on the reverse strand, counting down.
TGGGGTTATCCGGTCCGGGAGAGATGGTCACTTCATTCGATAAGCCCTCAAGATTCGCCGTAGCTTGTTGTTGAATTGCGGCCGTCGCCATTCCCAATGATGCGATCGAAACAACCCCAATCAGGATGCCGAGTGTCGCGAGGGCAGTCCGGATACGATTGCGGCCAAGGTTCCGCCACGCCATCAAGGCACTGGGAAACCGGCGCAGGGGATGTCGCTTGCTCATGTGTTGATACTCCCGTCAACCAACTCAACAACCCGATCAGCGTATTCCACTAGCTGCTCATCGTGAGTCACTGCGACAATGGCGATATTCTCGCTTTCTTTGAGTCTCGTTAGTTCATCCAAGATGGTTGCGCCAGTGTCTTGATCGAGGTTCCCAGTCGGCTCATCCGCGAGGAGAATATCTGGTTCGTTGATTAGCGCACGCGCAATAGCAACACGTTGGCGCTGACCTCCTGATAATTCAGTTGGCTTGTGTGTCAGTCGGTCACCGAGTCCAACGCGAGTGAGCAACTCAACAGCCCGGTCACGCCTATCAACCTCAGTGTCCCACATCGTTGGCAGTTCGACGTTTTCGACCGCGGTGAGCATTGGAAGCAGGTGATAATCCTGAAAGACGAATCCGATGTCTGATCGCCGTTCTTCCGTCAGTTCATCAATGGAAAACTCGGTGACATCACGACCGTTGAGCCGGACACGGCCCATCGTTGGCGTGTCGAGTAATCCAATCATATTCAGCAACGTACTCTTGCCCGATCCAGAGGGACCGATGATGGTAACCATCTCGCCGCGGTCAGCACGGAAGTTGACACTCGCCAGCGCCTCAACGACCTCGCCGCCGGTGTGATATCGTTTTATCGCATCGTCAAGGGCAATGACGCTCATTGGCTGCGCCACCTGTAGGCTACGCCGGCGAGGAGGATCGTGATGAGTACAACACCGCCAGCAAGTAGCGGGAGTGAGAGCCCGCCTTGCTCACCGGCTCCAGAGTGAGAAGTGGCCGCACCGCTGCTGGTGGCGGCGCTGTCGCTAGGCGCCGCGTTAGGACCTACAGCCATGGCGGTATCCGTCAGGTCAACTTGCTGTGTCGTCGTCACACGCTCGTTGTCAACGATATACGTGAGTGTAACGGGGACCACTGAGGCATTGGACTCGGTCTGTGCGGTGAGTTCAAACGTGGCGAACTCGCTGGCCTCAACACCACCAACAAAGTACTCACCTGACGGCGAAACAGGGTGGACATCAGCAGTCTCGTTAACCTGAACGAGCACAGAATTAGCATCGGTCCCACCAAGGTTCGCGGCATCACCTTCGATCATGACCCCAGAGCCGGTGCGTGAGACCTCAACTGCGGTGAGTCGGATTTCCCCGGGAACTTGTGTCTCCTCGTTAACGTCGGTGACAAGCGACGTAGAGTGACTGGCACCAGCAGCATCGTATGTCGCGGTGAACTCAACCGTGTCTGACACAACATCGCTTGTATCGAAGCTGGTTACTTGGCTTGACTCGGGGGACACGTCACGGGCAAAGTTACGGTCGAAGACATCACCACCAGCTGCGGCAGTGATTTCGACATCGGTGAGGTTGGTGTTGCCAAAGTTCGTTAGTGCGACTTCAACTGTCTCAGACTCGTTTTCGGTGGCTGTTGCCGATAGGTCAGCTCTGACCACCGATTCAGACACTTCAACGTAAACTGGGTAAGTGTACGAATGATAGTCGCCGTTGGTATCTTGTACAACGAGGTTAACATCAAGTTGCTTCTGCCCGGCAGTCTCAAACGTCGCTGAAATTGGGACAGACAGTGATCCACCAGGAGAAATCGATCCGACATCCTCGATGCGGGCAAACTCTTCTGTAGTTCCTATTGAGCGGACATAGAGGCTTGTTACATCGACAATAGTATCACTATTTTCAAGGTTTGAGATGGTGGCGTCGATGGTGACCTGTTCGCCGGTAGTTGGATCGTCGGGTGTGACTGTTACCGACGATAGTTGGATCGCCGGGTCATCGGCGGTCACGGCGACCACACCTGTGCTGCTCAAAACGAGGAGGGCTACTGCCAGTCGAGGGAGGAGGGACCTACGCATCAGCGGCAATTGACATTTCTGGTACTAAGAAGTACTGCTGTGTTTCGCAGGCCGACTACCCACCCTACTGTGCTCATCTGAAGCGGGTCGGTCGTAGAGAGTGAGGCGTGTCCATGGCTCGGCCTCGAACTGTTCGGGTAGGCGGTTCACCACTCGGTGTCACCGTTCCAGACTTGAGGCCAAGGTGAACTACCCCACCCTACTCGCTCACGGCTGACGCCGTTCGCTCCTTGAGGGTAGGGCTTCCTGTTTCCACGACGCGCTTTGCAGATACAGGCGTATCCACAGGGAGCGCAGTCTCCACAGGCGTTGATTCGGAGTATCCCACTCCTACTTTTTCAAGACCACGAGAAAGGATGTTCCACGCCGCGTTCGCATCTCTATCCGCTTCAAATCCACACGCCGGGCAGGAGTGTTCGCGCATCCACAGCGGTTTCTCAGTCTTCACACCACAGGAAGCGCACTCCTTTGTCGTCCCGCGCGGGTTCACGGCGACGAAGTGCGTTCCTTCACGTTCACACTTGTATTCGAGCATCCGCAGGAACGTTCCCCACGCCGCTCCCGCCTCGATTTCGTGAGTTTCTGGGGAGTTCGACCAGCCCTTTTATATCCAAGTCCTCAACAGCCACCAATTCGTACTCTGTGGCGTAGTAGTTCGACAGCTTGTGGAGAAAGTCGCGGCGCTTTCGCTTGAGATCAGCGTGGCGTTCCGCCACGATTTGTCGTTGCGTCTCCCAATTCGTAGAGCCGTGTTCCTTCCGCGAAAGGTCGCGTTGGGCGCGTTCCAATCGTTCGCGCTCGTCGCTGAAGTCGGGACTTTCGATGGCGTACCCATCGGTGTCGTGGGCATACTTGAGAATCCCCACGTCGATACCAACGCACCGATCTGGGTCGGTTGGTTTCTCAGGTGTCTCTTTCCCGTCGACAACGAATGAAGCGAACCAGTCCCCAGTTGGCTCCTTCTTAATCGTGACTTGTTTGGTCGTCTCGGTGTCGGGGATTGTGCGGTGTTTGATGAGTGGAACATCCGCAAGTTTCGACAGCGACAATACGGTCTGACCCTTATTACTATCGAACTCGAAGCCAGACTGTATGTAGGTGAAACTGCGGAAGTCCTTGGGAGCCTTCCAGTTGAGGCTTCCGACGTTGTAGCCGTTCTGTTTCAACTGGGAGAGGGCTTTGATGCTGTCTTCGATACGCATGACAGCGGCTTGTGCGACCGTTGAATAGAGGTCATTTAGTTCATCCCACCAGACTTTAAGATCGGTGAGCTGATCGCGTACTTGGCGTATTCGTTGGGTGAGTGTTCCCGCCGATTCGGGGATTTTCTCAAATTCGTTGAGTGCGTGATTGTAGAGTTGCCTACAGGTATCTCGGTGATGATCCAACAGCTCACGTTGTTCAGGCGTGGGATCAAGCCGGAATCTGTAGGTGTAGCGCATTGACTATTCGTCGGGGGCTGAGGTTCGGACGATTTTCACGTCTGCACCACGCCATCGCTTCGGAACGAGAACGTGTGCGCCGTTGCCGGTCGGCTTCACCTCTCCCTCAATGACTTCGTGGCCTTCTACTTTGTGTCTATCCATCATCTGTGTTTAAATATTATTTCAATTTGACTCTATCGGTGGGTGGTTGGGCAGCGAGTACGAACATGTTTGAGACATGATGACGGCGGTGTATCTCCTCCCTACTCGCTCCCGCTGGTCGCTCCTTGAGGAAGGGGGCTTACCGCCTGTATTCTGCTAACTGTTGTCCGTCCGCCGAGACGACTGGGGGCCTCAACGACGTGCCACACGCCGAAGTGCCGCGCCGCATTGTCGTCCGCGTTCGCTTCTGGCTCACGCCGTACCACACCGGAAGTCATGACGAGTCAGCCGATTCTCTTCGGCCGGCAGCTTTCTGTCACGGCTGCACCGTGGGCTTCCAACTCGAACGTCTGTGAACAGCACCCGCCCGTGAGACGCGACGCTTATTAGGATGTGACTGACACGTTGTAGCGATGGATACCGGCTGGCAGTATCGGATTGCGAGCGTGGGGGGCGTCGCCGTGCTAGTCACGGTGGCGGTGATGCTCGTCAACAACGGCACCGTCCAAGCGGCCGTGTCAATGGTCCCTGTCGTTGGACGGCTACCCGTTGACCCGCCGGCGGGCGCAGAGTTTGTCATTGAGGTTGTACTGACCGTGGTGGTGGTGGCGGGCGCATTCATTCCCCTGTACAAGCCGCGCCCGCGGCGGATTCTCGACATTATCGCGCTCGCGCACAAGCGTGTTTTTGTGGCCGTGTTCGCCTTAGCGACGATCGGCTACTTCGATTACACGTACAAGGTGCCGCGGCTAACATTAGTGTTGATCACGCCGATGCTACTCGTCATCCTGCCGGCGTGGTTCATCTGGCTGCGCCGCCCAGAGGCCCGCAGCGAGCGGGCAATTGTTGTTGGGGATGATCCTATCGAGATTTCGCGTGTCGCTGAGGCTGGGCGTGAAACAGATCTCGCGCTGCTTGGATATCTGTTTCCAACACGGCCACAAGGTCGCTTGGGGGAGAACCACGGAGCAACAGACGCCGATATGATGTCCGCCGCAGATGGTGGCTACCGGATAGAGACTGGCCTTGATCAGTTGGGTGGCCTCTCTCGGCTTGAGGATGTGTTGGTCAACCACGACATTGACACCGTGATCCTCGCGTTTGGGGAGACAGACCGGGCTGAGTTCTTTGGCACGCTTGACGCCTGCTATGAGCACGGAGTCGCCGCAAAGGCCCACCGCAATGCTGCCGACGCTGTGCTGCTCGCAGAGGACGACCCGGGCGTGCTCGTTGATATTGACATCGAGCCGTGGGATATCCAAGATCATCTCGTCAAGCGAGCTTTCGATGTTGGGTTTGCGGGGATCGGACTGCTTGTGCTTTCTCCGGTGATTGTCGCTATCGCCCTCGCGATCAAACTGGATGATGGCGGATCAATACTTTATGAGCAGGAGCGGACAGCCGTATTCGGTGAAACGTTTGACGTGTACAAGTTCCGCTCAATGGTCGAAAACGCTGAGTCGGCGACCGGCGTGAAGATCAGTGATGAGGACGAAGGAGGTGTTGACCCTCGAGTGACACGTGTTGGGCGGGTGCTCCGCCAAACACATCTCGACGAGATTCCACAGCTATGGGCAGTGTTATCGGGGAAAATGAGTGTTGTTGGGCCGCGGCCGGAGCGCCCTGAGATCGATGCCGACATTCAACACGGCGTCGATGACTGGCCGAAACGGTGGTTCGTAAAGCCCGGGCTCACCGGCCTCGCACAAATCAACGACGTGACGGGGAAGGAACCGGGCCGGAAGATCCGATACGATCTACAGTATATCAAACGACAGTCATTCAGCTTCGATATGAAGATCGTAATTCGGCAAATTTGGAAAGTACTCGCTGATACTATGCGTCTCGTTACAGAGAGCTCGAAGTAGACTACTGGATTACCGCCCTGTGTCATGTTCTACTGGAGCCTCGGAAATCGTGGTGGCTTGCAACGACCAAGCACTGGCAGAGAAATCAAAAACCGACAGCACTTACGGTTGAGCTATAGAGACCTCTTATGAACACACCGACGGGTCAGTCGATACTCGTGACCGGTGGTGCCGGCTTTATCGGAAGTCACCTCGTCGAGACGCTGGTTACTGACAACGACGTCACCGTTCTCGATAATCTTTCGAGCGGCCGTCGCGAGTGGGTTGCTGACCAAGCGACTCTCATTGAAGCCGACATCCGAGATTCAGAGGCAGCGGAAGAGGCAGCCGCGGGAGCAGACCTCATTTTTCACGAAGCAGCAAACGTGAGCGTTGAACAATCCGTCGAGGAGCCGGTGGACAGCCACGAAGTAAACGTGGATGCGACGCTCCAGCTGCTTGAATGCGCTCGGAAGGAAGATGCCCGATTCATTTACGCGTCAAGTGCGGCAGTGTACGGAACTCCAGACTCGGTACCAATTCGAGAAACGGATCCGAAGGCACCAGCGTCTCCGTATGGATTAGAAAAGCTCACCGCTGAGGAGTATTGTCGGCTCTACAACGAGCTGTACGACGTAAAGACGATTATGCTTCGGTATTTCAATGTGTACGGACCGCGCCAGCGCGGTGGGCAGTACAGTGGTGTTATCGATATCTTCCTCGGGCAAGCGCGTCGTGGAGAAGATATCACCGTTCACGGAGACGGCGAACAGACGCGTGACTTTGTCCACGTCGACGACGTCGTTGCCGCAAACTGCCTTGCCGCGGTGAACGGAACACCCGGAGAGGCGTACAATATCGGTACCGGGAAGAGTATTAGCATCAAAGCTCTCGCACAGCTGACCGTTGACACAGTTGAGTCAGATTCGCGTATCACCCACGTCGCAGCTCGTGACGGAGATATCGAGCGAAGTCGCCCATCAATACAGAAAGCTCGTGCTGAGTTGGGGTTCGAGCCCAGCCGATCGCTTGGGTCTGAGATTGAATCCCTCTGTTGAGGAATCGCTGCCCAGAAGAGAGACAAGGCGGCCAGCGAGGTTGACCCAGCAGTAAGGTTTACTTCCAGCGGAACTGCGCGAGTTTTGTGGTGGACGGCTGAACAGCGCGTATCCGAAGCCTGGTGACAGGCAAGGCTAGATTCATCGGCGGCCACATCGCCGAGTTGTTCCTCAAAGGCGGCCATGACGTGGCGGTCCTCGACAATATTGAACCCTTCTGCGTTTAGATGATCAAGCGCCACGCGCTTGATGTCCACCGGGAGTGGCCGAGGGTTGAGCCGTCGACTACCAGTTCGCTGAGGGGGACGTGCGGGTTCTAGAAACCGCTCGGAGCTCGTGGGAGACATCAATGTCGTCGTCCATCAAGTTGCGCAGGCTGGCGTACGCGAGAGCGTGGACAATCCCGCAAGGTGACCGATATCAACGTCGATGTCACGGTCAACCTCTTGGAGGCATCGAAGAAGGCGGACGTGAAGCGGGTGATGCTGCTACCATGGTCAAGCTCACGCAAGACGTACTGAAACCAGATCGCCGATCGGTCGACATCTCAGTAGATCGGAACAACGGCTTGAGGTGGTCCGTGTGTCCCAGTTCCGGCATGGACGCGGTCATCTCCGCTGCCGGGCGAGGCAGTCGACTCGGCGAGCTGACGGCGGACCGACCGAAGAGGCTCGTCGACGTGGCGGGGCGACCGCTGCTCGCGCACGCCTTCGGGACGGCGTCAAGGGAACAAACGTCGTGACCGAAGCGAGTGGACGAACAGCGTTACTAAGTAGCACGACGCCGGATCCAACGACATGAGCAGCATCGATCTCCCGTCGGATGTGTTGGACGCGATCGCGGCACCACCAGAGGATCGCGAACCGATCGTCCGGCAGGAACTCGCGGTGTCGCTGTACCGAGAGGAGTATTTGTCCTTCGGAAAGGCACGAGAGCTAGCCGGTCTTTCGAAGGCGGAGTTCCATCGGCTCCTCGGAGAACGCGGGGTGGAGCGACACTACACCGAGGAGGATCTCGCGCTTGACATCGAGTACGCGCGAGAATGACGGTCGTCTCGAACACCTCACCGCTGTTGAATCTGGCACTCATCGAACGCCTTCACCTGACCGACGCCCAGTTCGGTGAGGTGGTCGTTCCGACGGTTGTCTGAAACGAGCTCACAGCCGGCTTTGACGGCCGCGACCGCATCGAAGCGTTCCGCGATCAGGGTGGGATTCGAGTCGTGCCACCGGAGCCAACCGATCTCCGAATCGAGTTCGAACGGGAACGCGATCGCGGAGAGGCCGCGGCCATCGCGTACGCCGTCGACATCGACGCGGACCGAGTACTCATCGACGAGCGTGAAGGCCGGGCGACCGCTACGCGTCACGACGTACGTCGGCCGAGGGAGAGTACCAGCTGAGCGAGGCCGTGAGGTTGTTGGTGCGTGCGGGGTACGACGTGGCGACGGTTCGTGTCGGTGGACGTGTGAACGTCAACACGCCCGCGGACGTGGAGCGGGCGGCGGAGTTGGTGCGTGGGGAGTGAGAACGGTCGTTCCCACGGATCTCTCTCGACGGAAGGCCGGCATGAGATACGCCACGATCGGCCGGACCACGTGTTTCAAGTCGCTGCTCGGCCATTTCGTGGTATGGGAGTCGTTCGGGATCGCGAACACAGTGACGGCGCACCGACGATCGAGGGAACGGGAATTCGCGTCGAGGACATCGCTTCAGCGTACGAACACAGCGGGTACAGCCCTGACGAGATCACACAACTGTACCCCGATCTCAGCCTCGGCGACGTCCATCGAGCACTCGCGTACTACTACGACCACATCGACGACTTTCGAACCTCGTCTTCGGAGCCCGCCTCCGCATGACGCGGCCGCTGTACTGTGACGAGAGTATCTGGATCCCCGTCGCCGATGGTCTCAGTCGTCGCGGGTGGAGCATTCACACCGCGAGAGACGAAGGAACGCTGGGAGAGTCCGACCGAGAACAGCTCCGGTACGCAGTCGAACGCGACTGGATTCTGCTGACCTTCGACGACGATTTTCTCTCACTCGTGGAAGGGGAAGAGATGGAACACAGCGGAATGATATACGTCCGACAGGCCGGACGGCGGATCGGTGACGTCGTAAAAGTCGTCGACGAGCACCTACAGAACCGTTCGGAAGACGCTCCACCGGTCCAGTATCTGTGACGTTCATCTCGAAGGACCGGATCGGTGTGGGATCGGTCGTGTACTCGTGTGCCTGCTCCGGCTTCGTCGCGACGACCGCCTCGTCCACCAGCTAGACGTCTCCTTTCGCGAGCCGATCGATGAACTCGCGCCGGTCCCGTTTCCGATCGGCGGCAGTTCGCCCGTATTCGGCATCTATCCGTTCGCGGTAGGCGGCGATCGCTCGTTCGTCACCGACCAGCCGAACTCCTTCCTAGAGGGCTGCGCGTGCGATCAGAAGGGGAAGGTCCTGAATGTCGCTTACGGAGAATCGGCACGTTTTTGATGGTTTTTTGTCATACCCCACGGCGCCAGCACAGTAGTTCACAGGCCAGCCAGCAGATCGCCCAAGAACCCACGAATTGAGTCGTTTTGAGGGGTTTTTACACAGAATATCCGATTAGGGGGTCAATTAGTGGGTTGTAACGTATATAGAACTTAGATGATTGGGATATTGCTAAAAATCGCATGACGTAGGACCGTTACCGGGTTCAGATACGACTGATAATAGTAATAATAAGAACCAACTCACGACAGGTGTGAGTACCGTATCGACACCTCCCAGCACGGAGGCGCGTCTCCCCACAACCCCGGTGGACAGATCAGCATACTAGCCACTGAGAGTTCTACTGAGCGTCACGACTGCTCACTGCTACCGTTCCCATGGTTCGCAACTCACCGGACAGACAAAGTGCTGGGTACACCGAGCGTTGAGTAGCACCTATGTCAGCGACCACGGTTGTCGTCCCAGCGTACAACGAGGCAGGCCGGATTGGCACGACGGTTGCAGAACTCCCTGATGAGCACTCAGTGTTGGTGGTTGATGATGGCTCAACGGATGCCACTGTCTCGGAGGCTCAATCTGTAGGCGCAACTGTCGTCGAACAGCCACACAATAAGGGGTACATTGCCGCGTTGAAGCGAGGGTTTCGCGAAGCCAGCACCGACATCATCGTCACCTTCGATGCCGATGGAGAACACCGACCGGCTGACATCAAGAAACTCATCCAGCCGATCGCCGCCGACAAATTGGATCTCGTGTTGGGCGCGCGCTCAACAATCCCCCGACCGTCAGAACGACTGTTGAACAAGTTGACCCAACTTCGGCTTGACGTCCACGATTCGGGCACTGGCCTCAGGGCGCTTCGCCGATCGCTGGCCGTGGAACTTGCACTCGACACCGCATGTACGTGTGGCACCTTCGTGTTGGAAGCCGCAGCACGCGGCGCACGAATCGGTGAGGTCCCAGTTGAAACGCGTTCCGTCCAGAAGCCGCGCGGGATTGCCTGGAAGCATGGGGCCCAGTTCTTTCACGTGCTTCGGTACCTGCTCGTTTCACAAAGCGCCTGATCAGGAGTTTGAGCTCTAGGAAAATCCCATTACCGAGGATCAGATTCGAGACTTCCGATGGTCACTGTGTCTCTCTCAACCACCTCATCCACTGGGGACTCGCATACGGTTTCTCCTCGCCAGGCGCTGGTTCGATCGCGGCGTGGACGGAGTGATCCCCTCTGTGAACAGACTCCGTCGTTGGTAGTTGGCTCCCGCCCGGTTCCCGATCGGTCGGCTACTGTAGCTCTCCGACGAGGGCGGCAACCGCTTCGTCGACACGGTCGCTCTCCACCCGGCCCTGCCAGAAGTCGATATCCTTGATGTCGATCGATTGGACGCCCCACGGAACGATTCGACTCTCGTCGGGTGTCCCACCACGCAGCCAACTCTCCTCGGGAATTTCGATCAGCCCGTCCATCCAGGATTTCGTCGTCAACGTCAGCGCGATATACTGCTCGCCGTGGAACGGACGGGTTTCGTGATTGGCAAGAATGAGCCACGGTCGGGCATCATCTTCGTCTTTGAACGGGTCATCACCGTAGACTACGTCGCCCCGCTCAAAAATCGGGGTTGCGTTCTCGTCGGTCACTGCTCGCTTTCCACACTCGGATGTGGCTTGTCGGGGGCGTGTTCGCGCCACGACTTCTTGTCTTCGTCACCGAGTTGCTCATTGAACAGAGCGGTCGCCCGTTCGTAGCCGCTATACCCGCCTAGTCGATCGTTGTCGTCAGTTACGGCCCAGTACGTTGCCTTGTGGTCGACCAAATCCCGATCCTTCAGCCGCGAGAGCGCAGTGCTGACAGCGCCTTCGTCAATGCCGATCTGGGAGGCGATTTCCTGCGCTTTGAACGCACGATCGTCGTGGGCAGCGAGAAACCCGAGAACCTGATCCGGGACAGAAAGGTCTTCGAGTTCATCCTCGCTCGTGTTCTCGAAGGTGTCTCGGTCGATGGACATCTTAGACTAAGATACGCCACCCACTGTGAAGAGTGTTAAGACTGAAAGCATTGAAGCCTTCGAAGACAATGATACAACACTGTCAGCGAGTAGAATTGACTTCATCCCACGCGTTAAGATGCGGGTATACAGTTGAACCATATATCACCGAAGTGTTTCGCCTGTGTGTGCCGGTCTGCTCAACAGAGATACACCAACGTCTCCAAGTCAATTTTGGCGGTGGATTGGAGTGGATACTGGTGTTCAGTCAGGCCGGTGGAGAAGTAATCAGACACCGGGTTAGCTCAAAACTAATAATCAGAGGTCAGTAGAAGACTCGGTAGCGGTTCACGGACGCTGTCTGTTACAGAAAAAATGGAATTCTGACATATTTTGCGAGCAGGTGAGGATAGCCTGTTCACAGCAGAAAGTGGATCCACCCACCATGGCTCCGTCCCGAAGATGGTTCCGCTGGTTTCTCAACTCCCGTCAGTGGGAGGGTTATTATTACTATTATCAGTCGGACTCGTGGCCCCATCATGGCCGCGACGTCTTGTGATTAGCCCCCTCATTAGCCCCCTGATACCCCTCATTCACGATCTGGCCCACTCATCTATCCCGCTCATTCACAAAATTCGCTCGAGAGCGGCGACGTCTGAGACAACAAACACACCAATCGACTCGTTGAGCGCCGATCGGAGACGACTAAATATATACAACTAATCAGACATATCGGCGGCAACGCCTCTGGGTTGTGGAGGAGACACTATCTATCATGGAGGGGTTACACCACCCGCCACGTGGAGGGTACACTACCCGTCGCATGGATGTTCCACCACTCACCACGTGGAAGTCACACCATCCGCCACGTGGAGGAGACGCTACCCGCCACGTGGAGGTCATACCCCCGCTGTGTAGAGGCCACACTACCCGTCACATGGATGTTCCACCACTCACCACGCAGAGGTCACACCATCGCCACGTGGAAGAGACACTACCCGCCACGTGGAGGCCACACCATCGCCACGTGGAGGCCACATTCCCGCTACGTAGAAGTCACACTCCCCGTCGCATGGATGGTCCACCACCCGCCACGTAGAAGGTACACTCCCCGTCGCAAAGACGGGCCACTCTCAGCACAGGAAATCACACTATCCTTGTGCGGGTTCAGATGGGTACCGCCACGTCCGTTTTTGGAGGTCGTCACTGTGCTTGCTTGGGAGTGTTCCAGGGAACGCAGACTTCAGACTCACAGAAAAATTACCGTCGATTGGCTCCTCGGTTTGGTGACGAAGCCATGAGATAAACGCAGTTTCGACATCAGCGTAGGTGAGCGAGCGATCGGGATCTGCAACGGTGTACGTCGCAAAAAATTCGGTCGCGGCCACCCGATCGCGAGTCGTGAGCTGAGGTGTATCCCACTGAGCGTTGGGCTGGTATTCAGAGACGGTGTCGCCATCTTGTAAAAGAACCGTAGCGAACGCAAGCCCGTCTACAAGCCACGATGGCACAGCTGGCGGGTAGACAAACTCGAACTCTTCGAAACACGCTTCATTCGTTTTGTAGGTGCGCTGGCCGTCATCGGCGAGGTTTGTGACAGTGAAGAGCCCATCACGATGAGAGACCTGCGGGAACCCGGCCGTGATCGTCTCGAAGGTCTCGTCGGGGCTTGCGCGGGCACTGACTGTCCCGCCCTGATGGTATTCCAAGTCGCCTGTGGGCGTGAGTATCCACTCGCTCGTTGCTGGGAGTCGATGGACTGGCGCGTCAAGCGTCTTCGGTAGTCGCATCGATTTGGTGTACAGTCGCGTCTTCCCGTCGTCGGTTCGGATGAACGGGCGTTGGAGACAGTTCCGTGCCCGAGACGCAACGTCAGTTGTGTCTGTGAACACGGTGAGCCGATCAATTGTGGATGACTGATGGATGTCTGTGGCGACCGCAACCAAGTCGCCACGGATGAACGCCGGGTCCGTCAGGATGACACAGTGGTGTGTCTGGTTTGGGTACGCCGCCGTGAACTCCTCGAACGGACTAGCGTAGTCGTCGGTGACGTTTGCGCCCTGTTCGCGGGCCCACTTGAGGGCGGTTTGACCGAACGACGATTCAATCTCGAGTTCCCCAGCAGCCGGAATGGGATCCGATGGCGGCGGCGAGGCTGCCGGTGGCTTTGGCTCTCGCAATGTGTACTGCGGGGTGATTCGTGGTGGTGCGCGACCAAAGTGCTTCCACGGCGAGACATGGTACGTGTGGGCTCGCAGTCCACAGAACGCTGGCAAGAGTTCGACATCGAGGCGAACCCATGGAAGCACCCTATGTTGGGCGTACGTCGGTGTGAGTGGGGCCGCAGGTGGGTCATCAGAGAACAACGCGGTATACTCTGTTGGGGTCCGTGAGAGGTCGCGAGCAGACGCAAGTGTTGGGACCTTCACAACCGCGCCGTGTTCGCGTGTCACCATCGGAACGGGTGGCCCAGACAGGCGGGTTTCTGTGTGCTGTTGCCAGCCGTGATCGAAGATGAACGCACGGTTTGTCGTGAGATTGAACGCCTCAAAGGGAGCAGCTATATCGGGCGCATGCTGGTGATAGTGGGCATCACCGACAGCCGTGTGGGTAGCCACCGTAGGTGAGAAATCTGCGACGCGGAGGCTCACTTCAACGGACTCACCCTTGAACCGACTGACGATGAGTTGGATCGCATGTGGGCGCATACTGGTCGCGATCTTGAGGAGTTGTTCGAATGGGGTCGGCGTCGATATCTGCGCGCGCGTGACTGGGTGATCGCGTGTTGTGAGCAGTCGGTGGACGGGCACAGGGGTGACACCGAGCGGTGCTGGATCAACTTCGACCATCGTGATGCCGACCTCAAGTGGGAGTTGGTCGTTGGCAATACTGGCAAGTTTCTCGGTACGCTTTCTGGAGTGTGTGGTCGATCGCGACCGAAGCAGGTACCGCTCACGGTGGTGTCCAGACACCGCGAGCAACGTGACCGCGGTGAACCCCTCGTCGAAAAGCGCCCGATAGATCACCCGCGCGAGGAGTCGTGAGACGGGCGTGTCATGGTAGTCAGTTGGTGACTTGCTGGTGGTGACGAACTCAACAGCAGTCCACGGCGAAGCGGGATGGCTCCCCGTTGTAATGTGTTTCATTCCGCCTCGTCGGTGTCAATCTCGACGTCGGCCACCGACGTCTCTGTGAGCGTTTCGGTGAGGTCGGTAAGTCCTTCTTCAACGCCCGGGCGATGCGGCGTGTCGATCTCCGGGGGGATGACCCAGTCGTATCCTGGGTAATGCGGATTGCGGTTGTTGGTGCCGCCTTTCTTTGCGCCTTTGATTTCCTCAGGGAGTGCTTGGACGATGATCGATCCCGGTGGCGTGTCGTGGGCTGAGGCGGCGGTGTAGTAGTGTTGCGCCCACGTTTGGAGTGCTCCCGACGAGATGCGCGCGTCATCGCGTTCACAGATGAGTTGATCTGTGAACGTGTCGAGACAGCCACGGTGTCGCTTCATTTTGCCGGCGCTGTCAGGCGTATCCCAGTCCGGGGGATCAGAGTAGACGTCAATGCCACCTTCTCCGGTACGGTACGCAACCGTTGCGAAATGAAGGTAGTTCCCACAGATGGGAATGTGTGGGAGTGGAATCTTTGTCCATTCTGCGGTGAACGTCTCTTGTTCGTTGTACGTCTCAATGACCGCTCCGTCTGCATCCTCAACGCGGTGGACGCCGTCGACCTCCTGATAGAAATGGGTGTCCCACGAGAACTCACCGACATCGCCGCCGGGTGTGCCGCCTGCGATACGCTCATCGTTGACGCGAGCGACAATCCGGTCGCGACCAAACAGCTCCCAGGTGGTTGTGGTACTGCCTTTCATCACCGGAATGCGGTCGTCGGGACACCGCACTGGCTTTGTGCGGTTGTACAGCCGAACACCGCCATCATCTCGGTCGGAGAGGTTGTCGTTGTACGGCTGACTGAGATGGGTATATCCTAGTCGTGCGCTTTTGAATGAATCATACACGAAGATAACGTGCCGGCCCATGGCGTAGGCGCGGTCAGCGTTGACGAGTGTGGTCGTCGCTTTTGTTTTGTTGTGGAGTTCGGCCTCAACAGAGACGTATGAGGCGTCGACAGTCAGCGGGATCGTACTAACCTCACCGGTCTCTGTGTGGAGTTCGATATCCGGCAGCGACTTGCTGTTCTGGGTGATTTCGTAAATCTCATCGCCGCCTTCGGTGAAGATGTCAATAATCGACTGGACGTGTCCGTGGTGTTCAATGCTGCCGGTGTTTGCGAGCGTCTCGTCGGGGACGTGCATGAGCTCATCATTGTCGCCATAGTTTGGCGCCGTTGAGCCGTACGTGTTGAGTATCTCTTCTGTGTAGAATTTGGGCGGTTCACGCCCTGGAACGACCCCCCACGGGTTGGTCTTCCAGCGTAATCGAACCAGGCCAGTGAGTTGTGCTACGAACGGTCCCGTAATATCGAATCGAGCATAGCGGTTGAGTTCTTTTTTGAGCAGTGTGTCCCACGTTGCGTTCGCAGACAGCATATGCCAGTAATCGGCTTTGCCAAGCACGATCTCTTTCACTTGGTCCGCTTCACGCCGTGCCTGCGATCTTGATTTGCGCGATGTTACCATTTCGTCAGTGTAACTTGCGCTGCCGAACGATTCACCGTTGATTTTCTCGGTGTACTCGGTTTCCCAGTACCGGTCAGTGAGTCCCCGGAAGTTGGAGGTGAGGTTGTACGCGCCGAACGTCGTCGCCAGATCAAATGGGTGGCCGCGTTCAGCGATCTTAACGAAGTCCTCTCGACCGGTAAAGACGAACTGAGGTGGATACGTCGCAAGTCGAACGGCGGCAGTGTACTGGCCATCTTGTTTCGGTTTAAGAAGTGTTTGATAGACGAATGCTACTGAGTGCTCACGTAGTGTGTTAAACGTCGTCGCGAGCACGTCGACACCGCTCGTGCCAACGGGATTGACCACGTGATCTTTACGGAGATGAAGCCGAGACACGTTGACTGGGGTGGTACCGAGTGGAGACAGATCGAGAGACCCACGTTCAACGGTACATTCCTCAGGAACGTATTTTTGAATCGCTTTGGTGAGTTTGTTGGCGCCCGCCTCATGGGTCCTGTCGACAAAGTCGCCGACCGTGCTCTGGTTGGTACTTCGGGCGTCATTCCGTTTTGGCTCGATGCTCAAGATGAGTTCTAAGCCAACCGGACCAGGGTACTGGAGTACTTCGAACTGATTGATTCCACCGGCGGTTTCCTTCCGGACTTTTTCGATGACTTGGGTGATACACCCGCGGATGTAATCGGGGAGGGTTTCGAATTCGTCTTCGATGATGGGGAGTCGAATCCGAAAGGCCGAGCGTCGTTGGGGCTTGTCTTTAGGTGGTTCGAACCGAGCGCGTGTGCTGGGCCTGAACTTCTCGTCTGGCAGGGTGTCTGGGGTAGAAGAGTCTTCCTGGTCGTTTTCAGCGCGGTCGTCGTCAGTTTGTGGGGATTCTGGGGTGGCGGCCATTTAGCGGGGACACAGGAGGGCGTCGTTGCTCAGGGCGGCGGTTCGAGATGTGGAGTGTGGGTGTTGTCGTGTGTAGTTCACAGTGAGTCTGTGTTGGGTAGTCAGCGAAGTCGGTGCGATTGGTGTGTTTGTGTCGAATGAAGAATGTGAATTAATTGTTGCTCTCAAAATATCGGGGGTGAGAAACAGGGTGGTGGTTCAGTGATAAGGGTAGAGATTCTGAGGGATGTATCGGTGACAACTCGAAGTTGAGCCCACAGAGAAAGCGGTCTGGTTCAGTCAGAACAAGCATCGCTGATTTTGGTAGAAACATTAACTGTGTTGTAGTCACAACTCAACTGTATGTCAACAGCGGTCAAGATGGATGAAGACGCGAAATCAAAGCTCGAAGAACTCCAGGCAGAGATCCGGCTCAAAACGGGGAAGAAGGTCACTCAGCAGGAAATTCTCTCCACTCTCATTCAATCGGCAGTCGACTCCCGCGCGGAGTTCGTCGATTCGTTCCGAGACGGAACAACAGCCCTGAACGAAACGGAACTCGAGGAGTTCAACCAAGGGACGATTGCCTCCGGTGTGGAAACGACGGAAGACGACATCGACGACATCCTCTACGGATGAGCGTCTTCGTCGACACCGGCGTCTTCTACGCGCATCACGACGCCGACGCTAGCCGACACACGGAGGGTACTGAGGCGTTGAACACCGTCCTTTCGTCCGCAGAATACGGTCACGTGATGACGAGCGACTACGTCTACGACGAAACAGTCACGCTGACGCAGCGGCGGACAGGGGACATCGACGCCGGGCTTGAGGTGGGACGGCGCATTCGCGGTGCGGGATACCCCTCGGCCATCGAACTACTCCACTCATCTCCGACGCTCTTCGATCGTGCCGTGTCCGTCCACCAGACGTACGCCGACCACGAGCTCAGTTTCACCGACGCGATGACCGTCGCGATGGTCGAATATCACGAGATAGACGGGGTGTTGAGTTTCGACGACGACTTCGACGGGATCGTTTCCCGACTCGTTCCGGACACACTCACGTTTCAGTGAAACCGGATAGTTGTGGTCGCGGGTGCTTAAGCAGCGGAGGAATTTCCGCATAGTGGACACCCCCTGACCTAGATCAGCCGCATCGAGTCGCCCGAATCGTCACCGATGATGTCTTCTAATCTGTGAACCGCGATCGTGTCCGTGTATCCTTGCGCCCGGACGGCGTTCTCGATACCCTTCTTGGCAGGCTTATCGTCTGTGAGGACGATAACACCCGCCGTTGAACGGTCTCTGACGTGCTGGATCGCCAACCCGGCGAGAATCGCATCCGTTTTTTCGACCTCGTGTTCGGGCTGATCGGTTTCGTTCGCAATAGTTCGTTTGGCGATATCACTCGCGGCGACAGCGTCGCCATCCGTCGGTGAGGGAGCATCAATAATCGTTGCCCACCCCTCGTCGAGCGCCGTTCGGACGCGGTCCGTTTCTGGTCCTCCAAGTTCACCGATCACGCGCCTAGGGAGTTTACGGAATGCAAGGGGAATGCCCCGGGGCTTGATCCCGGGGTTGAATCCGACACTCTGTGACACAAACCATTAAGCGGACACATCGCTAATCAAGAGACAGCGATGGAGTACAGTCACCGCTACCCTGCATATCCGACACAAGCGATAGCGGCTGAACTGGAATACCACATCGACGTTCATCGCCAAGCGTACAACTACACTCTGTACGAGTATGAGAACGTGGACGCCGACACCATCGGATCCGCGTACAAACACCACTACCGACTCCCCGACTGGAAAGACGAGTTCCCCATCTTCTCAGAAGTCAACTCGAAGGCTCTGCAACGAACAGTCACACGGTTCTACCAGAACCTCGGAGGACTCACCGAGCAAAAGGAGAACGGACGGAAAGTTGGGAAACTCAAGTGGAAGTCACCTCGGGAGGCCCAGAGTATGACGTACTCGCAGTCCGGCTTCGAACTCAAAAACACGAGTGGCCGACACGCGACACTCTGGCTCTCCAAGATCGGTGACATCAAAATCCGCTATCACCGCGACATCCCGAATGAAGCGGACATCAAAGAAGTCACGATCAAAAAAGAGACAACCGGCGAGTGGTTCGTCTCCTTCGGCCTCGAAACCGACGACGCTGGCCTGCCCGAGAAGCCCGACGTGGACTCGCTTGACGCGAGTAACAGCGTTGGAATCGACCTCGGTATTCTCAACTACATCCACACTTCGGATGGCAAGACCGTGGACTGGCTTGATCTTGAAGACGAGTACGAACGACACCAGTGCGAGCAACACAAGTTGTCTCGCAAGGAGAAGGGGTCGAACAACTACGAGAAGCAACGTCGGGAAGTAGCGAAGGTGAAGCGTCACATTCGTCGGAAAGTGCTGGACTACCAGCACAAGATCACGACGTGGCTCGTCCGTGAATACGACGCCGTGTTCGTCGAGGACTTGAACGTGAAGGGGATGCTCGAACAGTCGCACAACGCCCGCAACAAGCAGGATGCGGCGTGGCGACAGTTCATTAGGCTCCTCGAATACAAGGCCGACCTGTACGGCTGTCACGTCAAGCAGGTTGAACCCGAAGGGACGACCAAAGAGTGTGCGTCGTGTGGTGTTGAGACTGCGAAGCCAATCTGGGTCAGGGAACATTCCTGTCCGAGTTGTGGGTTCGAGTGTGACCGTGACGCGAATGCGGCGATGAATATTCTGCAACGTGGTTTTTCTGAGCTAGGGCTGGAATGGCCCGAAGACACGCCTGTGGAGACTGCGCTCTCTACGGACACCACTACGGTGTCTGCAAAGCGCGTCGTGGAAACAGGAAGCCTCGGGGCTTGACCCCGAGGCGATTCACAGACAACGCCAGCATTTTGCACTGCACTCCGGAAGCGCTGATACTGAGGATTCGAAGGACTGCCGATTGCGTAGATAATATTCGCGTCGACAAGGATGTCCTGGTCAGCAGAGAATGGTGTGTCGGCGTCCATTCGACCGACTCACCTATCGAGATCCGACGAGCGGGTCGGGGCATCAGATATTTCGTCAAGGTCGGGGAGATCCATTTCGTCATCCACATCCGGGAACAGATACTCGAAGAACGGATCGTGGTCTCGGCCAACGGCCAGTGCCGGTTTGAGTGCGTAGATGATCATCATTGCTTCCGTTTCGCGAACGTCGATATCAGCGGCGACCATCCGCTGGGTTGTCTTGCCCGCGAAATGGAGTCCAGCACCCCGTAGCGCAGCGATGAGCTTCCCGATACCGTAGCGGTCGATGAAGTACGCGACATCCTCGTCGACCTCTTGGAGCGCGAGGGCGTGGAGGACGGTCGGTGTGATGACGATCGGGGCGTACTGCTCGACGATGACGATCGGCTCGGCAGTCAGTTGCTGGGGGCGCGTCGAGTCATCACGGTCGACGAGGCCGAGGTCGACCAGCCGATCGACGTACTCGTAGGTCGTCGATTTCGAGATATCGAGTGCCTCCATGATCTCCGGCGGGGCAACCGGCCCCCAGTAACAGACGTAGACGTAGACGCGGGCCAGTGCTGGGTTGTTGAGCAGTTGAACGACCGTCTCGAGTCGCGGAGCGTTCTGGGCCAGCGTCTCTGGCTTGAGCGCCTCTTCGTCCATCACGTCTCTCGGTGGCGAGTCCAGCGCGTCGATCCCGCCGTCCGAACGAACGCGGTCGCGATCAGCGGTCATACTGTTAGTCCGAAGTCTATGTACTTCAGACCATCGCCGCAACAACTGTCAGCAGCTGGAATGTCGCCGAGTGGGTCGCTGTTGACCGGCGATTCCTCGGACCCGAGCGATTACCGGCGTTCGAAATGTCCGTTTCGGTATGGCCACCGAGGACGGGACGGAGACGGCATCTCCGCTCTCGCCCCGATTCCGGTCGGTCCGTTGGAGGAACCAGAGCATGTGGGGAGCCGAGAGGTGGTTCTGGATGCTTTTCAGCGTCGTGCGCGAGTCCACGGCGTGTGCGTTCGCCACGCGTTCGTACCGGGTTTTGATTGTCTTCGACCGGGCCGGCGTCGCGCCTCGTTGTCCGAGGGACGCGAGCGTTTCGAGCAGCAGGTGGGCGTACTGGGTCTGGTCTCGAATCCGGTTGCGCAATCGACCGCGCTGGACGAGGTCCTGGGCCTCGACGATGTGCAGGTCGTCGATAGCGTCGTCGCGGCGTTTCTTCTCCGCCTCGCCGCCGACTATGAACGGGAAGCAAGCGGGAGAGTCAGTGGGCTGAGCGCCCGACACCCCACTGTGTCGAGTGCTTTCCTCGTCGGAGCAGCAGTCGGATCCCCCACCCCACTGTGTCGAGTGTTCTCGGAGACAGCCAACGACAGGTCTCGTATCACGCCCCACCGCGTCAAGTGTTCGATGTAGGTACCTAGACATCTCCGCGTCCCACCTCATGTCGAGAAGAACACTCGATACAGCGGGGTAGAGTAACGATGAACGCGATGGGGGAACGATCGATCAGGGGTTGGCTCGGATACATAGTCCGGATAGAATTCGGGTTGCGGCCGGCTTGGAAGAGTAGTCGGTGAGAGAGAGTACGTTTCGTGTGCTTTCCGTCTCTTTCTCGCTAAGAGCTGACGAATAACGGGTAAGCCAGCGGGTGGATGGGACGGGAGGAAGTGATACGTGACACCCCACCATGTCAAGTGCTTTCCTCGCTGGAGTAGGAGTCAGATCTCTCACCCCACCGTGTCGAGTGTTTCGTGCGTGGGAACCGTCTGGAGAGGCGTTGACCCGACGTCGACCGTCCGGAGTCGCGAACGACAACTGGTTCGGTCGGCTGCGAGGCGGTCCGCTTGCGTCTAACTGAAATAGGAGGTTGAGATGTGCCCACGCCTTGTACCAAGTGAAACCGGTCCAGCCGTCGTGTCGAAGGAAACCCACCCCACCGTGTCGAGTGTTCCTCTCGGTTGCTATCGACGAGGACTGACCGGGAGACACTCCACTACGTCAAGTGCTAACCGATAGACCTCGATAATCTATATTTTCATACGATACACTTGACGCGGTGGTTTTATGCGTATGGGCCGAGTCGAACGCGATAGAGGATGGCGACGTTCACACGGGACACGGAGATATTCCGCAACGAGGACATGCTCCGCGAGGATTACCAGCCGGATTCGATTACCGCTCGCGAGGACGAAATTTCGACGTACACAGCAGCTCTTCAACCGATCGTTAACGGCGCACAACCCCGGAATATCTTCTTGTACGGAAAGACGGGTGTCGGGAAGACCGCGGTGTCCCGCTATCTGCTGAAACAGCTACAGCGAGATACAAAACAGTACGACGACGTCGAGCTCTCGGTGTGCTGGCTCAACTGTACGAACCTCTCGTCGTCCTACCAAGTCGCGGTCAACCTTGTGAACCAACTGCGACCAGTAGACGATCAGATCAGCACGACCGGATATCCCCAACAGCGCGTGTTCGACATCCTGTATGAGGAACTCGACCAGATCGGCGGGACAGTCCTCCTCGTCCTCGACGAGATCGACCACATCGGCAGCGACGACGAGATCCTATACGAGATCCCGCGAGCCCGCGCAAATGGCTACCTCTCCAAGGCGAAACCGGGGGTGATCGGCATCAGCAACGATTTTGGCTTCCGGGACGACCTCTCTCCGAAGGTGAAGGACACCCTCTGTGAGGAGGAGATTCACTTCTCACCGTACAACGCTCCGGAACTGCGCGCCATCCTCGAAGAGCGAGTGGCCGGTGCGATGTACGACGACGCGGTGGACGACGCCGTGATCGCGCTGTGTGCCGCCATCGCGGCGCAGGACACAGGGAGCGCTCGGCAGGCGTTAGATATCTTGTATAAATCCGGTGAGATCGCGCGGACGAACAGCGAGGAGCGACTAACAGAGGACCACGTTCATCAGGCTCGCGAGAAACTCGAACAGAGCCAGGTCGAACACGGGATGCGCGAGCTGACGAAACACGGGCATCTCGCGCTCGTGGCCATGTTACAGCTCGCGTTCGAGCAGGAGACCCCGGCGCGGATCCGCGACGTGTACCCGCTGTATCGACGTATTGCGGAGGGCTCCAACGTCGACCCGCTCGTTCGTCGCCGCATGCACGACCACCTCGCGGATCTGGCGATGCTCGGCATCCTCGATCGCCAGATGAAAAACGAGGGGCGGGCAGGTGGGCACTACTACCAGTACGAGTTCGACGTCGCCCTCGATATTGTCGGTGACGTGGTTCGGGATTTCGATTCCATTGTGCTCCCCACGGGCGTGGCGACGCGGATCGAGTGAGTTCGATCGGTTTTGTTCGGGTGGCCCTAGCCAGCATCGTCCGAACACTTGACATGGTGGGGTGGGGGTGGCGATGAACGTGGAAGTGGTGCGGTAAATACTTCAGCTCGTGAAATGCTACCGACCCTGTACAGAGTGAGATACACAACAGATGAATTCCACCGACTTATACGGCTGTGTTGAATCGCTATACGGCAGCGGGGTAGACCACTAAATCAAAGGAGTTGAAGCGGGAAGATTCGGTTGCCTATGACACAAATCTCCCGCTTCGTTGGGGAAGTTGTGCCGATTGCTCAAAGAGTTACTGGCGATTGAGGCGAGTCTGCTGCCCCAGACGGTGGCGGCAGATTCGTCGACTACGCACTCGTTTCCCTCCACTGTCTCCGAATTTACCTCGATACGTCGTACCGCGTGACAATCGGCCTGCTCAAAGAGATGCCACAAATAACCGGGGATATCGGCCTCAACGCAGCCGATCTCTCCGCGTCTCCACGTTGTGTAAGGCGTTCGACCGGATCAGCGTGAGTGTCTGTCGAGTGCTGCTGCGCCAGTCGGCGCAGTTACACGACCTTTCTGAACACGCCGCGATTGACGCCACATTCTACGACCGCTCACCAGCCGGGCTGCCACTACTACCAGCGGATCAGCTACCGCGTTCAGAAGCTAAAAGTCACAAAAATCGTCGATACAGCGTCTCAAGCTATCCTTGACGTACACTGCTCAACTAACCGGGAAGGAACGACGTAGACCTCGGTGAGCAGATTGCCCGCCGAAACGCGGGCGACCTGCGGTCTCTTGCGGCCGATAAGGGCTACGACAAGCAATCACTTCGTGAAGGTCTTCGCGATCTCGGGATCAGGCTGCTGATCAAGCACCGCATCTTCGCACCGTACGACCACGCATACAACCCCAGAATCGACGATAATTGCTACAATCGGCGCTCTATGACCGGAACTGTGAACTCGGCTGTGAAGGGCTCGTTCGGCTTCGCCGTGCGAGCGCGGTCATGGTTTCCTGAGTTCCGCGAGATCGCGCTGATATGTGTCGTCTATAACATCATGCGCTTCGTCAAACAGTGAATCTCGACGCCTTACAGCGATTCAACACAGTCGTCTTGAGGGGATTCTGGGGTTGTAGCCATTTAGCTGGGGAGCGGGAGGGCTTGGCCGCTTGGGGTAGTGGTTCGGGATGTGAGGTGTGGGGTTCGTCGTGGTTGGTTTACGGTGAGTATGTGTTGGGTGGTCAGCGTGGTTGGTGTAATTTGTGTGTTCGTGTCGAATAAAGAATGTGAATTAATTGTTGCTCTCAAAAATATCGGGGGTGAGAAGCAGGGTGGAAGAGTATCTATGTGGCGTGTAGAAGATGTGTTATAATCCTGTCCGGGTCGATACTCGATTTTATTATTTTCGGTTGCTGATAAAATTTAATGGCATAGGATTGTCAATTCTCAACTCATTGAATAGCCAAATCAACGCTATCATTACGGCCGTCAATCCTGTTATAGACGTATGCCAGATAGAGATGATGTATATACTAAGCTCTTCGAAGGTGGCGTAATATTCACTATTGCAACCATCTTCGGCCAGGGGTTCGGATTCCTTGAGAATATTCTATTAACTAGGGCTTTCTCAGTGGAAAATTACGGCCGAATTTCTCTCGGACTTACTTTGGTTGCACTCGCTGGGCCAGTTTTACATCTAGGGTTAGGACTTGGAGCAAAGAGATATATTGGAGAGTATATAACTGAAGATAAGCCAGATAAAGCGTATGGAACCGCCATTCTTGCTATTTTTGTAGCTCTATTCGTAGGTACTGTGATGGGATCTGTTCTTTATTTCTTTTCTAACATAATATCGACACGTATTTTTAATGATCCGGAATTTATACCCTTATTAAAGATTTTTGCTGGGCTTGTCTCTCTGGTGTCTACTCTCAGTGTTCTCTCTAAAACTTTCCAAGGATGGGAAAAATTTGGATTGGCCGTGTGTACGGGGAAATTTGGTCAGGCAATACTAAGATTGAGTGCAGTGGTAGTTGCGGTCGTAGTTGGTCTCTCACCGAATACAATGATAGCAGGAATAGTGGTTGGGTTTGCGCTGCTAGTCATTGGAGGCGTTATCATTCTCCTGCGCGGCCTACGAGCCAGAGCAGAGGGCGTTGAGATTCCTGTTAAAAAATTACTAGTTTTTTCATTACCGCTTCTGCTCTCGGGATTCTCCGCTCGTATCCTGTCCAGTGCTGACTATTTGTTACTTGGTGTATTTAGATCCACAAGTAGCATCGCTCTGTACAGACCAGCATTCTTGCTTGGTTTCTCTGTTTCAATCCTGTTTCAAGCGCTAAACAGGTCATATTATCCTCTCGCAGTCAGGATCCGCACGACCGATAGTCAATTAAGAGAGGACCAGATGCTGGCGACATTCCTCTTCTGGTCACTTGTATTGACAATGCCCATTGTTGTTTGGACAGTCACGTTTAGCGAGGAACTTTTGAGTAGTCTGTTTCAGCCAAGGTATGCACAAAGCAGTAACGCCCTCGCGGTTATCGCGATCTCAATGCTTGGCAGTGTTATTGTTGGGCCAGTCGGGACAATTCTGGAAGTTTATGAGCGAGCAAGAATAGTTTTATATACCTATATTGTTGCATCGGTTCTCAACATTATTGTTAATATATTACTCATTCCAAAATACGGAATATTTGGTGCGGCTGTTGGGACCGGAATTTCTCTGGTTTTGCTTAACGTGATGCAGTTCTTTTTTGCACGTCAAAATCTGTCATTTAATTATGATTATTCACGTATTATTATATCCTCCGCTATTACATTACTCCTAATCTTTCCAGTAGCTGTTTTGCCGTTTCCAGACTGGACAGCCGTTGCGTTTTCACTACCATATTTTCTTATAACTATTGGTACAATAGTATTCATCATCCCGATTCGGGAAACAGACAGGAAACTATTCGAGCCGATTTTCGGGCGCTTGGATACCATTAGACAGTTCCTCTAGGATATTGAGTCTTGATCTAATTATATTACATAATATAATCGTCGCATTATCCACTCTATACTTAAATAGTTTTAATTATTTATATCATATATATTAGGAAGCCAAAAAGTAATTTGTATATTAGTCAGTTTAGAAAATAGCCACAGTAGTTTGTATAAAAACCACAGATTGAGCCGATCCAATGTTCTGAGGAAGTACATTTGAGACATCGAGGAGAACTTGGGCAGTGTCTCGTAATTACATTTGTCTTTAGTTAAGTTCGATAGTTACACTTAGTTTAAAGTATATTCAAAATCACTATATATAGTAGTAATCACGGCTAAGATTCTTTTCAAATATTACCGGCACAGACCTGTCGAATCTGATAGAATATACAGCAACTAAGCGTTACTGAGAGTATTAATTAAAGATAAACCGGCTACTCGGTGAACTAAAAATTCACAATAATGATCCTGTTCAAATCCTATTGCTTCGATGCTTTTCTACCGAAACAACTACAGGTGGGTGTGTTAGTAACTGAATCTCAGAAAACACCCACAAGTAAAGGCGAACACGCAGAATATTGGGCTGAGGAGACGAACGTTTATCGACAATTTCTCGCTTGCGCTACTCGAATTCCCTGAATGTTTAGATGTAAACTATCGAGAGACGACGGGCATCACTATTGAGGATAAAAAGACAAATACAGTAACTACCAGTATTCATGTTACCCAACTGTCTAGCGACACGCAGTTGATGGGGTTGGGTTAAGTTTGACGTGAATTGTGGTAGACGGCGAAGGCTTCGAGCCAGCTTTGAGCGGTCTCTAACGCGGCGTTGCTGAAACTATTCGCAAGCAATAATATTCGTCGTTCTATTTCTCAAAGGATACGCTGGATAGCATTTCGAGTTCCATGCCGAATAATGTGAAATCGATAGCCGCCTTCAGCGAGAACTAGTCCAAGATAGTCTGCGTCATCGATGAGGAATTCCACGTTGTTCAGCTGATAGCACTGGTGTAGTTCGCCCAGGAACCATCGCGTCGTCTGTTTATTTGCGGTCGGATAGAGTCTTACGTGGAGGATCTCGTTCGTCTGTGATCAACCGCGTCGTACAGCCAGAATTTCTGGCCGTGAAGGCAGAGCATCTTTTGGTCAACAGCAAGTTGATCCTCTGAGACGGTCGAGATCGACTGTAGTTCGGCTTTATGTACCCAGTTATGAATAGCAACGTGACTCCGCCTGATCCCAAACGGTTCAAGCTATTTACTCACCTCCCATAATAATACACCGGCCAAGTGACAGCAGATCACTATTTCAATCGCCCAGCGCGGCGTTCGATCTCGCTCCACAAACGACAAGTCGATCTACGCGACACATTCGCTGGGGCGGTCAAATTCTGTCATAGACACTCAGAACTCATCCGCCTCATCCTCTAAGTTAACGCAACCTGCGACTTCGGGAGGGCTTTCATCTGGTTAGGCTACCGATCGAACCTATAACTCTCTGAGGATTTCAACAGAGCCTGCTTAGACAATTTTAATTATATGTTTAGATTTTAACTAAAATGTCAACTCGTTGTATGAATTAATATCAGACAGCCACACCCGAAGATATATACACAGCAGCATATACGGCAGTTATGTACAGAATGCTGCGAGACAGTTGGCATAGAGTCTTGACTGGTATAAATAAAGTCGGCTCCAATCTGGGTAACTCACCGTGGATCCGTTCACAGTTTGCTGAAAGGGTTTTGGGACCTGTTCAGCAGCGGATCTACAGTGATCAAGAAGCAATCGAAATTTTAAATGAGAGCTGGGATAACATCCTCATACTGGATGCCTGCCGAGCTGATCTGTTTGAACAAACCGTAAACATTTCTCAATTCGATCGCTACGAAGTACGTCAAAGCAAAGCCAGCGGCACCCGTGAATGGACACAAAAAAATTTTAGTGGGGATGCGGCGCAAGAAGTTGTTTACGTAAATGCGTCACCGGTTGTCTCAAGAGAGATCGGCACTGCAGTAGGTCGATTTATAGACGTATGGAAGCAAGAATTCGATGTTGAACTTGGGACAATACCTCCTAATAAGGTTGCTGAGGCAGCAATTAAGGCTTCAGAGGCATTTCCTCAAAAGCGTTTGATCGTCCACTTTATGCAGCCACATTATCCATTTATTGGACATCAGGATCTCAATTTCACCTCGTTCCAAGGTACCGATCAAATAGAAATGGAT
Source organism: Halorubrum sp. ASP1 (assembly GCF_005435135.1). Lineage (NCBI taxonomy): Archaea > Methanobacteriati > Methanobacteriota > Halobacteria > Halobacteriales > Haloferacaceae > Halorubrum > Halorubrum sp. ASP1. The sequence continues at coordinate 352,404 of NZ_SGUA01000002.1, read as the reverse complement.
GGTTCAGACCGGGCAAGTGATGTGTGGGATGCGCTATCCTTGGGGATTGTAGATCAGAAAAAATGTTGGGAAGGTTACAAGTCTAATCTTGAATCGGTCTTAGATGTTGTAATGCCACTTACAGAGAGGCTAGATGGCACTACAGTAATAACTTCCGACCATGGAAATCTGTTGGGGGAACGCCCCTTTGGATCGCCATTCAAGCTTTATGGTCACCCAAACAGAGTCCATCACCGGAACCTCAGGCAGGTTCCGTGGGCCGAGATAGACAATATTTCAAACTCAGAAGAATTATCGGAGGATGAATTGGTAGACATGGATGAACAGTTGCGCGCGCTTGGGTACACTTAGTAATAGCTTATTCGCACAAATATAGTGGTGAATTTTGTACACGGTAGGACCTTTCGAAGTATGTTGTTGATGGTGTACTACATCTCCATTATATCATACCAGCTAATCGGCCGTCCCGTGGATATGATGGATTTAATTAGTATTCAAAATATATTGTTGTTTGTTTCGCTAGTTTGTCTACTAGCTTCGGGGCTACATTTATTATTTTCTGAAGAAGAGATAGTTCTTAATCAGCAGGTGATATTCTTAATAGTTGTATATTTATTCGCTGCTCTTAGTATAGTCTGGGCACGTTCACCAGAAAGAGTTCTATCCGTACTGAAGTTTAGAATTCTTTCGACAACAGCTTTCATGATTTTGTTTTCTACAATTAAAGATCGAACACAGGTGAAAAACTGGATCAGTTTCTTAATCTTTCTCTCGATCTTCAGCATATTTATTATATCAGCAATGACTTTTCTTTACTCGCCGACTGGGGGTATTTCAATAGGATATCTCCGTGATTTTACATTTGATTCTAATATAAATATTCACTCGATTACGCTGCTGATTACATTCCCTATTGCACTTCACTATATTTTCCATTCAAATGCTGTCTACAAACGATTCACAGGGTTAATGATACTGACTGGTGGCACAGCCGTAATTGTACTATCAGGTTCCCGCAGCCCACTGATAGTTTTAGGCATATTCATTTGTGGCCTAGCGGTTATAGATCACACAAAAATTGGTTGGAAAATATCACGGTATAGAGCTAGCGCTGTGATGCTATCTTCAATACTTCTGGCTGTCAGCTTTCTACTAGTCACGCCATCTCTGCTTGGGAGGTTAGTGGATCAATCGGCACAAGAATTGAGTTACTTAATATATGGAGATCCGTCCAAGCCAGGGCCCGTTCGGTCACGGATTTATATTGTGGTGTGGAACATAATCACGCAACCGGAGAAAGCACTTGTTGGTGTCGGATTCAATAACTTTGGAGTTATTTACTCTGAAATTACAGGGCAGAATTACTATCCACATCCACACAATCCAGTTTTTAAATTCACGACAGAATTGGGCGTTATAGGTTTTATCTGTATTATTTTAGTGATTTTAAGACCCATCTTATGGTTTTTCAGAGGGGTCAGTATTATCGATGATGAATTCCATAAAAGTGAGTTTACATCGATAGGCTGGACATATATTTTATTACTTTCATTTGGCGTCTTTCAGCCGTTGCTCACTCGACACCAATTTTACATTACTAGTGCGATTATATTTTCGACATATATTAGTGTAACCACTAATCAAAGCTATTCAGACAGCAGTAAACAATGAATAATAGTTGTAATATACTACTAGTGACTGCCCACCGTCCATCCAAGACTGCAGGACCCGTTGAAACGGTTAGTGGTTCAGACGCAATTATTTTAGATAATTCGTCCAATTTTTTGATAAAATACGTCTTTTTTGTTAAAAAATTATTTACAAAATTCTATCAAAGTGATTATGACGTGATTGTTGTGAATGGAATGAATTTGATAGGTCTAATATCTGTATTGGTAGGCCAGATTACTAGTACACCAGTTATAGTGCGGATTGGAGGAAACATCTGGTTAAGAAGTAGAGAGCGTATGAACCAATATTGGAATGAACGCTCACCGCTGAGATTGATGAAGTACATACTCAGGTTTGTAATTTCAAGAGTGGTTCAGTCCACAGTGGCTGGCTTTATAACAGTGTCTGGAGACTTAAGACAAAAAACAATCAAGAATACCAATATTAGCGACTCGTGTGTCAAAGTGGTCCGTACTCCAGTTCAACAAGACCTATATGCTAGCGAGTATTTATCGGGCAGTCTACCATGTATAGAGGCGAACAAGACGTTCCTGCTGACAGTATCAAATTTTAAATTCCCTGCAAAGTACGAGGGTGTTGTTAAAATACTTGATGATGTTGTACCACTGCTCAAAGAACGAGAAGATCTCGTTTACGTCATTGCAGGTGGTGGAAGGTACCTACCAGCCCTTGAGCAGTATGTAGAAAAAATAAATACGGATAATATACGTTTATTAGGTTATGTTGAGAATATCAAGGAGATATACGCTTGTGGCGACATTTTTGTGTATGTTTCGTACAATGATGGATATCCAAATGTTATGCTTGAAGCTGCCGCAGCAGGGTTACCTCGTATAGCTAATACAGCGTGTGGATTGCCAGAGCAAGTTGAAGATGGTGTTGATGGAATACTGGTGGACTCTGATTGGGAAGAGGGTGCTCTACGGGAAGTTGTAGAATCACTTGTAAACGATCCTGAACGCGCGAGTAAAATGGGAGGGTCAGCGAAAAAAAGAGTACTAACAAATAATAACAAACAAAAGATAGGTAGAGACTTTCATAATACAGTGGAGGAAATACTAGAGAATTGTTAATTATCTATCTACGATCGGTCTTACCTGATGAATCATAATGCTCCAAGCTTGGCTGGGGGGTGTATCTTTTAGCATTATTGCGTGTTGTTCATCTAAACAACGGCTGACAAAAATTAATAATAGATGTATGTATAAGGGCATGGCGTTAACAATTCACCATACAAAGCTCAAATTGTTGTGCGAGTAAAGCAAAAATTAAATTATTACATAGTGGTTGGAATATACCGATATTCCAATGCCAGTAACATGGGATATAACAAAAAACGTAACAGTTTGAACAGCATCAAGAAACAATATCCAGTGTTTAGAGCTGGAGTGAGCTATGAACATTAAGAAGTTAACAAACGCGTTCAGGGATTTATCTGTAACCAATGTTTTCATATACGTTGGTGACGCAATCCGTGCAGACTTGCTCCCCGAGCACTTCGGAAAGCAGGACACAGTTATTCGGGCAATAGCTAGCTCAACCCACAGCCCAGCGTCATTCGCATCACTAGTTACAGGGTGCTATCCTCCGACACATGGTGTTCGGTCGTTCAACGACCGGCTTCCAGACGATATCACCCGGCTCTTTGATGTACCTGGAGTCGACAACCGCTTCATGAATTCTATTTTTGCCTACGCGACTGAGTACCATGGTAACGATACGGACCCAATACACTCGGTCCTAAATACCGATCCTGTGACTGAGAGATCCCCCTTCGATGGACTGGAACCGCCTTTCATTACTATGGAGCGAGGACCGGGTGGTCATGCGCCGTACGGAGACCACACGGGCACTGCGGTCGAATACTTCGAGTCCAAAGGCAGTGATCGCCAAGCAATCGAAGTAGACTACGAGCGAAGTGTCGAACTCGATATCGAATGGTTCAATGCACGTGTTGATGAGTTAGATGAGCTCGGATATCTCGAAGACACCCTAGTGGTGTACACCTCTGATCACGGGGAACTTCTCGGTGAAGGAGGAACGCTTGGGCATAATGATCCGATGCGACCAGAGCTGGTATACGTACCAACAGTGTTCCGCCACCCAGACTTACCGAATGGAGACGTAACAGAGACGAGTTTCCACCATGTGGACATCTTCCCGACTGTCCTTACAGCGCTCAATTACGATACTGATCAGTACCAATATGACGGGCTAGCACCGAAAGAAGCGCTCTCAGACAAACCGCGGCCATGTTTCTGGGAGAACCAGTTCCTCCCAGACAGGCTACCTGGACTTTCAGGTATGCTCAAGTACAACGGCGTGTGGAATAGCACGGGGGGGCGGGTATGGACCGACACGTCGCGAGTGGATCGGTATGCCGTCTTGATAGGGAAGCTATTTCGAAGCTCGAAGCGACGGTACATGCGTCGGCATCTTGGGTCATGTATCGCCGCCTACTGGTCCCGAGAGCGAACTTTTGGGACCCCGTCCTTCGACCGAGAAGAGGCGAAAAAAACGATCGAACAAGCTATTCAAAACGAGAGATCCGGACGCAGAACCGAGCTTTCGAACGAAGAGATGGAACGACTGCGAGACTTAGGCTATCTGAACTGATGGAGCTTAAGAATGATCAAAACGCGAAGCTGTCATTAAACAATCTTATGAGTTGTACTCAGATACATGCGCGTTCTCAGTAACGCTCCTGACCCCCGGTTTGGAGGGCCGTTGAAACGCTCTCTCTCCGTGGCTCGTCGACTCAGACCCAAAGGAATTGACACGGTTTTTTTAATTCCAAACGGTGACAACCGGTTCGTTGAGCAAGCACGGAATAACGATTTTGAGTGTATTCAGATCGATCAGCCACGGATTCGCTCTCCAGACCAGGTGCGAGCAAATATTCAATTTCTTGCCGGATTTTATAAATGTGTCACAACAGCAAAATCGGTGATTAATAAGCACGATATAGACATAGTTCACGTCAACGGGCCACTCAATTATGCTGTAGCATTCGCAGCCGCTCGCTCGGATGCGTCGCTAGTCTGGCATTTCAATGACACGCTCACACCGACACCGTTAAAAGAACTCTCAGCCGCCCTTGCTGAACGATGGGCTGACCGAATCGTTGTCGCAGCCGACGCAGTTAGCACCTACTTCTTTGATGAATCAGTAGACACAACGACGCTTTATGCTCCAGTGGACTTAGAGAAGTATGATCCGAGTAAAATCACGAGTCCTAACTGGTGTCTCTCTGAAGAACTGTCTATCTCGGCAGAGATACCGATCATCGGTACCGTCGGAAATATCAATCCCGCTAAGGGCCATGAATACCTCATAGAGGCCTTCGCTGATATCGGCGAATCTGCCCACCTCGTCATTGTTGGGAAACAACTGGAGTCTCAGCAACAGTACTACGACCGACTTGTTGAACGACTCGCGGAACTTGGCATTGAAACGCGCGTAACCTTTCTCGGTTGGCGAGATGATATTCCACGGTTATTGGGATCGTTCGACGTCTTCGTCCTCGCCTCCATTACGGAAGCCTGTCCGATGGTCGTTCTCGAAGCGATGGCGATACAATGCCCAGTCGTTGCGACAGACGTGGGGGGTGTCAGTGAGCAGATTCCAGGTCCTGATTATGGCTGGGTTGTTCCCCCAAAAGATCCGCACTCATTATCTACAGCAATCGAAGGGGCGCTTACTGCCGAAGATAGCCAGATCCGTACGACCAATGCAAGGCAGCGTGTTGAGGAACGTTTTTCACTTGAGGCATGTGCCTCAGCTCACGCAGCCGTGTATCAATCCGTCAACTCACGGCGACAATCATAATAGATATATTGAGTATGCGAGATTAACATACACCGAGTTCCTCGCTCCGGTATCGTAGCCAGTAACTGTACTCTTCAGAGGAAACTCAATACGAGTTATTAGGGAATTATTGATGTGTATACTACGAGAGTCTAGGAGGTTACCTCATCTGTGCCTATCGTCACGATGGGCTGACGGCGTTGAGAGACTCTGTTTCTCTGTGGAATGCTACACGGTCCTTACAATCGATTTGGCCTATCTCAAACGCCGACTCAGAGATAGCACTATAGTTGATTTGATCGATTGCGTGATTTGAGACAAACCAAGCAATGCGGAGGAGAGATTACAGAAGTATTACTTTACTGGGTACAAAGACTCAATGCCATCGAAAAACTGAGAAAACGGGTGCGAACAGTATTCGAAGGGAACCCACAGAACCTGACGGGGTCCCCAGGTTATGCCTCGGCAGTCACCTCATTAATCTTAAGTCCTATGTACACATGTCTGCCCGAAGGAGACCCAATGGTGAACTAAACAAGGTGCGAAATCGGATCGATGAAAATAGCATTCACCGTGGAGATCCCCATCATAAGCACTCGGTTGATCGAGTGTTTAGCCAAATGGAAGGTCATAATGACCTGCTCGCTTTTCACTTAGCCGCACAGGCGCATATAGGCAAACCCCTGGGAGAAGTCATACAAAATCATCGACACTAACGCAACCGGTACACAAAATTTGTTCAGATGCCACGGATAGTAATCTTAGTATCACGAGATCCAATATATTTTGAATTAAAATAATATGAAAATAAGTATCATAACACCCGTCTTCAATGAGCCTCGAGTCAGACACACGCTGGAATCAATTCACTCACAAAAAGATGTCCCAGAACTCGAATCGATAGTTGTTGACGGGGGTTCAACAGATGAGACGACATCTATACTCGACGAGTGTGCCGACCAGATTGATACGCTGATCAGCGAACCGGACGACGGTACCTATGATGCGATGAACAAAGGGATCAATCACGCGACGGGAGACATTGTTGGGATTCTGAACGCAGACGATATATATAACGGACCGAATGTGTTACGAAGCGTTCTGGAGAGATTCAATCAGACTGACACCGACCTTTGTTATGGCGACCTCGTCTACGTGGACGACAACGACGATGTCGTCAGATATTGGAAAAGCGGTGAATACACCCCGAGGCGATTTTATTTCGGTTGGATGCCACCCCACCCGACAGTGTTCGTACGGCGCGACGTGTATGATACGTACGGTACTTTCGACCTTGATTTTCCGATTGCGGCGGACTACGAGTTTTTATTGCGCGTCCTTCTAAAGAATGAAATCTCGACGGCATACGTGGACGACACCCTCGTCCGCATGGCGACCGGTGGCCAGAGCAACGCCTCTGTTCGTAATATCATCACAGCTAATCTTGAGGTATATCGTGCGTGGCAAAAGCACGATCTTCGAGGCGGTGTCCACGTCCCGGTAGTGAAGCCATTAAGAAAGATCCCGCAGTTCCTACACTCGTGATCGATCTTCTCCAGAGATCTCCATCACGCTGGCTAGTCTACTAAAGTCTGATCAGGTGTGCGCTGGCGACCGGTTAACTGCTCACATCTTCCACATTAGTGGGAGATCACTCGTTCCTGAATGGAAAGAGAAATACCGGACGGATATGAATATCATGTTACTCAAATGCAGCTCTCGTCCGAACTCGAGGAGCGACCCGTCTTCGTCACCGGGGCCGACGGATTCGTTGGTTCACACCTCATCGACACACTCGTCACGCACGACGCCGACGTTCACGCGTTCGTCCGTGCCACGTCCAGCGGCGAACTGAACAACATCCGGCATCACCGCGAGGACATCACGGTCCATCGCGGCGATCTTCGCGACAAACATTCGGTTGAACGCGCGCTCTCGACGTTCACCGATCGTAACGAGACACTCATATTCCACCTCGCGGCGCAAGCACACGTCGGCGAATCGTGGGACCGGCCATATGAGACGGTTGACACCAACATTACCGGCACGCTCAATCTGCTCCAATCGGTCGTGGATCTTGATCTCGACATCGCGAAGTTCGACACTGCCGGAACCAGCGAGGAGTACGGCAACGTCAAAGAAGAGATGGCTGATAATCACGAGTACGAGGATGATGGCCGCGTTCTGCTCTCTGAGCGTTCACCGGTCAATCCGACAAGCATCTATGCGACCTCAAAGCTCGCTGCGGATTTCCTGACGATGAATTACCACGACGCGTACGGGCTCCCGACGGTCACGACGCGGATGTTCAACAACTACGGACCGAGACAGAATCCCCGCTACATCACGGGCACGATCATTACGCAGGCACTAGAACGCGATATCGTTGAACTCGGTAACCTCCAGCCAAAACGAGACCTGTGCTACGTCAGCGACGGCGTCCGTGGCCACCTTCACGTGGCCTTGGGCGGTAATTCTGGCGAGCAGTACGTCTACGGTCACGGCGAGAACATCTCCATGCGCGAGTGGACTGAAACCATTCTTGAGGTGGGTAACGAACACGGCTACTGGGACCACCCGGAGATCGTTCAGGACGAAGATCGATACCGGCCTGGTGACAGCGACGTCGAAGAACTCCTCGTCGGGTACGAGAAGCTCAACGAAGAAACCGGCTGGGAGCCACAAGTGTCTTGGAGAGAAGGGATTCGACGCACTATCGATTGGTACGCCAATAACAAGCCGGCGTGGTACGGCCGCGTCGACTGGCGATGAGTCGCAACTTCTGGACCGGCCGTACCGTGATGGTCACCGGCGGCGCGGGCTTCCTTGGAAGTCACCTCGTTGACGAGTTGGAATCGAGATCCGATGACGTGGAGATATTTGTCCCCCGAAGCGACGAGTACGACCTCCGGGAGAAATCCGACATCAAGAAGGCCTTCGACGATTCGGGTACGGACACGGTTATTCACCTAGCAGCGACGGTCGGTGGGATCGGAGCAAACAGAGAGAATCCCGGCCGCTACTTCTATGATAACGCCGTGATGGGAATCGAGCTGATCGAGCAGGCGCGGCAGTACGATGTAGACAAGTGTACGATCCTCGGGACGATCTGTGCGTATCCGAACCACACACCGATTCCGTTCAAAGAGGAGAACCTCTTCGATGGCTATCCGGAGGAGACGAACGCTCCGTATGGCATCGCAAAGAAATCCCTACTGACACAATCGAAGGCCTATCGGAAACAGTGGGACTTCAACAGTATCTATCTGTTACCGGTGAATCTCTACGGTCCCCGAGACGACTTCGATCTCGAGAGTTCTCACGTCATTCCCGCGATCATCCGGAAGTGTATCGAGGCGCGTGATCGCGGAGATCCCTCTATAACGGCTTGGGGGACTGGCGAGCCGACGCGAGAGTTCCTCTACGTGAAGGACGCCGCTGAGGGAATTCTCGATGCGACGGAACAATACGATTCGTCGGAGCCAGTGAATCTCGGCAGCGGTGAAGAGATATCGATCCGCGAGTTGGTAGAGACGATCGCCGAAGAGACGGAATTCGAAGGAGATATCGAGTGGGACACATCGAAGCCGGATGGACAACCGCGGCGAAAGCTCGATACTTCGAGAGCGAGAGATAGATTCGATTGGGAGGCATCGACCGAATTTCGAGAAGGACTCCAGGAGACCATCGAGTGGTACGAGGAGAATCGACAGGAGATACATGAGTGACTGGATTCCGAACGAAGAGTGGGAAACCATCGTCGACAACGTCCCGATCGTTTCAGTCGATCTCGTCGTTGAATGTCCGGAAGGCATCGTCCTCGGGAAACGATCGAACAAACCTGCGAAAGGCAAATGGTTCGTCCCCGGTGGACGGGTACGAAAAGGGGAGTCACTTGAAGATGCCGTACACCGAGTCAGTATGGAGGAACTCGGTGTCAATGTCGAGATTTGTGAGAAGTTGGGTGCCTTCGATCACTTCTACGAGACATCGGAAGTCGGTGGTGAGAAGCACTACGTCGCTCATGGATTCCGTGTCTGGACGGAGAATTCAGTCTTTGAACCAGATTCACAGCACGGCCATCTCGCTACGTTCCAAGAGTTGCCACAAGATACACACGAGTATGTCGTGGATTACCTCGAAGAAGCCGATTTACGGAGCTTCGATAGATCTAGAGTATAATTATCTAGCCCGAGATGATTCATACGGATTCTGTCACTACCATTCAACTATCAGTAATAGTGTCCCCAGTGGAACCATCGTGGTTGTCCCCATCTGTCTCTTCATCAATATACACCCAATCTTCAGTGTCTAAACGCCCGCCGAGATATGCCTCACCGTCTTCGGTGATCATGTAGACGCCATTTCCGAGGTCGTTAATAAGTCCCTTTTCAGCCAGCATCTTACACCGACGATGAACTTGTTGGCGAGAATATCTGATGGGTCCTTCACGTTTCATCTTTGTAGGAGAACCAGATTCGTGTTCAGAGAGATACTCCAGAATACGGTCATCCACTGCGGTCATCCAGTTGCCCGCATATCTCATATATCTCATTTGTACACCTCAGTCTATATTACGGTCGTTTGTCTTTCTGATACACCTCCGTTACACTAAAGTAACTGCGGTGTTTTAGAAGAACCACAGAGCCCGGTGACGAACCCTCGGCTCGCGAGAAAGTGTAGAAACCCCGGCTGCGGTGCTCCAACACCCAGCCGGGACGGGTTCTGTGTCCACCCACAGAACCATGCGAATGCTGGCTACTGCGGGGCTTAAGCCCTGCGAGACGACTGACGGATCGAACGGTAACAGTGGTTGCCGTAGTTTGTGTCCCAACCCAGCCGACGGCTACGACGCTACCCTCGACGGCCCACTCTGTAGCACGTGCGCTACGATACGCAGCGTCGCCGAGGATACCGTGGAGGGGCACAATGTCTAGCCCCAGCGAGAACGACAACATCTCGCTTGCCGATCTCTCAGCCACCCACCGCGACCTCCTCTGGGTACTCTCCCAGGCTGGTCCCAGCGAGAGCGGCCCACTCCACCACGCGCTCACCGACTACTACACCGACGGTATCGACTACACCCGAGTCTGTGACACCCTTGAGGAACTCATCGAACACGACCTCGTTACCACACAAACCCATGACACGACCGAGTACCGACTGACCGAGTCGGGCCGCCGCGCACTCTCCGCGCGCCAGGCGTGGGAAGCTGGCACCCACTCCACGAAGGGAGGCCACGAATGACGCGCTCCGACAATCCACAACCCGAAGACCTCCACCAGCTCATACGCATCTCCCTCGACACCAACCACCCGATCTGCCAAGTCTGCGGCCAACCACTCCACGAAGGCGACGACATCACCGCCTACGCCTACCGCGCGGCCGGCGAGCCCGCGTACGCGATCGGCTACATCATGTGCGGATCAGATAGCCACGAACACCCGACCGTCTTCACCCGTGGTGTTCGCGAGTACGTCCTCACGGGCCATATCGGGACGTGTTCGAACACCCAAACGCAATCGACAACGTTCGTCCTCCTCGATCCGACCCCAGTCGTCACGAGCCCCACGACGACCGCCGACCCACACGTCCACCTAAACGCCCCGACACCACGAGACCCAACCCACCCGCCACAGGAAGAACCAACCCCGCTTCTCACGGCGGTTCGAGACCACGCCCGTTCTGATGGTGGCTCCCCACGCGAGGGGTCGGAATGATGCTGGCCGATCTGACCGACCAGCCCATCACCAGCAGGTGATCGGCTATGCGAACACGCCAGCCCGCGGTCCGCAAGCGAGGGGTCCGGCTCGTCAGCCACAGCACGGACATCTCCACGGAGGGGATTACCTGTCCAGCGGTCTCACCCCGGCTGACCGAGTGGGTCCCAGAACTCCTCACCAAACTCCGGGCTCACACCGAGCGAACCATCCGCGAGTACGCCACTACGGATCCGTGGCGGACGAGCGCCCAACTCCTCGCCAAAATCCTGCCAGCGTGGAAAGACACCGAGGAACCATGGACCGACGACGTCGCTGAAGCCGTCGCGTACACCCGCGCGATCACGACACTCGCGCTTACCTACGGAGATGAACCCACCACCACGCTCAGTGCGTACCACCAACAGCGACACGCAGACCTCACCGACACAGTCACTAGCATCGGCACGGGGCGCGGTCCAGTCAACGCCGACCTCGGCGCGCTCGCGAAAGGGCCGGTCGCACTCCATCGCGAACTCGACGCCCACCCGACCACCTTCACCCTCTTGTTAGACGGCGACGCCTGGACCTCCCTTACGGACCGCCGCACGGGCGTCCGCGCGCTCGCGGCGATCGCCGTTCTTGCTAATGGGTTCGACGTTAGAGTCGTCGCCTCCCCTAGAGTCCACCGACACCTTGTGAAGCGGTATCCAAAGTGGACCGAGTGCCACCTCGATCTTACTGCCAGCCGGGATGGGTCCCCCCACACCGACCACGGCCAAACTGTCGAGACCGCCTGGAAGGCCATTCGTGACCTCGACACCGAACCGGGAAAACGCCGGCTCCTCGGGAACCTCAACCCCGAGTACGCCCGGAGCTACCGGGATCTCACCACCGATCACGCGGTCGACGTCGCCGACGGCACCATTAGTAGGTATATCCTCGATCTCGAGGACCGTGAGTTAGTCACGGTCGACCGCTGTGGGAAGCACAACACGGTCCAGCTCACCGACCTCGGAGAGCGAGCCGTCCAGCAGTGTCTCGACGACACCGACGACCTCATCCACCCGGATCAGCGCCGACTCGGTGAGCGTCTTACTGGGACCCCTCACGGTTCCACAAGTACAGTGTCGCCCCGCCGTTCGGACGAGGAGACACTCACGCCCGACGAGTGGGTGGCCGCAACCGGCGACCCCGACGCAGACGCCGAGTACGTCCAGTGGCTTACCGGCCCAAGGAACACCAAAACCCACCTCCACGAGCGGTTCTCTACCGTCGCCCACGACGACGCCATCACCCTCGTCGATGCCCACCCACACCCATTCGACGACGGCCGCGTCGCGTACCTCAGCCACACCAACGATCAAACCCACGTCGTGCTCCAGTGGGGTGGCCCCCTCGCAACGTTGGGACGTCTCGCGGGCGCCTTACTCAGCGAGAAAGCGCTCTCGAAGATTCTCACCCCAGCACGACTCGGCCACGAATTCGAAGCGATCGCTGACGGTACCCAAGCGTATCCCGTCGAGCGCATCCTCCGCCGTGGCCACCAAGTCGGCTGGTACAGCGACGCCGAAACTACCTACGGCGCGTGGCGCGAGCGAATCACGGCGGTTCGAGATCGGCTCCTCGCGAAAGTCGCCGAACTCACAGCCAGCGACGACACCGCCGCCCGCGCCACCCTCTTCGCCGATCTCCACGGGCTGATCGCGTCAGCCACCCAGCTGTATCACGCAGCCGGTGTCGAGCTCACGACCACCATTAGACTTCCGGATACTGACGCACTCACACGCAACCCCACCCAACTCCAGGATCTCTGTACGTTTCTCGCCAAGACAGTCCCGAAACAGTCTGTCTACGGAATTCACGCAGGCTACCGCATGCTGTTCGAAGACCGGCCCGCAAAGCTACGCCGGCGACTCCCCTACGAGGTTGCGCCCGACACACAGGTGGATCTCACCATGTCGTGGGTGCTTGCTGGGCCGACTGTCACAGACCTCGGCGAGCAGATCACCACGGCGCTCAGAGGAGAACTCTCTGACGTCCGAGAAACAATCGCCGACGGCACCGAACACGCACCACCCCTCAAGATCCCCGTCGTCGACGGGACGACCTACCCCGCCATCCGGCGGGCAATAGAGAGAGTTGCGATGACCCACGACGTGCAGTGGACACCCCGCGAGCGACAGCGGCTCGTGCGGCTGTGTCTGCGCTCGTTCAGCCCGGCGGACACCCACCGAGCGTGTCCGTACGACGTCGTGGCGAGCCTCTTGGGCGCGCTGAACGAGTCACCGACGCCGACGCCTGCGGAGGTCGAACGCGCAGCGGCCACCCGCTCGCCGACACGCTTTCGGCCGGATCTGCCGCCTACGGCGACCAAACTGTACGCCACACTCCTGCGAGCAGCCCAGCCGTGTGGCCGCAGTGAGCTCATCAACCAATCGGGCATCTCGGCAAGCAGTTATGATCGCCGAATCAGCGCCGTCAGCGAGCTTGAACGCGTTCAACCTGTCCACCGCAACGGCCACAGACGGTGGACCACCGCGGACACAACTCCCGCAGACGTTCGCTCAACCCCGCTGTTGACGCACCGACAGACAACTGCCACAGAACGCGTGTGCAGCCACACCAGCACGTGGGCCAGCCAACAGAGCGCCCACGCCTGGACAGCCCTGTTCACACCACACCTCATGCACAACGACACCAGCCGTCCGATGAACACAGACAGCATAGCCCCCGATCACCAAAGCTCACCGAGAGGCACCCACCAACCCACAACGATCCACCGTACCGAGACACCATCGCTCCACTCGAAACAAGGGGGTGAAACACAATGACAACCCCGACACTCGATCTCGAAACAACGGTCACGCGCGACCACCCAGTCACCCACAAGTCGGCCACAATCCAAATCGACCGCGATGAGTTCGATGCGTCAGTCGTCAGACTCGCCTTCAGCGGGCAGTGGGGGACGACGTACGTAAATCTCACAGCAACAGAGGCGCACACAGTTGCGAGCGCACTCGAACAGACGGCGACGGACGCCGCCAACGCGGAGGCCACCGATGAGTGACGACCCCGAGGACCGCGAGGAGATCCCAGAGGTTGGCGGCCGCGACCCCGAGGAGACACCCACGGATCATGACCCCACCAACGGGCGCTGGCTCGAAGGGAAGTTTGCTGACGCACTCGAAACGTGGGGGTATCTCACCGCCCGCAACGAGCAGCTCTTCGGGCTTGAAACCGACGTCCTCGCGCGCCGACAATCCCCACAAAACGAGCCGGACGATTTCATCGTCGGTGAGTGTAAAGACTGGCACACAACCCTCGTCGGTCGCGACGCTGTCGCCGCAATCTCCCACCGGGCCGCACTGGCTCGCGCAATGCCCGTCCTCGTCGTGGCCAGAGGCGTCACGGCCTCAGCGTGGACGCTCGCCCAACAGCTCGATGTTCGCATCCTCACCATCGAGGATCTCGAGAAAGACGGGCTGCCGCCGCTCACGGAGCATCGACCACCCGTGGGAACGTTCCGTACCCGCCGAGAACCCTGCGTAAGCGAACTCCGTGAACACGTCCCGTCAATAGTGAGCCGGCAGAGCACCGTCGATATTGAGGCGCCGGTGTTTTTCGCTGGTGGGACAAGCCCGTGTTATGTGCCGGACAGAACAGGCAACGACGCGTACGTCAGCGCGTACGACAGCGACTACGAGTTCGATTGACGCTCTCCTCGCGCTAAAGCGCGAGGCGTTCACGTCATATTTTCCGTAGGAGCGGTTTGACAATTACTACCAGTGTGACTTGAAACCGACAGTCGATAAGAAGATCTGAATAAATAATTTGCGGGGGAGTAGAACTATTACTCTCGGGCCAGTACCATCGCGTATGCCACCTACGGGCCCAGCCGATGACCCTGACTGGATGGAGACCTGGAAGGAGCACGCATCGGCATTTGATCGAGTCAAGTCAGTGACGATGACGCTCTCAGAGCCCCAATCTGCCCCGTGGATCGCAGAACAGGCAGCCGTTTCCCCGAATACAGCACGGGATCATCTCCGCCGACTCGTTGAGCTCAGTGTTGTGACGGAAACCGACAGGGACGGGACCAGTCACTACTATCCGGATCCACTGTACACTCGACTCCGTGATATTCGAGCATTACTCGAAGAGACGACGAAACAAGAACTTGCAGAGCAGGCTACAGAATTAAAAGACGATATCGCGGCATGGAAAGCAGAGTACGATGCTAACACACCAGATTCACTCCGAGAACAAGCGGCCGCAGACAACGTCTCTGCTGAGCAGGCATACGAACTCACGCAGGTAGCAAGTGACTGGGAACTTGCCCGGTATCACCTCTCTCTCATCCAAGACGCGATCACAAACTACGACACCTGGGCATCTGACCAGTCGTCGCTCAGTGTATGATGGACGAGCGGTCCACATTGGGTAGCCAGACCGACCGTCACCGAGATGCTGGTTCGTATGTCCAAACAGACTGTCTCTGTTCTGATGGTGGAACGACGCCAGGACGAGATCGACATCGTATCCTCCGCGAGTTGCGTGGCGAGTTGACACGACATCCAGCCGTACTATCGGTCGAAGGTGAGCCACCGAGAGAATACCGAGAACTACAGGCGACCCTTGCTCCGTCGTGGTTCGGTCGTTCAGGAGAGACCGCCTCATTGCGAATCACGTGGGTCCCGGATCCATCGCCCGGACCGGAAGAATCTGATCGGACGAGTGATGCGTGGATGCGAACGCCAATTCCGGCATACTACACGGTTCACTACAGCGAACCATCTGGCTTCGATTGTGGCTTTCACTGTGAACCGAATCCCCATATTGATGGCCTGCTTCACTATCAGGAACGAGACGAAGCCGACGATCGGTACACGTACGAACCAGTCTCATTCGAGGCACGTTCGGTATCCGGATTCTTGTGGGAAGTGATGGATGCGCTCGCCAATCGCCTCACCAGAGAGGATAGTTCAGGGTGACCTCCTCGTGGCAAGTTCAACTGAAGCGGTAGCGCGGAGTCCCCTTCCTCAAGGAGCGACTGAAGGGAGCGAGTAAGGAGGGGTAGTGGACACTGTCTGTACAGTTCAGTTTGTTCTCTAGCGCGTCCAGTTCCACATCGAGTTCCTCATCAGTCCGACTGTCACCGATCCGTTTCTGGGGTGGTTCGGGAGCAGCCTCCTCATCGCGATGGTGACCGAACAGCCGATGTGTTTGATCGAGACCGGAGACGTACCGTCGGATGTCGTCGCGGTCACCGAAGGCGCTTCCTTGCCCACAGATACCAGTCGACATCGTTTCCCCTAGGAGAAACTGTTATGTGTTACAGTATACTACTGTGTATACATGCCATCGATCAGTGCCCGAGTTCCCGATGATGATGCAGACGAGCTTGAAGCTGTGAGTGAGCTGTTAGAGGAAGACAAGAGTACAGTCATTCGCAAAGCACTCTCGGAGGGTCTCTCGTCTATCCGTCGACGTGTCGCTATTGAACGGTACCAAAGTGGTGAACTCTCGGTTAACGAGGCAGCTCGACTTGCCGGTGTGAGTCTCGCAGAGTGGCTCGAAATCGCCCGTGAACACAATCTCACAACCCAACTGTCTCCAGAAGATATCGAATCAGACGCTGCTGCTGCGCGTGACCTGTGACGCGAATTTTTCTCGATGCGACGACGCTTATCGCACTCGGTACGATTGGTGAACTCAAACATCTTACAAGCTTTACTGGTGAACTTGTCATCCCGCCCACAATCCAAAATGAAATCACGACGGAACCGGCACAGACAAATGTGAGTCGGTTTCTCGACCAGTATGCGGTTAAGACAACCGACCCAGCTGTGCAAGACCGAGTACAACAAGCCAAAGAGATCCTTGGTGAAAAAGAACAGAATGGAGACGTCTCTCTGATTGCTGCTGTCTTGGCCTATACTGCGGAGGGTCGACCGGTCGGTGTCGTCTCAGATGATCAGCGTGTTCGGACCACAGCTCGTGGACTCGGGGCAACAGTCACTGGGACGGTTGGTGTCGTTGTCCGGGCCGTGGAGAAAGGACTTGATCGTGAAGAAGCGTACACTCTCATAAACCGGATTGACTCCCATGGGCTTCACATGACTGGGGATCTCCGCGAGAAAGCCTACTCGCTCATCGATAACGCCGCTGAATAGACGTGATAACGCTCGCGACACTGATTACCGGTTCGGGTGATATCCCCCTCAGCGTAAGCGACGAGGTTCTCCTCACCGCATTTGGGAGGTTTTCTGATCTACGACACGACTTGTTCTCGCGGTACAAAACATCCGCTCTCGGGACCGGATAGCAACGAACACAGATGGTTGTCAGGAAACTATTCCTTGAAGCAAGAAATATATCTGAAAGCGTACAAGGACATGTATGCCCGACACAGCGTCCACGGACGGGCCCCCCTCTTTCGATGACCCGTTTAGTGGGGACGATGTCGAACAGCGTATCTATGGAACTATCCTCCAAACTCGGGAACCAGCGACAGCGAGAGCTATCGCCGAGCGAGTAGAGTGCGACCCGAAAACCGCCCGCAAGTATCTCAGCTGGTTCGCGGATCTCGGGATCGCTACACGCCATGACGGTCATCCGATTACCTATGAACGCAACGATGCATACTTCGAGTGGCGACACATCAACCAGCTCGCCGCAGGCCACTCGGTGGAAGAACTACAGGAACGCGTTCGTGATCTGACAGCACAAATTGCTGAGTACGAGGACGCGTACGATGCCGCAACACCGGCTACGGTTGATGCCGTGGCTATGATAGAGACAAGTGACGAACGAACGATCGATGCCGTGTACAGTGACCTTGCCGACTGGGCAACCGCACGGGAAGAACGTGAGCGCTACGAACGCGCTCGCCAGCAACGTGCTGGCGCCGACGGCGAACAGGCTTCTGGGTAGCTCGCTCGATGGTGCCACCAACAGGCGATGGCGGGAGCCCTGCTCCCATCGATCGCCCAATCCTCGAATTCCTCCAGACGCGTCTCCGAGCGACACAGCAAGTCGAACGAGCGACTATCACGGACGCCAGCGGCCACCTCGAACTTCGTGTCACATTCGTATCCTTGTTCTATCCAGCGACCGGCAGCGAGGCGGCCCTGACTGTCCGTTGGTACACGAATGACGACTTCAAGATTCAGCCTTACAACTTCCATAAGCCGCCATCACACCCAGTGTCCGAGTAAGTAGACGGCACCAACCATGACGGTTCCACCGAACGCCTCACGAGTACCAAACGGGAGAGGAATCAGCCCGGAGCTGCGCGGCTTATCGTCTGCCGGTTCCTCGGACGGCGCGCTGTCACCGTCACTCCTGTTTGTGGTTGACTCACCATTGGAGCTGTCCCCGTTGTCGGCTGTCGTCTCATTGTTCGGTTTGCTGTCGTCGGTCGTCCCATTGCCGTCCAGTCCGTCGTCGGCCGTGCCACCGCTAGCGGGGGACGCTGGCTCATCCTCGTCGAGAGTCGTCGTTGCCGGGTCACGCTCAACGACAAGGGTCCCGTTGTGTACATCACCGTCAAGCCGGAGGCTAAATGGGTAGGTGCCCGGTTCAAGATCGGCGGTCGTCGTCCCAAAATCAAAAGACCGAGACTCACGAGGGTCAAGCCGCACCCCCCACGAGCCGGCGACAGTGCTGTTTTCTACAGTAAGTGCGAGTTCTCCTTCACCAGCAAATCCGCCAACATTACGAGCCACTGCAGTAATCGCTGAGAGGTTTTCGCCCTCAGTAACGGTGACATTCTGTGCAGCATCGCTGATCATGAGTCTATCTGGGTTGTCGCTATCACTCACAATCACAACTGTTCTACTGTCACGGTGGGTTGACCCTTGGTATAGATTGTAGTTCAAACGCGTTCCGGGAGTTAGCTCATCGGTATCGAAGCTGATGCTAAATTCCCCGTCAGAGATATTTAATTGTGACTCCTTGCGGTCTGGCGTGCTACCAGCGTCATTAACGAGTGTTACAGAGGTTTCGACAGCTGGCAGGAGCGACGTCGTTCCGGTAATACGTCCATTTTCAGCTTCAACGAGAAGCTCACCGTCATTGGTGACGTGGTCGTATCGAACGAACCGCTCTTCGATACTGAATGATGCTTCAGCGTGTGTGCTGGTGTCGCTGACCCCCCAATACGGGAATAACTCCGGGTGCTCGCTACCAGAGTTCACTGGATTGAATGGGTCCGGCGGGCTTGTTTGGTCCGTGTTGTTGAAGCGATACCGCATGTCTTCAGCCCCCTCAAGCGAGAATTTAACAGAGAACTTGTCGCCTGGTTCAGGGTTGTGGGTGAACGGACCATCATCGCCTGTGTTTAACACTAGATAGAACTGGGTGGGTGCACCTGGGGTGTTCAATTCACCATCGTCTGCCAAGATAACCGTCACATCATCCGCATTTGCTTGAGAAAGGTCAAGTTCTGACCGTGGCTCGTTTCCGCTCGGGTTTGTCTGTTGTACTTGAAGTGAAACACCCTCCTCGGCCGCAAGCAGGTCAACTAACGCTTGAGCGTCGATAGCTTCTCCAGCTTCAATAGAGTCGGCATCTGCGGCGAAATACGATAGGGCACCCCAAATACCAGTCGACTCAAATCCAAGCACAACGCGGTTTCCTTCCGTCACAGTAGTGCGCTCAAGACCATTCTTTCTGAGGCTCTTGAGTGATTCAGTATCAATATCTTCGGTAGCTATTTGAGGATCAACACTAGTGAACACCTCAACGTTATCACTGAGTTTTGGCTTTTTTAGGATAAGATCCGCCTGATCGGCAGCAGCTGTCGGTGTCACTACTCCGGAGTCATCCACAGTGAACGTTCCGTCAGTAATCGCCAGACGATATCGCTGCGGCACTAACGGGCGAACCAGTCCACTGGCCCCGGTTGCCCCGGACGACGCAGTCAAGTTTGAGAGACTATCGGCTATGGGATCTCCATTCGTATCACGGAACTCAATATCACAGGAGACTTCCTCAAGCGCACAGCTTTGTACATTTGTTTCCTCTGTTCCGAGAAGTCGCGTGTTAATCGTCGTTGTGCTACCGCTGATTTTGATAACATCGACAAATCCGACTGTTTGACCGGTGTTACTGATCTGGTTCCCACCGACCAGCAAATATGCTGCTCCATCTGGGTCTGGATTATTATACCCATGGGCAATCTCGATTGGATCGCCTGCGACACCAGTGTATCTTGATTTTGTGAACTCGCCTGTGATGGATGCCTGGCTAGCAGAGTCAGTTACTCCAGAGGAGGCAACTGAATCTATCGGATAACTACCAGAATTAACCGGTGAGGATTTGTCAACGTTAATACCAGCCACAGGTAAGCCAGTTGTAAGTAACAAACAGCAGAGTAGAAGTAATATACCTCCGACCGATAGGAAGCAAGTCCTTGATATCGGAAGCCACGTGCTGCGGGAGCTGTCCGATTTGCTACCGCGCGACTCGCTACGTTGAGAGGACTTTGAATTCAATGATTGGGGGTCAGGCTGGTTATTTCGTTTCATCAGTATTGAGGTCGCGTGATTGAGCCAACACACGCCTATCAGTTGCTGGTGTAAGATTTCTGGTCACCTACAAAAGCATACTTCCTTGATTATCAGTTTGTATAACTCAGCAAAGTCGCGCTAATCGGATCGCAATTTGGCCATTCTCGACAACGGCGTACTCACCGTTCGGACCGGGCGACGGCTCGATTGCGAGAAGCGCGTCGGCATCCTCAGCGACGTGGACGTTGACACCTCGAGTTGCGCTCACGCTCGTGAACGCGCCGGTGCCGACCGCCGCGGAGGTACCTGCTGCCGCCATACCGAGCGTGGCAAAGAGCCTTCGTCAATTCATATTCCGTTGTCAGGGGTTAGTTGATCACCGCCCCATTCTCCGCGCTCGCACTCGCTGATGTTCCTTCGTAAGCTACCTTCACATCCGCGCCATACGCCCGGATGTCGACGTTCGTGTTGCTCTGGAACGTCACGTCACTTCCAATGGCGAGCTCA
The DNA here is from genome assembly GCF_005435135.1 of Halorubrum sp. ASP1. Classification (NCBI taxonomy): domain Archaea; kingdom Methanobacteriati; phylum Methanobacteriota; class Halobacteria; order Halobacteriales; family Haloferacaceae; genus Halorubrum; species Halorubrum sp. ASP1. The sequence goes on along the minus strand of NZ_SGUA01000002.1, from coordinate 331,184 downwards.
CCGACACGGCCACCATGCTGGGCACCACTGAAGGCTTCATTGTCACTGAACGCAATAAGCCCGGTCTCACAGTTCGTCACGGTCCCACCCTCAATGCGGATCGTCTCAGTTGTCGTCAGGTTCGTCAGATCGTATCCGCGGACACAGTCGGAGACATCATTATTTTTCAGGTCAACATCGGCCTTGTTACTAATTGAGAGGACGTTGATGCCTTCGGTCGCTCCACTAACGGTATTATTCTCGACGTTGTACACCGGCGTCCCGGACTGTGACGGCCCATCAGACCCATTATCATTTTTGTAGTGATTGTTGAGCCGGATGCCAATACTGGTCGCGTTGATGGTGTTTCCAACAACTTCACCGTACTCAATGCCGTTGACAGTAGTCGATCCGTTGATGTTGTTGGTGTTGACGCCACGGGCGACATCAGTGAACGTACTGTTGCGAACGTTCACCTGTCCCCTAACGAAGACGCCGGTCTGATGGTTCTCAAACGTGCTGTCTTCCACCGTCACAGCGCTGTTTGGCGGTGCCCACACACCGATTGTTGTCGATGAGTCGGCGGCGTTGGTATTTCGGATAGTACAGTCTCGGACAGTCGCTCCAACCGCCTGATTCAGGTATACACCGAGTGGTGCGTTGATTGTTGGCGAAAGCGACGGGTTGTCGCCGTCCACTCCAATATTTTCGAGTGTCACATCGTCTGCGGCAATTTCGATGATGTTCGCTCTGTCGCCGAAATTGAGGTCTTGGCTCGGTTGTATCGTCGGGGTATCGCCTTGACAAACAAGCTCCACTCCAGGAACATCAATCGTGAGTTCCTCCTGGTACGTGCCAGATACGACTTCAATGGTCGAGTTTTGAGTGGCAAAATCCAGCGCCAACTGGATACTGTCGAAGATGACGTTTCTAACAGGAGCGTTGCCGGGGGCCCCCTCAAAGTCGCCGTCTTCGAGAAGTGCACCTCGGTTGAGCGTGTTATTATCCACGAAGCTGTTCAGGTCGATTGTCGCGGTCTTGTCCTCGAGTAGGAACTCCGTGTTGCTGATCTCATTGCCGGTGAATGTCACGTCGCCTGCCTCACCGGCTTCGAGGCCGATGCCGACACCGACCGCCTCACTGTCGGAGTCGGAGAGGACATTATCGATATCGTTGTTTTTGATTTTGACCCCGGTCGGTGTCTGAGAATTGTTTCCGGTTCCACGCACTACAATACCGAACCCATAGCTGGTCGTCTCTTGACCAATCTTCTTGACGGTATTGTCTACGACGGTCGAGTTCTGGACGTTCCCCTGTACGCTGATTCCTGCGACACCGCCAGGCGGATTCGTATCGGTATCGCCCGGGTTCTGTAGCCGCTGCACGACGTTGTTACGCACAGTGACATTGTCGACAGGGTCGTCACCGTCGCCCCCGAAGATGTTGATTCCATCAACACCGACGTATTTGTCATCTCCTGTATTCCGAGCAAAGTCTTCAACAACGTTATCGACAATCGTGACCCCGTTTGCACCATTGTCGACGCGGATCGCTTCGTCTGCGCCCCCTGTATCGCCTGGGTCCGGGGGTGAAACCGACAAGCCAGAGACCGTCACATCGTCCGCTTCAACGATCACCTGTGACTCGACGGTTGTCTCTGCCGGTCCTTCGCGTCCGAGGAGGGTGAGACCGGGCGTCTCAATAGTTATTTGATCACTCGAATCCCCGGTGTAGGTGCCCGGTTCAACAAGGAGTGTTGCGCCAGCGGACGGTGGACTGCCGCTTTCGTCACCAGCGTTTCGCAGATTCTCGCCGACGAGTGCGTCCGTAATCGTTTCGAACCCCTCGCGGTCTGCGAGATCCGTGCTCACGAGGATTCCATCGGTGTCACGCTGGCTGATCCCCTCCGTATCACCGCTGCCATCCGTGAGGTCGGCGAGTGCGGCATTCAACCGATCACGAGCAGCTGGCGGGAGATCCTCAAGGCTCACTCCATCGGTCTGTGCCACGAAGTCCTCTATCCGTAGTGGGCCGTCTTGCATCTATGTTGCCTCCCCAGTAACGGTGAGCGTATCGGTAACTTGGAGATCGCCCCCACCGGGGAACGCATCGATCACTAAACTGTACGTTTCAGTATCGCCAGTGCCGAGCGTCACCGACGGGAACCCGGTCTGTGGAACAACCAGCACGATCAGCGTGTCGCCGTTTCCAGTGTCGACAAACGACAACGGCGTCACCTCCACATCAACCGCCTGTGTCCCCTGATTTTGGACCTCAAAGAGGTCTGCGATCACGGTTGTTGCGTCGGCGTTGACGCCTTGTCCGCCGGCATCGGTCGGGTTACTTCCTGTCAGATTAATTCCAAGCTCTCCGCCGTTGGTGGTGACGTACTCATCGTTGCCCTCGCCTGCGGCTGCCATGCGCAACAGGGCATTTGAGTCGTCGGCCACCTGGACCGAGAGATCCCGATTCGCCTCAACGCTGGTGAACGCTCCGGTGCCGGTGACGATCGCGCCGCCGCCACCAAGTGCGCCAAGTGCCGCGAGAGCTTGTCGTCGTTTCATATGTGTCGGCCACCCTCAGGGGTGAAAACCCACCGACGGAATCGAACCGCCGAACTGCCAAGCGTGGGTGAAATACCGTATCAGCGATTATGGTGTTGGGTCGTTGACGCGGACCTCGTGGCCGGTTAGAGAGGAGTCCTGTTCGGTCGCGCCGAACCCATCAGGCGTTTCGACAGTTCCCTCGAACGTGTCAACGGCCTGTGCGACGATTTTGATGCTCCCACTGTAGCTGCTCAGATCCGAGCCAAAGAAGAACGTCCCGAGCTCTTGTAAGGCCTCACCGGGTTCGAGGTACAAGCGGGCGGGCTTGCTAGCTCCGAAGTTGTTACCTTCGCTACTCGAGAGGGCATCCTGGCCGCTCTCGCCCTCACCAAACCCGGTGGTCGGTTCTGCCGTTCCACTCTGAGGTTCGGCGGTTCCTGGTTCGGCGTGTGCTGGGTAGTCGACAAAGAGGCCAAAGGGAATCCCATCGTCGAACTCGTTGGTCTCCTGCCAGACGAACACTGCCTGTGTGCCCTGGTTCCGGATGTCGAACATATCACGGATAATGGTGGTGGCGTTCTGGTTGATGCCTTCTCCACCGCCCGCGATGTTATCGTTCGAGCCGGAGATGTTGATACTCAGCGTACCACCATCAGTCTCCACGTACTGACTGTTTGGACCGGCATCGGCTGTGGTGAATGATAGTAATGCGTCTGAATCGTCGGCAACCTCCACAGACACATCACGATTCGCGCTTACGCTCGTAAATGCGCCCGTTCCCACAGCTGCCCCACCGGCGGTAACTGATCCGGCCGCCGCAATGAACTGGCGTCGGTTCATAATTTACACCTCGTTGTCAGCGATTGCTTCGATCGAGATTGTACCGTCGAAGTCAAGCCCGGAAAGGTCTCCATACGCGAACATCTCGACATCGACGTAGTCACCGGGAGCGAGGAGTGGAGCAGCCTCCTCTTTGCCGCTTCCTTCGTCATCATCAAGATCATCTTCAGTCAGGTTGCTGTTGAGCGAGAACGCGCCCTGATTCTCACCAGAACCCGTACCGGCGTTCTGAATCTGACTGCTCGGCTGCACCGCCAAGGCGACCCGTGGGTCCGTCGGCATCCCCTTCGCGTACACGTACACGTCCTGTGTACCTAGGTTCTTAATCCGGAGCAGGTTCTTGATCTTCGTGAGTGCGTCGTCGTTCAACCCAGTACCGCCTGCGTCCGACTCAATAGTGATCGAGGCAGCGTCACCGCTCGTATCAACGTACTCACTATTAGCTGCCCCTGAGACGGTGTCGATACTAAGCAATGCGTCCGCGTCATCGGCGACTGCCACGCTCACGTCGCGATTCGCGCTCACACTTGTGAACGCGCCCGTGCCTACTGCAGCTGCGCTTCCTGCCGCCAGTGCGCCCAATCCGGTGATGAACTTGCGTCGGTTTGCCATTGGTAGTTGACCTCGTCGGTGTTCGCGTGCGACCCATAGGCACCAGCGGGACATCCCGTGGGTTCCCATGGTCGCTCTACGTCAGACTATTACCCCCTTGTGTCATTGTATTGAGCCGATTGACACGCTTCTGGGAGTGATTACACTACGCCGCTGTGTGTTCTGGCACTGCCTGTGGTTGAAACGGGTAAAGACGAGCACGGGTTGATGCCAACAACACTCGGGTTCAAGCAGTGCTTGAACTCTACAATCGCTCCCTGAACCGGCCTTCTCAAGAGGAAAGTATGTTACTTCCTCACGCACTCAACCCCGTGAAGAAGTAGATAACAGAAACTCACGCGGACAATTGGTGCCACGGTCGACTCAGTGAGACTCACCGGCTCCGAACCGCACTCTCTACATCCTCTAGCTATGGATCACAAGGAATGACAAATCTAATCATCGAAGGGACTGCCCGCGGGCGGATCAGCTTGGGCTACGATCGTTACGGTCTCTAGTAGCGTCTGTGACGTTGTTGTACCGGTTGTATCGACTTCGATATCTACGCGGAAGGATAACCCAACAGGAACCCGGAGAGCATTTTCCGGCCCTTCGATGACTCTAGGGCCGGGAAGCGTACTGATCGGTGAGTCCTTGACTAGGCCAGTGCTTGGACTCCCCTTTCTAGAAAACCCTGAGAACTGTACCTTTTCGGAGTCGTCCTCAATATACACAAATGCCGGTTGAGAACCCTTATTCGTGACTCGGAACACGTCTCGGACTGTCGTCACTGCGTTCTTATTCACAGTATCAAGTGTTACCTCAACTGTGCCTTCAGAGGTGAGTTCGGTATACTCCCCATTGGGCTTGTCAGTTGATTCCAGTCCCAACAGTGCACTTGCGTCCCCCGCGGTCTCGACACTCAGGGTCCGCTCTGCCTCCACAGAAGTGAAGGCACCCGTGCCCATAAGCGCTCCACTACTTGCGCTGACCCCGCCGAGCCCGATCAGCATCTTTCGTCTGTTCAATCGCATACTTGCCGTTAACCGATCCAGTTGCTTTGTATTGTTCTGCTTGACTCCCATTCAGGCCTTGCTTGAACCGCAAAACTGCTGAACCGACTGATTGAGTCGTATCTTGCCCACAGCCTCTGTCTTCAGGCGAAAAGGCAGGCCGGTCACCGCACTGGTGTCTCAAGATCGGCTGCGCGCCGCACACGATAGAACCGCACCCGCCGCGTGAACACCCGCCAACACACGGCCGCGGCGGCCGCCCCGATTGCATTCACAAGCAGGTCGCCGACATCGGCGGTTCGCGCGTCCAGCGTCGACTGGAGCAGCTCGATGCTCCCGCCATACCCGACGGCGACGAGGAACACAACGATCAACACAGTCCGGTCGCGCCACGCCGAGTCCTGAAACGCGTACGCAAGCGTCACCGCGAGGCCGGCGTACGCCAGCCCGTGGAGCCATGTGCTGTACGGGAGAACGCCGAACGGCCCGGTTCGAATCATGCCACTCCCGGGCGGTGTAACCACCGAGAAGTAGAGGATCGTCGCCGCGACCGCGAGAACCCCTGCCAGCCGGAGCGCACGTGGCACGAGCGGGAGCCGCAGGCGACCCATTATGGCCGAGTCGTCTCGCAGGACCGACAAAAGCCTGCGGATTCGGGCTCCCGTGCCGGATCGGCGAACGGGTACGCTTTTTACCTGCGCGCCGGTCATCGATGATAATGTTGCGCTTGGAGGGATCTCTATGGAGTTGATCGACGACGAGGGGCGGCTGTTCGGGGCCGTCAACGTCATCGACGCGCTCGTCGTTCTGCTGATCGCTGCCGTTGTCGTTGCGGGCGCCGCGTTCGTCCTCACCGACGGTCCCGCACCCGCACCGGAGACGGACACCACCTACGCGACACTTGATGTCGGCACCGTCTCCCCGTACATCGTTGAGGCAATCGAGGAGGGTGACACCCACAGCCCCGACAGCGCGTCCACGCTCCGCATTACGGACGTTCATCTCACGCCGCAGGGCAATCAGACGCGGGTCGTCCTCCGTGTGGCCCTCGAAGGGGAACTCAACAGTCAGGACAGTCTCACCTATGGTGGTGCACCACCCCGTCTCGGCCGCACACTCGATATCACCACCGACCGCTATCAGATCAGCGGCCAGATTCGTGACGTGGGCGACAACGACGCGCTCGCGACCACCCAACAGCGCGTGTTGCTGTCCAGTCACGTCAATGCGGGCACCGCTGCGGCAGTCACGTCAGGCGATGAAATCCGGCTGAGCGGCCGCACAGTGGCTCGAATCGAGAACGTGACCTCCTACGCCACCGGGGAGCCGACCACCCGGCAACTCCTCGTTGCGGCGACGCTCACCGCCCACCGCCAACAGGACCGGCTTCGCTTCGGGGGCACGCCGGTGCGACGCGGGCAGACAGTAACGCTCCCCGCAAGCGAGTACACACTCGACGGCCAGATCGAACAGGTCGGCGGAGAGCTGGGCCTCGGTACAGCGACCACTCGAACGGTCACCCTTCGAATGGACGACGTGCGCGAGGACTTCGCAGAGGCCATTGAGCCAGGGATGGTTGAACGAACCGGTGACACCACGGTTGCCCGGATTACGAGCGTGAAGACGGAACCGTCGCTTATCATCACCACCGGCGAGAACGGCAGCGTCAATGTTGTCGATCACCCGATCAACCGCGACGTAACCATCACCGCCGACCTACAGCTCCGCGAAACGCCAAGTGGGCTCACGTTCAAGGGCGAGCAGCTTCGGCAGGGGTCGACCGCGACTCTCGATCTCGGGACGGTGGTCATTGAGGCGACCGTCGTCAGCGTGGGAGGCTGATCAGAGACCCAGCAGATACCGCACTCGCACCAGGGCCCACCGGAGTCGTAACCCCCATACGCGTGACAGGCCAATGAACTCACAGATGGAAAACACGGCCGACTCGGAGGAGCTGCCGGGCGATAGCACCGTCCAACGAGCGGTCCAAGGCTCCCGACTCGGCCGGCTAGGACAGTGGATCGCCGGTGCGGTCCGCGACTCGTATTTGTACCGGTGGCTGACTGCTGAACCAGACCCGGACGTGATCGTGATCGACCTCCGGGAGACGTGGACAGTCGGCTTGGTCATTCGCCTTCTTGACGCGGCCATCGACCGTCTCGCACCTGCCGTCAGAGAGTCACGGGTCGCCGGGGCCGTCCAGACGGGCGCGACGGTCACCCGCCAACAACCCGCGGTCGTGGCCGGCCTTGGACTTCTCGTTGCGGGCGCACTCGTGGGGGTAGCGAGCATCGCAACGGGCACGCTCGGTACGACCCGACTCGCATTGACGGCCGTCACACTCATCACCGGCGCCCTCGGCACCCGCGAGCGGCGGAGTTGGACCGAACTCCGCGAGACTCGGCCAGTCAGGCTCCTTCTCGCCGCGCTCGAACCGCCTGAGCCGCAGGAAGAGCACACGCCCCGTAACGATCCAAGCGACGACTCAGACGACAAGTAGCCGCCGCAGGTTCACCCGCCCAAAGCCGGCCGCTTAAGTGAGTGCCCGTGTCCGGGTTGAGTAGTGACCACCACGGAGCTGCTTGTCGCGATACTTGCCGGGATCGTCCAGGGCGTCGTCGAGTGGCTTCCCGTCTCGAGTCAGGGGAACCTCGCGCTCGTGTTCACGCTCGTCGGCACCGATCCTGCCGCAGCGGTCCAGCTCGCTCTCTTTCTCCAGCTCGGCACCACGCTGTCGGCGGCGACGTACTACCGGACGGAACTCGCCGCCGCGATTCAGACGGTGCCGGGGTGGCGCCCGGCGACGGCTTATGATCCGGACCACGCGCTGGCGTCGTACATCGCCGTCGCGTCGCTGTTTACCGGCATCGTCGGGATCCCGCTGTACGTGTTCGCGGTGGATCTCGCCGGCCAGCTCACGGGTGGCGTCTTTATTGCCGCCATTGGCGTGCTCCTCGTGATCACTGGGCTGTTACAACGCGTCTCAAATAGCGTCAACATGGGTGGCCGCGACACGCCCTCATTGCTCGATTCGATCCTCGTCGGGAGCGTCCAGGGGTTTGCGATCCTGCCCGGTATTTCACGGTCGGGCGTGACCGCGAGCGCGCTGTTGTTCCGGAGTTACGACCCGCCGAGTGCGTTTCGGCTCTCGTTTCTGCTGTCGATTCCTGCAAGCGTTGGTGCAGCCGCCCTCACCCTCACAAGCGCGGGCGGGCTGCCAGGGATCGCACCAGTGCCCGCGGCGGTCGCACTCGGCGTGAGCGCCGTCGTCGGTTACCTCACCATCGACGCGTTGATGCGGGTCGTCGAGCGCGTGCCGTTCGCAACGGTGTGTTTCGCGCTCGGTGCGCTGGCAATCGTCGGCGGTGGTGGGATCGCGCTGGTCGTGTGAGACTCCGTGGTTGCCATTGCAACCGGCTGGGCCGCACGTCTCAAAGCAGTACGGACCGGGTCTCTAGGGGAATCGCTCGGAAACCGACCACAGTACGGTACACCGACCGTCGAGGAGAGAGGGATCCGCGTGAAAAGCATCACATCAGCGTACGAGTACAGATCTCAACCGCCAGTTCGAGTTCGGTGCCGGTCAAAGCGACGATGTCGGGTCGATCGTCGGACGATGTGACGGCGTCGATACGAGCGAATCCACGGCTTCAGTCGCGGGCCACTGACTCCCAGATCGTTTCGCACCCAGCGTCGCGGATGACAGCGTCGGTCGTGAGGATCGCGTCCGTCTCCCGTGCGCGGTGGCTGGCGACGATCAGCCCGTCGTGGATGCTGAACTCGCCCAGCAGTTGCGCGTACGTTGCCAGCTCCGGCTCGTCGACGGGGGCGACCGAGACCGGCCGTTTTCGACTAACGCCTGCCGGGCGTCTTCGGGCGTCCCGGTGAGTGTGATCCCGCGGACGTCCTTGTCGCGAGAGACCGAGTACAGTACCTCGGCGAGAGCCGTACTCGGTGCCTCAATGACCGTTTCCCCGGCTTCTGCCTCGGCGAACACCTGGTCAGCCCCGTGCGGGAGCGCGTCGACGAGATACGCCAGTAGCGAGACGGTGTCGGCGGTGTACGTCGCCACCTCAGGTGTCCTCGTAGTTACGGTCGCGGCGATCACGGAGACGCTGGCCCAACTCCTCGGCGATTTCTTCGCGTTTCTCCACCGGGGTGTCGTCGGGAACGAGCATCCCGCGTCCCCCAGTTCGGATGCGCTTCTTTACCACGATCCCTTCGTCGGTGTCGAGCCAGACGACTTCGTCACCGGGCTCAAGATCGTACTTCTCGCGGAGCTCGTGAGGGATCGTCGCTTGGCCCTTCTCAGTGATACGCGTGTACTTACTCATATCTAGTAATACTTCTCGTAATATCTTAGTCTTGTGGGAGGTCGGACTATCGCCGTTCAAGCGGCGATAGCGGGGGAGAAGCAAGTAACTCCGACAACCGCGTCGACTATCTATAGTTCTCCCGTCGCGAGCCGATCGACGAATTCCCGACGATCCCGCTCCCGCTCGGTGGCGGTCTCCTGGTACTCGGCCTCGACCCGTTCGCGATAGGTCTCGAGGTCCCGGTTGTCTCCGACCACCTGAATCCCGTTCCGGAGGGCGGCGTGCGCGATCGGGAGCGGAAGACTGTCGATGTCGCTTACGTCGACGAAGGCGTCCGCGTGACTCTGGAGGTCCGCGTCAATCCGGTTCCGTTGACGGAACCGTTCTGTCGGGGACAGGTCGTCCGGGAACCCGAGCGCGACATCGAGGTCGGACGATTCGTGGCGTCACCGCGGAACTACCGCGTGTCCGACTCCCGCGGCGCGCCGACCCGGTCGTCGACCCATGGCAGCACGGTTCATTCGACAACGCGGGAGAGATCCGTCGCGCAGCTCCGGTCGACCGCGGCTGTCGTGTCGGCGTCCGGGAGCGGATAGAGGTGATCTCGCGTGTTGTGCGGCTGGTTGTGGCGGTCCCAGCGACACTGCCGCTGCGTTTCGGAACAAGCGACACAGACGGACAGCGGATAGCCGTGAAACAGAACGAAGTTAAAGGTGCTCATTAAGCCGCTTCTGTTTTGCTTTGAGCGTAGACTCGGTGTCGGGAGCAGAGACAGGGTCGATCCGCTGCCAGCCGTCCGGCTTGACGTACGCCAGCATCTCGATTGTGGCGTCCTCAGTGATTGTGAGACACGCCCGTGGTCCGTTTGAGGTGGTCACCTCAAGCCGGTCGACCTGCGCGTTGAGATCATACCCGCGTTGAAGAAAATCAGCAGCACACTCGCGGAGAAACGCCTGCTGGTGATCGGTAAGGTCGTCATAGCCATGGACACGGTTGACCGTTGCGCGCGCCGTTTTGCGGTAGTGCGACGGCGGCGATGTGCTTAGTTCCGAGCTCATAATTGTTTTCGACACAAGAGCCACAGCGAGCACCCCAGCAAATACAAGCCCGATCCAGAGGCTGTGTTGGAGTAAAATATCTTCCATACCATACGTCGTCTCAGTAACTAATATAAACGTGAGCGTATAGATATCGTCCCTGAGAACACGGTGTACTTTCGACCTACCGACGCACACACGGCGTTACCGTTCTCTTCATGCGAGTACGCCGTTCGCGCTGACTCGCCTGCTGACCATCGCTGACAGGCGCGTACTCTAAAGATGAGCCGGTCCACGTTGAAGTGTGCTGAACCGGGCGCTGGAAACAGGCACACAGCCCGCAGTGTGACATCCTCCTCGCCGTAAACGGCGAAGCTTCCCACGCATGGGGAATACCAGTCAGTCGTCGCTGGTAGAGGGTTTCGGCTCTTGGAACGCCGTGAGCGTCATCTGCGCTGGCACGCTCGTCTCACGGTGAGTCGTGGCGGTGTCACTACCGCTCCCATCCCGAGGCGAGTCATCGCGTTCCGCCTTGTCAAGCGGGACGTTCTCTCCCCACGGGTCAACCCGTCGTGCGATATTCGCGGAAGCGTTGATATTTCTCGACGCTGAAAAATTACATTCCGTGAGGACTGAGCGCGATCACCGAACCGAACATCTGGCCGTATCTCACCGTTGACATCCTCCCCGCGCTGAAGCGCGAGGATTCCCACGGCACCGCACCGCTGGGTTGGGATATTGTGGTTTACGACGTAGCCCGTTCTTGAGGTGCAAACGCACCAGTTTCCTTGTCAAACAGGAACGTCGATGGCTGTGCCAACCAGCCGTTACTCCTATCACCGCCATCCGTGGCGGGACTTGGAGATACTTTCTGCCGAATGTTCTCAGCACCGTTCACGTCCGCGTTCGCCACAGTCCCGCACTCATCGCAGACATACAGTCCGCGTTCAACACGGTTTGCGTCACGCTTGCGACCACAGCACGAACACGACTTCGACGTGTCCTCCTCGGAGACTTCCTCGACGGTGATACCTTCCATTTCGGCTTTGTATTCGAGAAGGTCTGTGAACCGGTCGAACGCCCACGAGTGTAAGTCGAGGTTGCCGTGTTTGCCCCAGTTTTTCGACTCGTCAGAGTCATCCTCTTCGCGGATTCCCGAGAGATCTCCCACTACGATCGTTCCAACGCCTTGCTCAACACACCGTTCAACAATGTGTTTCGAGAGCGTATGGAAATAGTGGGTACGACGAGCCGATTTCTTCTGGTTCAGCCGGGTGGCCTGCTCAGAGTTCGAGTCGTCACACCGGGCAATCCGCTTGCTGAAGTAGTAGTCGTCCTGCTTCAGACAGTTCAGCGGATACAGCTCGCTGTGGCCGTCTTCATAGGCAAGCGCGGCAAAGTTGTTGATCCCGAGGTCAACGCCCACCGCCTTCTCACCGGGGGCTTCAGCCACCTCTACTTCAACCTTACAGACGAAGTGTAGTTCCCATTTCTCACCCGTCCAAACTGTTCGAACCTGTTGGACGTTCTCGACGGTCGAAAGATCAACGTCGGGGCGAGTCTGGTATTCGCAGAGGATGAAGTCCGACCAATACTCCTTGAGATTCGACCCCTTTGAGAGTCGAACGCGGTTGTACTGCGTGTCGAGTTTGAAGCCAGCGGCTTTGAACGTGACTGTCGAACGCGGGTGTTCGTCACCGTCTTTGCGGTAGCCGGGCGGGTTCGCTCTCGTACCTCCGTTGCGTCGTTTACCGTACCAACCGTTGAACGCTTCAGCGAGTTCTTGAAGGACTCGCTGACTTGACTGCGAATGCAGGTCATCGTAGCGTTCGTGGGTTTTGAGGTACGTGGTGAGTTCGGTGTGGTTCGGGATGTGATCGATTTCGTCCCAGATCCGACTGCACGTCCACCGTCCGACGTTCCAAAGCTTACTGGCTGCGAACCCGAGCGAATCAAGGTCGTCTTGCACCCGAGACTGGTTCCGTATGGAAGCAGTATAGGTGCGGGTGACGACCTGTTTCGCCATACGTAACCTATGTAGATATACTTACTTGAAGGTGTGTATTTGCTCAGCGTGGAATATCCAGCCGTACCATCGAACGGTGGAGTGTGAAGTGTAGTGTCGGATTCATCCCCGCGCTAAAACGCGAGGTTTTCTCCTCGATTCTCCGTAAAGATTCGAATTAAACACTATGAGAGAGGACCTGGTCACGCGGGTCGTTCTCCGTGTCGAGTCCGAAGAGGTTCGCACCGCCCAGTAGCTGGAGGACGATGGACGGCGTGGCGATCGGTCCGATGCCGACCTGCAACAGCGACCCGGACGATCCGGCCAGCACCGACCGGAACTACCCGAAGAAGTCCGACCCCTGCCCGACCGCCAACCCGAGCGGGTTGATGTTGGTCGAGGGCGTCATAGAAGTCTTCTCACACCTACACAGGAATTACTCAATACATACCCATCACTCATCGCCACCACCCTCCTCGAGGAGGAACTTTTCGACCGTCTCAAACTTGTTAGTGCTGTAGATTGGGATTCCTGAAACGACAATTTCTCCGACGTCTTCTGTGTACGTGGGAATCGCGTGGACCGCCTCAACGTCGACGTCGTAAGCATACCTGTTCCCGTCGAACTCGGCGTCTTCGAGGTCGCGACCAACAGCGTTCGCCTCTCGTTGGTTTGGGGCTCGTTCGTTCATGGTGAGTACCCAGACGTCGATGTCGCTGCGCCGATCGGCTTCGCCACGCGCCACGCTTCCGTACAAGACGATCCCAATGACGCCGTTGAGACGGCCAGTGAGTTCGTCGACCGCGGCCTTCACGGGCTTGTGGAACTCTGGTTGCGGTATTCGGAGGATCGGGTCGTCCGACACAGCAAGTCGCTCTCGGTTGATCCGGACGAGTCGTTGATTGCTTTCGGGCGATTCAACCACTAACCCGTTCTCGACGAGAGTATTGATCGCTCTCCGAGCCGTCTGTTGGGAATGGCCAATCTGGTCAGCCACCTCGCGCATTGAGAACTGTTTGAATCGACGGTTCGTTAAAAATAGCAAGATGTCGTTCGTTGCCTTGCTTTTGAATAAATCCGCGTCTGAGACGGGTATTGGAACGGATATGGATACACTCTGTGCGGGGTTTAATTCCGTCTCATGGCTCATATACCATGCTACGGCTCACTACTATATGAAATTCATAAATAAATGGCACAGTAATTAAAATAATAAATCACTGGTCGTCATCGTTGTCTCCTTCAGATTCAACGGTTTGGGTGTCTTCTTCACCGTCACCAACGCTTGGATGAGACCGATCCGGCTGTGCGTCGCTCCACGCTTTTGCTTCCTCTTCGCTCTCGATGATCGATCCAACCGACTCGTTGAGCGTGGAGAATACCTTTGAGAACTGGGTCGCTTCGACGAGTCGATGGTGATCGTCTGTGATCGCCCAATGATTCTTGCGGTGGCGAACGAGACCGCGATCTTTCAACCGACTCAAGTTCGTTCCCACGGTGTTCGGATCACGGTTGATTTCGTCTGCGATCTCGCGGCGTTGCCACGCTCGGTCCCTGTTTTCGAGGAGGAACTTCACAACTGCCTCGCTAGTGGATAGCCTCTCCTCCCCGTTCCCCGCCGCTTCAAACTCTTCCATGTCCATTGTCATGGTCACGTGTTGGGTGTACTATTGTAAGAGTATGCTGCTGTGCTATATACTGTTGTGCTGAAGCAGATAGCCATGTAAGCCGAGGTCATCATGTCGTCTAAAATCGGTTGGAGCCCCAACTTGCGGTTATCGGCGACCAGCTGTTACAGTCTGGATTCTCTGTTGAAATTCTCAAAAAGAGATACATTTTGACACGGTTACGGTCAATCTAGGGGACTCACGAATCGCTCAGAACAGGTGACTCAGAAACCTATATCGGTCGTCACCGATTCTCGTCGATCCACTCGCAGAACGCTTCGAAATTCTCCGCACCGGCGTCGTCAGCAATATCATGGAGCGTTCCGATGCTGATTGAGTCGTGGGCCGGAACAGTCACCGTACGCGTATCCGTGTTCTCATGGCTTTCTGGTGGATCCCATCGAAGAATCAGGTGATCCCCTGTGGTACGGACGTGCTGAAACCCACCAACGTTCACCAGCACTTTGTACACGTCTTCACCCGAAAAGTCCCGCGTCACCATTGCTACTGTAAGACATCGGGAAGCTCATCGCTCTGTGATTGAGCGACTTCAGGATCAACACCGAGGTCACGTATCTCCTCGTCGGCTGGAGGCCGCCCGCCATCGCCTTCTACCGCCTCAATGACGGCATCAAGATTGTCAAGTGCTACGTCCCGGCTTTTACCTTGAGCAGTCACGCCGACACGGAGATCACGAGCCGTCCACTGGCCATCTGGGTTTTTCACTAAGCGGATTTCCCGTTCAGGAGGGTCCGAATTCCCAGAATCAGCTCGTGCCATACCTCCCGGTACTTCACCGAGATGCAAAACGCTTCGGGAGACCTACCGTCTCACACAGACCATTGATGCTCGATACGCAGGCACATTCTATCGGCTGATTCAACTATGAGTTCACGAAATAAATGTCGTGGCAAATATTCTATGACACCCTAACCAACAATGTACTTCATAAGAGCGTATGTACCGCTCTTGTGGCGGAGATTGTTGGTGAGTCATAGCGCAGTTTCGAGGATGGTTTTGAGCGCTTCTTTCCCCGGTTTGCGGAACACTTCTCGACGGAGCTGAAACGCTCGGATATACGACGTGAGTCTGTCTTTAGAGACACCTCGATGCGGCGAGAGCCACCGTCGCGCCAGCGACGCGTGGCTCTCGCAGGTGTTCACGTGAACATCTCCATCAACGTACTCGCCGTCACCGTGGACGACGTATTCACGGGTGAATGCGTCGTCCTCCTCTAGCGGTTCGTACGCCCGAAAGCCGTCTGTGTAGACCGTTAACGACTCCTGCTGGCGGTCGGCCAGCAGGAGTCGAATCCTCGATTCGGTCGCGGCTTTCGTCGGGACCACGTGTCGTTCACCACTGCCGCGATCAGCGAGAACAAACACAGGGAGCTTGTCCTCAGCGTATGTTCCACGTCCGCGCGTAGACAGGCCACGCGGGCGCGACGGCTGGTCGCGCTCGCGGCCCTTGAGACCTGCTTTCACGTAGAATTCATCTATCTCGATGGGGCCTTCGAGCTGTAGTCAAGGCGCGTCCAGCGCTCGCAAAAAGCGCTGGACGCGCCGGTAGATCGTCTTGTATGAAACGTCAATCTCTACGTCTAATTGCCTGAGACTTGTGTTGAAGCGGATGTACGTGTAGACGGCGAGAAACCACTTTCTGAGTGCCACCGAAGAATGTTCGAAGATCGTGCCGGTCTGATCGTTGAACGTGCGGTCGCAATCCTTACAGAGATACCGCTGAAACACGCGATAGCTGCCGTACCGAATCACAGATTCGCCACGGCAGCGTGGGCAATAGACGCCGTCGCGCCAGCGAACCTGTTCCAGCAGGTTCGCGGCGCGACGCTCCGAGACGAACGTCTTGAGAGGGAACATTGTTCGTCGGGTGACGCGGTCGCGTCACCCTTGCCCGCTGTGACTTCCAGCTACTGCTGAGAACTCACCAACAATCCTCTACCCAAGAGCGGCGATATTAAGAATCACTCTCTATGAACTGCGGGTCCCGTCACCTCAGTCGACGCCTGCTCCCGGCACCGTGTGAGGCGCGGACTCACCGGTGTCAGTTCCAGCGTCCCCACTGGACTCCGTCTCCGCCGCCAGCGTCTCGACGTTCGCGAACACGAAGCCGGCGAAGCCGACGCGGAGCAGCAGATCGAGGTACTCCAGCGTGACCGCCGCGGTGAACGTATCGAGCAGGCCGGCGATGCTGACCATCGCCCACGCGATCAACACGCCGAACGCGAACAGCGAGAGGTTCCGCGTCTTCTTGAAGAACAGCTCGCGGGCGGGCGGCTGCCGCGCGGCCGCCGTCGAGAGCGGGCCGAAGAACACGCCGAGAAGGAAGAGGTACCCGACGAGGATCGCTGCGGTGCCGGCCAGCGCGAGCGGACCCTCAAACACCTCCGCGAAGTCGTAGCCGAGCCGCATCGTCACGGTGAGCGTGGTCACGCCAACCACGTAGCGCTGGCCCGCTCCCGAGACGAACGCCGCGAACCCGAACAGGAACGGGTAGGCGACGTAGTCGGTGAGGAGCTGGCCGCCCTCCAGCGTCCCGCTCGCGACCGCGAACGTCCCGACCCCGGCGCCCCACAGCCCGACGCCGACGCCCGCGATCGCGACGACCGCGACGAACGGGTAACAGTAGCGCCGCAGCGCCGCAGGCTTGCGGCGCGCCAGGCCCAACAACACGAGCGCGGAGACGGCGTAGACGCTCGCGGAGACGAACCGCACCGTCGACGGCTCGATCATCGGGTCACCTCCGCGTCGCCGGCGGCGCCGTTCGGTGGCGTCTCCGCCACGCCAGCGGCGTCCGTCGTCTCGCCGTCCGTCGCCGTTCCACCGTCCGTCGCCGTTCCGCCGTCCGCCACCGTCCCGAGCTCGGTCGCCGTTCCGCGGTCTGTCACCGCCCCGGACGCGCCGGCGGGGGTCGCGCTCGGCGCCGCGCCCTCGGCCCGCGTCTCGAACTGGTCGAGCCGGTCGGTGAGCGACGCGGTCCGCTCCGAGAGCGCGGTCGCCGTCTCGGCGAGGTCGCCGACCGTCTCGGCCGTGTCGTCGGCGGTCTCTGCCAGCGTCCGCGCGCGGTCGGCGGCGTCGGTGGCGGAGCCGTGGACGGCCTCGACGCGGGCCGCGACCGACTCGATCCCCTCGGCGCCCTCGTCGGTCGCCCGCGCGATGTCGCCCATCGCGACATCGACGTCCTCGACGGTCCCCGTCAGCTCCTCGATCGCCTCGCCCGCGGCCTCGACCGCCGCGGTCGTCTCGTCGAGCTCCGTCATCGTCCGGTCCATCTCGCCGGCGACCGCCGACACGTCGTCGGTCACCTCGCCGATGGTCGCCTCGATCTCCGTGGTGGAGTCGCGGGTCTCCTCGGCGAGCCCCTTCACCTCGTCGGCGACGACCGCGAAGCCGTCGCCGTCGCCGCCCGCCCGCGACGCCTCGATCGAGGCGTTCAGCGCGAGGATGTTGGTCTGCTCGGCGATGTCGGCGATCACGTCGGTCGTCTCCGCGACGCCGTCCATCCGGTCGTCGAGCCCGGCGACGAGGTCGTCGAGGTCCTCAAGGAGGTCGGCGATCGCCGCGATCGCTTCGACCGCCTCGGTCGCGCGCTCCTCGCCTTTCTCGCCCAGCTCCGCCGCGGCGCTCGCGTCGCCGGCCACCTCGTCGGTGGTGGAGGCGATCTCCTCGACGGTCGCGGAGAAGTCGTCGGTGTCGTTGGCCGTCTCCCGTAACCGCTCGGTCTGCGCGTCCAGCTCGTCGGCCAGCTCGCGCATCTCGGCGGCCACCTCCTGGTTCATCGCGGCCACGTCGTCGGCCTCCGCGGCCATCTCCTCGCTCGTGGCCTCCACGTCGCCCGCGAACGCCTGGATGTCCTCGACCGTCGTCGAGAGCCCGCCCGTCATCTCGTTGTACGCGGCCGTGATGCGCTCGATCGCGTCGACGTCGCTGTCGGCGTCGAGCCGCCGCGTGAGGTCGCCCTCGGCGGCGTCCTCCATGGCGCCGCCGATCTCCTCGGCGCGCGTCAGGAGGGTGTCGGACAGCTCCTCGGCCTCCTCGCGGGCCGCCTCCGCCTCGGACTGCGCCCGCTCGGACTCGGCGACCGCGTCCCGGAGCGACCGCCGCGTCTCGTCGAACGCCTCGAAGAGCCGCCCGATCTCGTCGCCGCGGTCGGAGGTGGCGCTGGCGTCGAACTCGCCGTGGCCGACCGCCTCCGCGGTCTCGGTCAGGCGCCGCAGCTCGACTGCAACGTTTCCGATCAACACGATGCCCAGCAGGCCGAGGTTCAGCGTGGCGATGATGCCGACCCCGACCAGGGAGGCGGTCGCCGCCTCCGCCGTCCCCGTCGCCGAGACGTGGGCCGCGAAGAGCGCGACGAACCCGAGCGTCACGGCGAGCGTCCCGAGGACGGCCGCCCCGACCCGTCGGCCGTAGCGCGCGGTAATTACGTTGAACATTCGATACGCGAACCGATAGAACCGGCGTACTTAGGAGTAAAGGCGCAATTACCGGACGCGATAATCGTCGCGAGTGTCGGCGTCGGGGGCCTCCGGAACGCCCAGCAGGAGTCGAGGAGCGCGGACGGCTGTGCGCCGGGTTTCGTGTCAACAAAATAACCCACGGTTTCAGTGGGATTTTTCCGTCTCATACTGTTGTTCGTCGGTATGGCCGAGGGGAACCGATTTTCCGAGGAGTTAGCTGCGTTCTACGAGGCGACGCACGACCACGGGGACATCGGCGACGAGTCGTTCTATCTCGATGCGGCCGCGAGCGCTGCCGGGCCGGTACTGGAGGGGGCCTGCGGAACCGGACGGCTCTACCTCGAACTCCTTCGTAACGGCGTCGACGCCGACGGATTCGACATCTCGCCGCCAATGCTGGATATCCTCCGGGAGAAGGCCGCCAGCGAGGGTCTGACGCCGACAGTGTGGGAAGCCGATCTGCGGGCTGTCGACGCGGATCGGTCGTACGCCTTGGCGCTGGTTCCCTACAACTCGATGTGCAACCTCCAACGGGTCGACGACCAGCTCGCTGCCCTCGAGGCGTTTCACGACGTGCTCGAGGCCGGCGGCCGACTCCTGTTCGACGTGTACGTCCCCCGGTACGACGTCATCGCCGAGTCGTTCGGCAAGTGGCAGGCGGTTCGCGAGGTTGAATACGATGGGACGACGCTGAGAGGCCGTTCCCGAGCCGACATCGCCGATCAGGTGTCCCAGACCTATCGCACGGAGCAGGAGCTCCTCGACGCCGACGGGGAAGTCGTCGCCCGCGACGAGTTCGTCCTCTCGCATCTTCCGCCCCAACAGGTCGAGTTGCTGGCGCGTCAGTCGCCGTTCGATCAGTGGTCGGTCCAAGGGGGATTCGACGGCGAACCGCTTGCGGACGGAGACGGTATCCAGGTCTGGGAACTGCGGAAGTAGCGTCGGAATCGCTCCGGACGGCGGGCGCGGGCCGCCGGCGGTCGGGGCCGGGGCCGGGCTTTTCCGCGGGCCGCGCCACGGGACGGTATGTCAAGCGTCAGCGACACGTACATCGAGAACCGCCAGCGCGTCCAGCCCACTCACACGAACAACTACGCCTCGGCGCACGGGGGCAACGTCGTCAAGTGGATGGACGAGATCGGCGCGATGTCCGCGATGCGCGCCGCGGGCGAGACTTGCGTCACGGCCAACATCGACGGACTGGACTTCAAGCGGCCCGTCCCGCAGGGCGACACCTGCGTCATCGAGTCGTACGTGTACGCGGTCGGACGCACGAGCCTCCGGACGCGGATCCGCGCGTATCGCGAGTCCCCGCGCACGGGCGAGCGCGAGCTCACCACGGAGTCGTACTTCGTGTTCGTCGCCGTCGACGCCGACGGCAACCCGACGCCCGTCCCGGAGCTGGAGGTCGCGGGCGAGCGCTGCCGCGAGCTCCGTGACGAGGCGCTGGCCGGAGAGCCGGACGAAAGCCGGTGACGGTTCGCGAGAAGCGGCGGGACGGAAGTCGGGCTAACCGGTCGGGGCACATTCAGTATGTATACATCCGATCGAATCGCTGTGATCTGAGGGTACTCGTGGCCTCTCCCGACAGCGGATCAGTCCCGTCGAGACGGGATGTCGGAGTAGGTCGCGTTCACAGACCGACGAACAGTATCGACGCCGCGACTGCGGTCCCCGCCCAGCCGGCGCCGACCCAAGTCAATACGGCGAATGCCTGTCGGGCGCCCTCACGGCTCCATCCGGACTCGCCGCCGAGATGGCTCTGAACCGCTGACATTGAGTCGCCGAACCCGACCGCGCCGCCCCACGTCGCGACGCCGAAGCCGAACAGAAGCACACCAAGCGCGAACGAGGTGTCGGTCGCTCGCCGTGCCCCGGCGAACGGGAAGAGCGCGCCCGCGACGACGACCCCGAGGAGGCTGCCGATGCCGACCCACCGTGCGACCGTTCGTCCAGACGGCCGTCCGTCGCGGTCAGTCAACGGTCTCTCGCATCCGAGGGTCGAGCGCGTCGCGCATTCCGTCACCGAGGAGGTTGAACCCGAGCACCGTCAGCGCGAGCAGCAGGCCAGGGAAGAAGGACCACCACCACGCCCCGGAGAACAACCCAAACTCGACGCCGTTCGAGAGCATCATCCCCCACGTCGGCTCCCCCGGGCTGGCGCCGAATCCGAGGAACGACAGCGCGGCGATATCGATGATCGCAAGCCCGTAGTTGAGCGTCGACTGGACCGTTATCGGCGCAAGGCAGTTCGGGAGGACGTGGCGAACGAGCAGCCGCGGGTCCGTCGCGCCGAGCGCTTTCGTGGCATCGGTGTACTCGTCTTCGAGTACCTTTAGTGCGGCTCCGCGGACGACGCGGGCGAACCGAGGGGTGTAGACCAGCGTCAGCGCCCCGACAGCTCGCCACAGCCCCAACTCTTCCGGGAAGATCGTGACGAGCGCGAGTGCCAACAGTAGCGACGGGAACGACAACAGGACGTCCATCGTCCGCATGATGACGTTGTCGGTCAGATCGCCGTAGTACGCCGCAACGATTCCGAGACTCACACCGAGGAACGTCGAAGCGATGACGGTGACAGTACCGTAGAGGACCGCGTACCAAGCCCCGTACATCACGCGCGGGAAGATGTCACGAGCCTGCCCGTCCGTTCCAAAGAGGTACTCCGAGCTGGGCGGGGACTCAGCGGGATTCGTCCCGAACTGAGTCGCCATGAGTTCGCTAAGATTGTAGGTGAAACGCGCGTAGACCGCGATCAAGACGACGGCCACGATGATTACGATCCCGGTGATCGCGAGTCGGTTTGAGAGGAGCTGCGAGAGAAACGGACTCGCGCGCAGCCGCTCGGCGATGCTTCGGTCGACGGTTTCTGTCTGTGTCTCCGTGCTCATTGTTCGATGCGGGGATCGAGGACCGAGTACGTGAGGTCAACGCCCAGGTTGACCAGCGTGTACAACACAGCAAAGACGAGGACTGTTCCTTGGACGACGGGGTAGTCGCTACGGTTGATCGCGTCGACGAGGAGCGTTCCGATACCGTTGATCTCGAAGACGGTTTCGGTGAGCACCGCACCCCCGAGCAGCGATCCGAACTGGATACCGATCACGGTGATGACGGGGATGAAGGCGTTGCGAAGCCCGTGTTTCATTACGGTGATCTTCGATCCCTGCCCCTTCGCCCGAGCGGTCCGCATGTAGTCTTGGCGGAGCACTTCCACCATCGATGAGCGCATCATCCGCGAGAGCAACGCCATCTGATAGATGCCGAGCACCACCACGGGCAAGAGCAGATGAACGGCCGCGGACTGGAACGCCGCGATGTTCCCCGCTAGCAGCGTGTCAACGAGGATGAGCCCTGTGACCGGCTCAACGAAGTACTCGGAGCCGATCCGACCGCTGGTCGGGAGGAGTCCGAGGAACTGCGCGAAGAGCAGAATGAGTAGCGGACCGCTCCAGTAGATTGGGACGCTGATTCCGCTCAAGGCACCGATGCGAGTGAGGTGGTCGGTCCACGTGTCCTGCTTGACCGCGCTGAGGATCCCCAGCGGAAGTCCGAACAAGAGACCGGCGAACTGGCCAAGCAGCGCGAGTTCGATCGTGATCGGGAGCCGATCGGTAAGGATCTGGCTCACCGCCACGCCGCGGTTCACCTGATACGACTGACCGAAGTCGAACGTCGCGACCTCGCCGAGGAAGCGAACGTACTGCTGCCAGAGCGGGTCGTCGAGCCCCAAGTCGGCGCGGACCTGGTTGACGAACTCTTGGCTCGCTCGTTCGCCGGCGATGACCACGGCGGGATCGCCGGGCGAGAGGTGGAGAATAGCGAACACCACCGTCGCGACCCCGAACAACACGGGAAACAGCATAAGCAGCCGTTTCAATACGAAACGTTTGGAGACCATTCAGGGAAACGGGCGCGCGGGACGGTCAAAAAATCTGTGCTCGGTGTCGACTACTCGAGCTCGACCGCTTCGAGGTACGGGCCGCCGATCGCGGCGACGGTGTAGTTGCTCACGCGGTTGGAGACGCCGCGGACCTCGTCGGCGTAGTCGATGAACACCCACGGTGCCTCGTCGTGGGCGATCTGGGCGGCCTCCCGGTACAGCTCCGCGCGGTCTTCTTGATTCGTGGTCCGTTGAGCCTCTTCGACGACGCTCATGTACTCGCTGTTAGCCCACGCGGCGTTGTTCGAGGTATTGAACCCTTCCGTGTCCCACGAGACCCAATCCTGCTCCTCCGGCACATCGGTCTGCGGATGTAGGAGGACGTAACAGAAGTTGTCGGGGTCGGCGTTGTCGGTGTACCAGCCGGCGAGCGTCGCGTCGTGGTTCCCCTGACTGGTGTATGTGAGGTAGTCGGAGAACTGCCGGTCGTCAATCGAGACCTCAATGCCGACCTCCGAGAGGTTCGACCGGATCGTCTGGGCGGTCGGGAGCGGTGCCGGGTTGTACCCGCGGGGGTTCTGGAATGTGGTCAGCGAGAACGAGAACCCGTCGCCGTAGCCTGCCTCGTCGAGGAGGCTCTGGGCCTGATCGGGGTCATACTCGTAAGGACTGATGTCGTCGTTGTGGCCGAACAGCGCAGGCGGGATGGGCTGGTCGGCCTGCGTGGCGATCCCCGAGTAGATGTTCTCGACGATCGCCTGCGTGTCGATGGCATAGCTGATCGCGCGGCGGACCCGACGGTCGCGGAACGCCTCAACGCGCGAGAGGTTGAACGCCATATACCCGATGTTGATCCCGGTCGCCGTCCGGCTCTCGGCGGTGTCGGACCCGTCGATGATCTGCATGCTGTCGGGGTCGAGTCCGTCGATGATGTCTAATTCCTCCTCAACGAGTGCCTGGGCGCGCGTGGAGTTCTGGCCGCGGGTGAGGAACAGCACCTCGTCGACGTTCGGACTCTCGCCCCAGTAGTCGTCGAAGGCGGTGAGCCGGATCCGGTTGTTGGCGTCATCGAGGGTCTCCAACTGGAACGGGCCGGTCCCGACCATCTCCTCCCCGAGGTCCGCGTCGCCCTCGATGGCGTCCTGCGAGATGACGACCGCCGCGAACATCGCGAGGTTGCGGAGGAACGGCGCGTACGTCTGGGTGAGAGTGATCGAAAGCTCGTAGTCGCTTGGCGCCTCGATGCTGTCGATCCAGTTGCCGAGGGTAAACGGACCGTAAACAGAGGCGTCCTCGAAGTGGTACTCGTAGTCGTCGTCGACAAACCGCCGATACGTGGCGATGAAGTCGTCAGCGGTGAACTCCGACCCGTCGTGGAAGCTCACACCCTCTCGCAGCGTGAGGGTCACCGAATCGCCGTCAAGCGACCAGTCGGTGGCGAGCGATTCGGTGAGCGACGCCTCGCCTGGCTGGAAGGCGATCAGCCCCTCGTACGCCTGGTTGGTGACCTTCGCGACCTCACCGCTGGTCGTATTCTGCGGGTCGAGGGTGCTGGAGTGGGCGCCGCGGCCGTAGCGGAGGCTGGTCGTGTCGTCGCCGCCGTCGCCGCCGTCGCTGCCGTCACTACCGTCACTGCCGTTACTACCGTCGCTGCCGTCGCTGCCGTCGCCGCCGTCGCTGCCGCAGCCGGCAAGGGAGACGACGGACGCGGTCGCGACCGTCGCGCCACCCGCTCGTTGTAGGAAACCGCGTCGTGAAGTGTCTGTGGTATCTGACGACATACGGCGAGCAATATATCGGCTAGCTAAATAATTCTGGTGGAGCGACAGGACGACCCCCCAAGACGGGGCCTCGGCGGAACGGTCGGGCGGCTACGCGCCGTCGGGGCGCTCATCGTAGAGGTGACACGCCGCGGGATGGCCGCTCTCGTCGATCTGAGGGTCCTCCCGCTCGCAGACGCTCTCGAACGTCTCGCGGAGCGTCGCCTCGGCCTCGTCCCACCGGTCCTCCTTGAGGAGTTCGAAGGACTCGGCCACGGCCGACCGAGCCTCTCCCGAGAGCGGCCCGTCGAAGAAGTACTCGAAGAGTTTCGGATGCTCGCCGCCGTCCGCGACGGCGGTCGGTGCCGACTCGTCCTCGATCCGGACCTCGGACTCGATAGCGTCGAGGTCGATGTCGCCGGACTCCAAGCGCTGTCGGTAGAACATTACCTCCCGGTAGCGCCCTTGGTCGATATTGAGGTCGTCCGGGGGGATGACCGACGGGCACCGGGTCCGGAACCGACATCCCGAGGGCGGGTCGATTGGGGACGGAACGTCACCCTTGAGGATCGTTCTGTCGTCGGTGTCGGCGAGGGGGTCCGGTTCCGGAATCGCGGACAGGAGGGCCTTGGTGTAGGGGTGTTTCGGCGTCTCGAACAGCTCGTCCGTCTCGGCGACTTCGACAATCTCGCCGAGGTACATCACGGCCACCCGATCGGAGATGTGTCGGACAACGCTCAGGTCGTGCGCGATAAACAGGAAGGTGAGACCGAACTCTTCTTGTAAGTCCTCTAAGAGGTTGATGATCTGCGCCTGGACGGAGACGTCGAGCGCGGACACCGGCTCGTCGGCGACGATAAAGTCGGGGTCTACCGCCAGCGCCCGGGCGATGCCGACCCGCTGGCGCTGGCCGCCAGAGAGCTCGTGGGGATAGCGGCCGAACTGCCCACGCTCCAGCCCGACCGCGTCCATCAGTTCGAAGACGCGCTCGCGTCGACGCCCCTCGGCGAGATCGTGGATCTTCAGCGGCTCCATTATCGTCTGGCCGGCGGTCATCCGCGGGTCGAGACTCGACATCGGGTCTTGGAACACCATCTGCATGTCCTTCCGACGCTTGCGGAGGTCCGATTTCGAGAGCGACCCGAGGTCCTCTCCAGCGAACACCACCGTCCCGTCGGTCGGCGGGTCCAAGTGGAGGATCGCCCGCCCAGCCGTGGACTTCCCACAGCCGGACTCGCCGACGAGCCCCAGCGTCTCCCGCTCGCGGACATCGAGGTCGATCCCGTCGACGGCCTTCACGCTTGGGTCGCCGCCGCCGAACACCCGGTCGAGCGCGCCGTCCTCCTGCTGGTAGTACTTTTTCATTCCGCGGACCTCAACGATCGGATCGCCGATGGCGGACCTCGCGCCGGCCTCGACGCCGTCGCTCCCGTACGCGGTCTTGTCGAACGTTTCGTGGACGCACTTCGACCGGTGATCGACCTCATCCGGGCCGTGCTGGAGGTACGGGATCTCACCCTCGCGGCACTGTGGCTCGGCCCACGGGCAGCGGGGTGCGAAGTGACACCCGTCGGGCATGTCGATCAGATCGGGGACGTTCCCCTCGATCGGCGTCAGCCGCTCCTTTTCCTCGGTGGGGATCGACTCCAGCAGAGTGTACGTGTAGGGGTGGGCAGGGTTCGCGAAGATTTCCTCAACGGGGCCTTCCTCAACAATCTCGCCGGCGTACATCACGGCCACGCGGTCACAGGTCTCGGCCACGACGCCAAGGTCGTGGGTGATCATCAGGACGGACATCCCGAACTCCGCCTGTAGGTCGTCGATCAAGTCGAGGATCTGCGCCTGGATCGTCACGTCGAGCGCGGTGGTCGGCTCGTCAGCGATGAGGAGGTTCGGCCGGCAGGCGAGCGCGATAGCGACGAGCACGCGCTGGCGCATCCCACCGGAAAACTCGTGCGGGTAGTCGTCGACGCGCTGTTTCGCTTCCGGAATGCCGACCGCCTGAAGCATTCTGACGACCTCGTCCATCACCTCGTCGTCGCTGTCTCGACCTCCGATCTTCGGGAGTATCTCTCGGATTCCGTTGGTCCACGAGTCCGTCTTCTGACCGCCGTACCGATGGAGGCGCAGTGACTCGGCGATCTGTTCGCCCACGGTGACCGCCGGGTTGAGCGAGGTCATCGGGTCCTGGAATATCATTCCCATCTCGCCCCCGCGAACGCGACGGACGGCCGCCTCGGGAGCTGCCGTCACATCGACGATCCCCTCATGGATATCGACATCGGTCGGCTTCGCACCGCCGCGGATCTGCTCGCGTGCATCCGCGTCGAGGAAGACGAAGCCGTCAACGGCGGCTGCGAGCGCCGCCTCGAGGTCCTCTCCGACGACCGTCGGGTCGGTGTCGTCCGCGAGGCGACCGGCAGCGGCCTCAAGATCGCTCGCGAGGTCGGCGGGGTCCGCTTCGTCCGCGAGGTCGTCGGCCATCCCCCGAAGCTCCGCCGCCGTGTCGGAGACGCGCCGTCCGGCGCGGAGATCACTGCTCACGGCCGCCACCGCATCGATCAGTCCGGACGGGTACGGGACGTACGCGTCGTCGAACTCGTCAAGGAGGGAGGTGGCAAGCGACGCGTCCGCGAGGGTGATCCGGCCGCCGGCTATCTCGCCGGGATCGTCGACGAGGTCCATCGCCGAGAGGGCGGTGACGCTCTTGCCCGAGCCGGACTCGCCCACGAGACCGACAGTCTCGCCGTGTTCTATTGAGAGGTCGATGCCGTCGACGGCCTTGACGGCGCCCCGTTCGGTTCTGAACTGAGTTCGGAGTGCCGAAAGCGAGAGCAGATCAGTCACTGTCGGCGGTAGCGCGCCTTACGGAAATATATCTTGGGGACAGTGAAACCATTTATACGACTACCCGAGCGTCTGCTGGTATGAGCGAGCCTACAGGCGACGACGCACCCACGAACGTACAGGCGGGGGACGGGTGGTCCGCCGTCATCGAGGATATGGAAGCGACCGCGACGGAGTACCGAGAGCGCGGGTGGACGACGCTTGAACTCCATCCCGGCGATTCGGTCCTCATCAACTCGGACCGTCGAACCGGCCTTGACGTCGTCCTCCCTGGCCCGGAGTTCGAGGAGTTAGAGTCGCTCGTCGACGATCGACAGTTTCGACATGTCGATGTGTTCCGGGCGGGGGGAGACGAACTGGTCTACCTCTTGGTCATCGAAGTCGCGCCCGAGAGCGAAACGGCCGTCTTTGTCCCCGCGTACTACGATCCGAGCCAGACAGCGGAGACGATCGAATCGATCAGAGAGGCGGGGACCGTGCGTCTCTTCTGCCGTCGGTTGAACGACGACACCGTGCGGTTCGTCCACGACGATCCGGCGCCGTTCCTCCCGGAACCAGTCGAGTGATCGGCGTCCCGCAAGCCGGGAGTGATCGCAGGGCGGTGAGTCCGGAGAGGCGAGCACGGGTAGGACGTACGAGTGGTGCGTGCTCGAACATCAACCGTCTTGTCGTTCGAGGAGGCGGTTCAGGGTGGCGCCTCTCGCAGTCGCGAGCGTCTCCGCTGCGTCCGTCGGAGAGTGAGACCCGTCGTGCGTCCGACGCAGTCACACTCGTTTATGAAAATACCGCCTCACAGGGCGGAAGTGAGCGTCAGTAGTCGCCGAGCACGCCGAGCCGCCGCGCGCGCCCCGTCGCGTACTGGAAGACGAGGTAGCCGCCGACCAGGTAGCCGACCGCGACCGCGGCGAGGAGCGCGAGGTCCGCGAGCGGGAACTCCCACAGCCGCACGCCGTCGACCATCACGCGCTGGAGCATGGCGCTGCCGTGCGCCAAGGGGAGCACCCGCGTCCACGGGAGGTCGAAGACGGGCGCGGAGATCAGCGCGACGAAGCCGAACTGGAGCAGGTTGAGCCAGTTCCCGATCCGCTTGTAGAGGACCGTCACCCCGCCCGCGGCAAAGCCGAGGCCGAGCACCGAGACGATCGACAGCCCCGCGACGACGACCACCGTCACGGGCGCGAGGCTGAGCCGCGTCCCGGTCGCGAGAAGCATCACCGCGAGGATCACGGCGCTCGTGAGGAACGTCCGTATCACCTTCGCGACCCCCTTCAGCAGCGCCACGGGCGCGAAGCCGAACGGCGTGGTGATGTGGCGTTCGAGGGTGCCCCACTGCACCTCGCTGCCGATGTCGTTCGACACCGACGAGTACGCGCCCACCGACAGCGTCCACAGGAAGTAGCCGACGACGATCCCCTCGATCGAGTCCGCGAGCGCCTGCCCCGCGAGCAGCTGGCCGCCGAGGAACAGCGCGGCGAAGAAGAACAGCGACACCACGATCCCCCCGATCGCGTTGGCCGGATACCGCACGAAGATCAGGAACTCCCGGTAGAGGACCGCCCGCGCGAGGTGGTAGTAGGTGGCCGGTCGAGGGTCGTCGTCGGCCCCGGACGCCGTCGCCGCCGACGCGTCCGCGGGCGGCGCGTCCCCGCTCACTGGGACGCACCCCCGAGCCCGGTCCCGGTGCGTTCGAGGAACACCTCTTCGAGGTCGGGCTGGACGGTCCGGATGTCCGAGACGGTGACGCCGGCCGCCCGGAGCGCGTCGGTCAGCTCGTACAGCCGGTCGCCGCCCGCAGCCACCGTCACCGCGGGCGGCTGCGCGTCGCGGTCGACGCCGACGATTTCGAACCGTTCGCGCAGCCCTCCGACCGTCTCCGCGTCGAGGTCCGGGCTGGCCACCCGCACCGAGTCGCTCTCGGCGGCGCCCAGCAGCGCCTCGACGGTGTCGTCCGCGACGATCCGGCCGTTCGAGAGCATGACGACGCGGTCGCACACCGCCTCGATCGTCGTCATGTCGTGGCTGCTGACGACGATGGTGAGCCCCTCCTCGGCCGCGAGCCGGCGCAGCTCCGCCCGGAGCGTCCGCGCGCTCTCGACGTCGAGCCCGAGCGTCGGCTCGTCGAGGAAGACGAGTTCGGCGCCGCCCGCGAGCACGCTCGCCAGCGACACCTTCTGTTTCATCCCCCGCGAGAGGTCGCGGACGGGCGTGTCGGCCTTGTCGGCGAGGTCGAGCCGGTCGAGCAGGCGGTCGTGGCGCGCCGCCACGGAGTCGGGATCGACCCCGCTGATCGTCGCGAAGTAGCGCAGGTTCTCCCGAACGGTGAGCCGCCAGTAGTCGTTGCGCGCGCCCTCTAACATGGCGTCCACGTCGGCGTACGCCGCCCGGCGGCCGTCGCGCACGTCGTTGTCGAACACCCGCACCGAGCCCGCGTCGGGGATGACGATGCCCAAGGCGCACTTGATCAGCGTCGTCTTGCCCGCGCCGTTCGGGCCGAGCAGGCCGACGACCGACCCGCGCTCGACGGTGAGGCTCACGTCGTCGACCGCGACGACCGCGTCGTCGCCGTCGCCGAACCGCTTCGTGAGCCCCTCGACCGCGAGGGCCGGGGGGCCGGGTCGGTCGTCGGGCGACTCCGCGTCGCCGTCCGCGTCCGTCTCGTCGCGCTCGCGGGGACCGCCGCGCGCGCTCGTCGCGCTCCGTGCCATCGGCTTCCGGTACGCGCCGACGCCGGATATATCCGCGCTCGCCGGCGACCCTCGGTGTGGACCTCGACCGCTTCGCCGCGGACGCCCCGGACGACGACGCGCCCGGCGACGCCCGCGTCTGCGTCGTCGCCACGCAGGAAGCGACGTTCGAGCGCTGTCGCACGGGCTTCTATCCCGCGCCGCGCTCGTACGACCGCACCCGCGCCGAGTTCGACTACATGGCCTTCTACCGTACTGCCCCGGTCTCTGCGGTCACGCACTACGCCCGCGTCGTCGGCCGGACCGAGCAGACGCGCGGGGATCCCGGACCGATGGACGAGAGCGACTGGGAGGCGCTCATCGACCCGTTCTCCGAGGAGCGCGTGGTCGTCGTCTTCGAGTTCGCCGACCCCGTGCCGTTAGAGCGCCCGGTCGAAAACGACCTGAACGGGGTGCGCGGCGCGTGGTACTGTACGGTCGCGGACCTGCGGGAGGCGGCGACGCTGTCGGGGCTACGCGACCGGTCCGAGACCTGATCCGCCGGCGGAGACCGCTGACTCCGCCAGTCTCTCCGGTAGCTGATAGCTCGGAACGGGCGTACCGATGGGGACGAACGCGTTACAGATCGAGAGACGGTGACCACTTCGGACGAATTTGGGAGAGAGTTCCCCCGCACCACCGCCCCGCCTCGGTGGAATTTATGTAAAAATTCTGAAAATACTCAAGTGGGGACGGGCCGTCGACCGAGGTGGAGCAATGACCCGACTACCTGGAGCGGACGACCCGCGGACGAGACGGAACTTCCTCGCCGGAACGGCGGCCGCGGCGGCCGTCGGTCTCGCCGGCTGTTCGAGCAACGACGGCGGCGACACCGCCGAGATGAACGAGAGCGACGACATGGACGGCGGCGACGAGACGGGGATGGAAAACGAGACGGACACCGAGAGCCCGGAGCCGACCGCGGCGCCGGACGTGCCGCTGTTGAACTACGCCCTGACGCTCGAACACCTCGAGAACGCCTTCTACCGCGAGGGGTTAGAGACGTTCGCCGACGACGAGCTGATGGGGGCCGACGTGCTCTCGCCGTTCGGCGAGCGCGTCCGGACGGAGGTGCCCGAGTACCTCCGGACCGTCGGCGCCCACGAAGCGGCGCACGTGGAGCAGCTCACGGAGACGGTCGAGACGCTCGACGGCGACCCCGTCGGCGAGGGGGAGTACGACTTCGGCTACGAGACGCCCAGCGAGTTCCTCGGCGTCGCTCAGGCGCTCGAAAACACCGGCGTCGCCGCCTACGCCGGCGCTGCACCGCAGATCGTGAACAACGACATCCTCGGGGCCGCGGCCGGCATCCACAGCGTCGAGGCCCGCCACGCGAGCTTCCTGAACCTCGTCAACGGCGACTCGCCGTTCCCCGCGGGTGTCGACGAGGCGAGTTCCATCTCCGAGGTGCTGGAGATCGCGGGCGACTTCGTCACGAGCGAGGTCGACCCGAGCGTGTACGAGGTGAGCGACGACCGGCCGACGCCCGACCGGAAGAGCGACGACGGGACGAGCGACGTCGACGTGTTGAAC
Source organism: Halorubrum sp. ASP1 (assembly GCF_005435135.1). Classification (NCBI taxonomy): domain Archaea; kingdom Methanobacteriati; phylum Methanobacteriota; class Halobacteria; order Halobacteriales; family Haloferacaceae; genus Halorubrum; species Halorubrum sp. ASP1. Next base: position 299,967 of record NZ_SGUA01000002.1, on the reverse strand, counting down.
TACGCGCTCACGCTCGAACACCTCGAAAACGCCTTCTACCGGGGCGGCCGCGAGCGGTTCAGCGACGAGCAGATCATGAACGCGGACGCGCTCTCCGAGTTCGGCGACGAGGTGAAGTCGGTGCTGCCCGACCACCTGCGGACGGTGGGCGCCCACGAGGCGGCCCACGTCGACGCCATCGCGCAGACCGTCGAAGACCTCGGCGGCGACCCCGTCGCGGAGGCCACCTACGACTTCGGCTACGAGACGCCCAGCGAGTTCCTCGGCGTCGCCAAGGCGCTCGAGAACACCGGCGTCGCCGCCTACAAGGGGGCCGCGCCGTCCGTCTCCAGCGACGCCGTCTTCTCGGCCGCCATCGGCATCCACAGCGTGGAGGCGCGTCACGCGGCGCTGCTCAACGAGGTGAACGCGACCAGCCCGTTCCCGGCCGGCGTCGACGAGCCGCAGACGATGGACGAGGTCGTCGAGGTCGCGGGCCAGTTCATCGTCGAGGAGTGAGTCCCGCACGCCGAACGCGCCGTCCGTGATCGATCGTATCCGTGCGCCCGCGACTCACCCGAAAAATATCGATGGCCTTAGAACGGCACGCGACGGAGCGGTGAGCAATGGAGGCCGTCCTCTGGTACGTGCTCTCGGGCACGCGTGGCGGCCCAAACAGGGTGGCAATCTTGCGGGCGCTCCGCGAGCAGCCGCGGAATCCGAACCAGCTCGCGGACGCGCTGGACCTGAACTACGACACGATCCGCCACCACCTCGACGTGTTGGCGGACAACGGCGTCGTGCGGTCCAGCGGGGACGAGTACGGCGCGGTGTACTTACCCTCCGACACCGTCCGGGAGAACTGGGAGACGGTCGAGACGATCACGGAGCAACTCGAACAATGATGACACACACGACACGCGGGGGCGACCGATGACGCTCCTCTTCGATCTGGCACGCGTCGCCGCCGGGGTGAACGTCGTCCTGCTGCTGGTGCTGATATCGGTGTGGGGCCGCAACTACCTGGAGCTCCGCTCGAAGCACGCGCTCGGACTCCTGTTGTTCGCCGCGCTGCTCCTCGGCGAGAACGGGATCGCGCTGTACTACTACGTCGTCGACCCGACGCTGTCGGCGTGGTTCGACACGCAGGTGCCGGTGATCGTGTGGCGCGTGATGCTGCTGTTTCACGTCCTGGAAACCCTCGCGATCGGGTTCCTGACGTGGATCACGCTGGACTGAACGGGTCGGCACGCCGTTCGGCCGCTCGGGTTCCGGATCGTGGAGAACGTGACGCGGGGTTCGCGCCGCCGACGACGACCGCCGCGTTCGGGACGCAGTCGCTATCTGTCGCCGATCTTTTGAACGGTCTCACCTACCTCGACCACGCTCGGCATCATCCCCCGTCGGCGCGCACAGACGGCGTCGCGGCCGCGTCGACGCGGGCGATCCGGTCGTGTACGGCCGGCGGCGTCGCCGCGTACTCGGGGTGGAGACAGGCGAACAGCGCCTCTAACGAGTCGACGAGCCGGTGGCTCGGGCGGTTGAACAGCCCGTTGCCGTCGACCGCGTAGGCCCGGTCGGCCGCGACCGCCGTCAGGTCGCCGAAGCCCGACCGAGCGGCGAGGTCGGCGACCGCGTCGACGGCGCGGTCGCGGTCGAACCCGCAGGGCGCGACGACGAGCGCCTCCGGGTCGAACTCGCGTACGTCGTCCCACGCGACCGGCTCGGAGGGGCCGTCGGGCTGGAAAGAGGGGTCGCCGCCCGCGACCTCGACCATGTCGCGCACCCAGTGGCCGGCTCGGAGCGGCGGCTCGGTCCAGTCGAGGACGGCGGTTCGGGGACGGCCCTCGTCGGCGACGGCCCGCTCGGCGCGCTCGCGGACCGCGTCGACGCGCTCGCGGAGGTCGGCCCGGAGGTCGCCCGCGGCCGCCTCCGCGCCGACCGCGGCGCCGATGCGTTCCACGTCGTCGAGCGCGTCCTCGAACGAGTGCGGGTCGCAGGCGAGCACCTCGGGCGCGGGGTCGAGCCGCGCGGCGGCCGCGCGGACCTCGCTCGCGTCGACCGCGCAGACGTCGCAGGTCGCCTGCGTGACGAGCAGGTCGGGGTCGAGGGCCGCGAGGCGCTCCTCGTCGAGGTCGTAGACGGCGCCGTCGACCTCGCGCATCTGCTCGTCGATCTCGGCCGCCGAGCGGTCCGCGTGGGCGACGACCGTGCTCGTCAGCGTCGGCAGGTCGCGAGCGGCCGGCGGGTGGTCGCAGCTGTGGGAGACGCCGACCGGCTCGACGCCGAGGGCGAACAGCGTTTCCGTGGCGGAGGGGAGCAGCGAGGCGACGCGCATGGCCGGAGTAAGGCGCTCGGCGGCCTAAAGTGAGGGGTTCGGTCTCGTTAGCTACCGGGCGCTATCGGGCGGGGAGCCAACCGAGAACGGGCCGCGCGACCGCGTAGCCGACGTAGCACAGGACGCCGAACGCCAGCGCGAACGACGCCGTGCGGAACCACGTCGCCGTCGGGGCGCCGAGCGTGTTCAACAGCGTAACCGCGAGCAGCGTGCTCACGAGGAGGAACCGAGCGTCTCGCGTCTCCATGTCCGGCCGTACCGCTCGTCGCGTTCAAAAGTCTCCTGCTCCCAAGAGCGGCGGCGGCAGGGGAGCGGTCACTCCCCGATCGCGTCCGCGGTCGCCGTCGCGTACGCCGCCGCGAGGTCGGCGTTCGGCAGCGCGTCGAGCGCGGCCGCACACCCCCACCGAACGCGGTCGCGGCGGTCGCCGGCGGGCAGCTTGTTCGTCGCCACCGTCTCCGCGGTGTCGAGCAGGGCGCGCGCGGTGTCGGCGTCGCCGCGCTCGGCGGCCGCGCCGGCCTCCGCGAGCAGCTGGGCGAGGCTCGCGCGCACGTCGTGCGGGACCTCGTCCGGGTCGGTCACGGGTCGGTCGCCCCTGACTCGGCGCCGCCGTCCGGCGCCGGCTCGCCCGCCAGCGTCGCGAAGACGAACTCGGTGCTGCTCCCCAGCGGGTCGGTTGCGGTCCGCGTCTCGACGTCAGCGAACCCGGCCGCCCGAAGCTGGTCGAGCGTGCGCTCGCGCCCGGGCGCGGAGAAGAACATCTCCCCGCCCATCCAGCCGCGCCGCACCGTCTCGAAGCTGCCGCTCGGCAGCGTCGCGAGGAGCCGGCCGCCCGGGCGGAGGACGCGCGCGAACTCGTCGTACACCGCCGGGTGGCGCTCGCGCGCGACGTGAAACACCGCGTGGTAGGCCGTGATCGCGTCGAAGCGGTCGGCCGCGAACGGGAGCGCGGACATCTCGCCGTGGACGAGCCGCGCGGCGGGAACGGTCTGGGCCGCGAGCTCCAGCCCGCGGCGGGAGACGTCGAGGCCGACGCTGCCGGGCGGGAGGTTCGCGAGGGTGCGAGCGCCGTCGCCACAGCCCACGTCGAGGACGAGCGGGTCGTCGCCGTCGGTCGCGTCCCGCGGGTCGCTCGCCAGCGCGTCGAGCAGGTCGTCGATCAGCGCCGCGTCTGAGCCGTCCGGGTCGCGCCGAGCGGCGTACGTCTCGGCGACCGCGTCCCACGCGCGGCGCACCTCGTTTCGATCCATACGGACGTGACGGGCGCGAGCGACATGATTGCTCGGGCGTCCCCGTCGGCGTCCGGATCGCTGCCGACTCGACCGGACCCGTCGTCCGGTCGGCGCTCGGGAATGTATGCCGGCGGGCCGCGAGGGCGACGCATGGAGCTTCTCCACACCTGTCTGAACGTGGCGGACGCGGACCGGACCGCCGACTGGTACGTCGACGAGCTCGGCTTCGAGCGCTCGTGGGAGTTCACGGTCGCCGACGGCGACACTCGCAGCGTGTACGTCGCGGACGAGAGCGGCGTCGAGCTCCAGCTGTCGGACACGCCGGGCGAGGAGCCGAGCGCGGACGGCGACCGCTACGACCACGTCGCCGTCGGCGTCGACGACGTTGACGCGGCGTTCGCGGACCTCGACCACCACGGCGTCGTGGAGGCGCCGACCGACCACCCGGAGGCCGGCGCGCGCGTCGCCTTCGTGGAGGACCCCGACGGCCGCGTCGTCGAGCTGATCGAGCCGCTCTGAACGGCCGTCTCGGGGATTCGAAAAAAGAGCGAGAGCGCGTTAGCCGTCGGCTCGGCGGACCGCGACGACGATGAGCAGCGCGACGACGACCGCGATCGCGACCGCGCCGAGCGTCCGGAGCGAGAACAGCCCCGGCTCCGCGACCGGCGCGTCGTCCGCGGCGACGGTCACCGTCTCCGTCGCGGTGTCCGTCTCGCCCGCGTCGTTCGTCACCGTGAGCGTCACCTCGTACTCGCCCGGCTCGGCGAACGACGCCTCGGTCGTGCTGCCGGCCGCGGCGTCGCCGTCGATCGACCAGTCGTAGGCGACGACCTCGCCGTACTCGTCGCTCGACTGAAGCCCCGACAGCGTCACCGCCTCGCCGGGGTCGAGCGTCTCGACCGGCACCGTGATCGCCGCGTCGGGCTCGCTCACCGCCGAGACGGCGAACGTCGAGAACCCGGGCGTCTCGGACTCCAAGACGACCGCGTCGCCGGTCTCCTCGACCACCGTCGTCTCTAAGCCCTGCCACTCGCCGTCGGCGAACCGCGAGAGCCGAAGGTCGCCGGGGTCGGCCTCGGCCGCCGCGACCCGGTCCGCGGAGATCCGCGCCCGGATCGTCGCCGGCGTGTCCGTCGCGGACTCCGGCACCGATATCTCGACAACCGACACCGAGGCGCCGGGCGCCGGGCCGGTCGTCTCCGGCGCGGACTCGTACTCGGCGACGCCGACCGCGCCCTCGACTGCGCCGTCGAAGGTGATCCCCTCGATAGGGGTCTGGCCGGTGAACGTCACCGAGCTCGTCCCGGTCGCCTCGTCGACCGCGGCCGTCGCCGTCTCCGCGCCGGTCGTCGACGCGCCCGCGGGCAGGTCGAGCACGTCGTCGACCGCCGGCGGGTCGGCCGGGCCCTCGCCGGGCGTCTCGCCGTCGTCGCCACCGGGTGCGCCGCCCGTGCCGCCGCCGGGTGTGCCGCCCGTGCCGCCACCGGGTGCGCCGCCCGTGCCGCCACCGCCAGGCGCGCCGCCCGTACCGGTGCCGTCATCGCCGTCGTCACCGTCACCGGGATCCGTCGGCGTATCGTCGCTCTCGTCGCCCGGGTCGGTCGGCGTCCCATCCCCGCCGTCGCCGTCGTCGGGCGGCGCCGGCGCTTCGGCGAGCGAGAGGTCGACTTCCTCGTTGGCGCCCGACTCCCACGCCGCCGTGCCGGCCTGCGAGTCGGCGACGCGGAACGTCACCTCGTCGGCCGGCCCCTCGACGGTGAGCTTCTCGTCGAAGGCGCCCGGGCCGCCGAACCGCCCCTCGGCGTCGGTCTCGATCGAATCGCGGACCTCGCCGTCGACGACCGCCTCGACGGTGACGCCGTCGAGCGGCTCGCCGTCGGCCGTCACCTGGCCGTAGTACGCCGCGGGCGTCGGCGGCGGACTGTCCTGCGCCGCCGCGCCGCTCACCGCGGCCCCGCTCGCGACGAGGCCGGCGACGAGCACCGCGAGCGCCGCGATCCCGAGCATGTGTCGGAAGTTCATGGATTAGTTCCCCTTGAGAGTGGTCTCCTCGTCGGACTGCGTCGGACCGACCGGAACCGCCGCGCCGAGTTCGCCGTCGTCGGTCGCGAACACCCAGTAGCCCTGGAACGGACCGACGGTCGTCGGGTTTATCTCGTCGGACCCGGCGAGCCGGTACGGCGTGCTCTTGTCGGCGGGGCCGCCGACCACGTTGACCACGGAGGCGACCTCGGTGGTCGAGACGCCGAACGCGTTACTCACGGTTCCGTTCGACGGCGCCGCGACGAAGTTCCAGCCGGCCTCCAGTTCGGTCGAGGTCATCTCCGGAATCTCGGAGTCGGCGTCGGCGTACTCGAAGGTGATCCGCTGGTCGGACTCATCCTCGTCGATCGTGACTGCGAACGCGTCGAGCGCGCTGATTCTCTGATCGGCGATGTCCTCGTTTCCGACCCAGTTCGTCCCGTTGTACGCGTAGACGGTGCCGTTGAAGTCACCGAAGACCTCGTCGACGGTCCCCTCGGTGGCCGCCGGGAACGCGACCGAGTGCGTGTCGCCGTCGGCGGGGATGACGAGGTCGTGCCCGAACTGCGTCGTCTCGCCGAGCGAGTCGGCGTCAACCTCGTCAGGTTCGACCGTCAGGAGCGGGTCGTAGGTGATTTCTCCGCCCTTCTGAGCCTCCTTGAACGTATCTGCGTCCGTGAGGAATTCGACATCGCTAAGATCGGTCCAGTAGTTCCCCGTTACGTCCAACTCGCCGTCCCCGGCCTTGTTTTCGATCGTCTCGACACCGTCGAAGGTGTTGAACCGGACCGTCTGAGCCCCGGGGTTGTCGCCTTCGACGCCGAAGCCGACGCCGTCAAGTTCGCCGCCGCTCGCGGAGAGTTCGTTGTTGCGGACGTCGGTCGTCGCGCCGCCGCGAGCGACCACGGCGAAGGAGTATCCGTCGCTCGCGACGTCGATGTCGCTGTCGCGGACCGTCGCGTCCGCACCAGCGTCGGCACTGACGCCGACGACGGCCGTGAGATTGTCAGCGGTCATCTCGCCGGTCCCGTCGATCGTCGCGTTCGTGATCGTCGCAGAGGCGTCGCTGCCGAATACTTCGATGGCGAGGCCCTCGCTGAACTCGGCTGATTCGACGGACAAGTCAACGGTAACGTCGGAGACCGTCACGTTCGACCCGGCCACGTTGACCGCGTTGTTTTCGGCCGCCGGGTTCGGGAACACGTCGCCGACTGAAGCGTTTATTCGAACCTCCGACAGTGTAGTCTCGTCGGCGTCCAGCGCGACGGACCCGTCAATCACGGTGTCGTCGCCCTGACCGACGAGAGTGACGTTCGGGGTCTCGACCGAGACGTTCTCAGCGTATATTCCGGGAACAAGCTTGACTGTCTCGTTTTCTGAAACGAGGTTCAGAGCGTCTTGAACGCTGTTGAGGACAATATTCCGGTCCTGCCCGTCGATCTCGACCGGGTGGAGGATCGCCCCTCGATCAAGATCGTTGTTCCCCGCAAAGACTGATAGGTTAATAGTCGCAGTCTTGTCTTCTACGAGGAACGCAGCGTCACTCACCGAGTTGTTCTCAAAGGTGACTGCCGGAGCACCACCGGCTTCGACGCCGATGCCGACGCCAACCGTCCTCGTCTCGGGGTTCGACCGGATGTTCGAGATGTTGTTTTGTGCGATGCTGATCTCGCTCGGGACCACGTCGTGGTTACCGGTTCCCCGCACGACGGCTCCGAACGCCCACGCGGTATCGCTCTCTCCGACATTGCGAACGACGTTATCACTAACATCCGCATTTTCAACGTTTCCTTGGACAGAAATGCCAGTGACGCCGCCCTTAGTAGACCGTCCAGAGACGTTCTCAATGAGGTTGTCAGCGACGATGACGTTGCGAACAACGTCGTCGGCATTACCGCCAAAGACGTTGATCGCGTCGACACCTTCCCATTCCGGGAGTCCGGCCGCGCCGAAGTCGCGAACGGCGTTGTTACGGACAGTGATGTTGTCCGCCGCGCCGCTCACCCTAAGTGCCTCCGCGCCGGCGTCAGTACTCGCATTGGGCGGGGTGACCGTCAGCCCGTCGAAAACAACTCCGTCTGCGGAGGCGACGACCTGTCCTTGGATCACGGCTTCGGATGTGCGGTCACTGTGGTCCCCCGGAATTCCGGCATTCGGGCCTTCAATAGATAGGTCTGCGGTATCAATCGTTACGTTTTCTAGGTACATGCCCTGGCGAACGACAATCGTATCGCCGGCCGCCGCTCCGTTGACGGCCGACTGGACGCTCATGTCGTCGGCGACCACGAACGGCCCGCCGAGCTCGGAGACGACGGCCGCGTCGGTTCCGGTACCGTCGTTCGTCGCCACGGCGGCGTCAACCGCGGTGGATTCGCTAGTGTAGAACCACTCGAACTGGTTAGCGACGTTTCGGTCGGGAGGCGTCGACGAGGTGTTCGCAGCGACCCGGTACTGGATGTTCCCCGGGTAGTCGATGTCGCCGATCAGGTCGTCCGACGACGCCTGCTCATAGAGCGGAAGCGGTTCATCGGCGTTGAGGTCGCCGTCGAACTCGATCCCGTACGAGCCGACGTCGTCGCCGAGCTGGTCGCTGAGCGCTCCGTCGGCGTAGATCGCGACGCCGCCCCACGAGTTGTTCGTCGTTGTGACGCCCGTGACCTCGGTGTCGGTCACGTCGGTGAACGCGATGCCGTTCCCGGAGACGGTGTCGGAGACGGTCACGGAGTCGATCGTTGCGTTCGTGACTGCGTTGAGATCAATGCCCGTCGATCCGCTATCCCTGACTTCGACGTTTTCGATCGTGAAGCCGTCGAGCCGACCCTCGCTCAGGTCGGCGCCGGAGACCTTGACCGCGTACGTCCCGGAGCCGGTGATTTCGAAGTTACTGAGGCGCACGTCGGCCGCCGTGACGCGGATTCCGTACCCGGTCGATTCGCTCTCGATTGTCGTGTCGCCGACGCCGACGATCTCGACGCCCGCCGTGTCGACGGTGAGCTGTCCCGACGGCGAGTACGTCTCGTCAACGAGTTCGAGCGTGTCGCCCGGCGAGAGGGCGTCGCTGCTCAGGGCCTCCTGGATCGTCTGGAAGTTCGTCCCGTTTCCTTGCCCGACTTCGTAGGTCGTGCTACCGTCGTTCTGCGCCACCGCGCTGCCCGCGAAGCCGGCGCCGACCGCGACCATCGACACCACCATGATCGCGGCCAGCGCGACCGCGCGTACCTGCTCCCGCGTCATACCGGCTCCTCCGTCGACTGTGCGAATCGATAGCGTGCGTGTGTCGCTGTCATGATGTCGGACTCCGTACTGGAGATACCGATATCACGTCCCCTACGGACCTTGTATTTCGCCGACTGAACGGCTTCGGGAAACGCCTGAATGGTACTTCAGGCCACGCCTGAAAGCCGCGTACACCGCTCTGAGGCCGGATCTCTGAATCGGGTTTACGCGACGCGGGCGACGGAGCTGTCGCTCACGAGACGACGACACGCGAAAGAAACGTCGGGGTTCGAGGCGGGGTCGTGCCCGACCGCGTCAGTCGTCGGCCGGGGCGCGCGGCTCCGCCGGGGGCTCGGACTCCTCCGTCTCGTCCGCCGGCTCGTCGACCGCGTCGACGCCGGGGGTGTCGTCGAGCTCGTCCGCCTCTTCGGACCGGTGACGCGCCTGGACCTCCTCCCAGGTCATCGCCTCGTCGTGATGGTGACACATGACAACTATCAACACGGGCTGGACGCATCTAAATGTTACGTCGAATCTGTCGAAAGAGGGTCTCTGAGCCGGCCTACGCGTCGTCGTGGGGTTTGACGAGCACCTTGATCGCCTCCCGCTCGTCCATCATGCGGTAGCCCTCGGCGACCTCGTCGAGACCGACCGTCTCGGTGAAGATCGGCGCGGGGTCGAGCGTCCCCTGAAGCACGTCGGCCATCAGCTCCTCGGCGTACGCGCGGACGGGAGCGACGCCGCCCGCGAGCGTCACGTTGTCGCCGAACATGCCGAACACGTCGAGGCCCTCGTCTTCGACGCCGTAGGGGACGCCGACGTACCCGATCGTCCCGCCGGGGCGGACCGCGTCGATGGCGGTGTTCATCGCGCTCGCGGCGCCGACGCACTCCATCACGTGGGTCGGCCCGCCGTGGGTGAGTTCGCGGATCCGCTCGACGGCGGCCTCGCCGCGCTCGGAGACAGTCTCGGTGGCGCCGAACTCCTCGGCGAGGTGGAGCCGGTCCTCGTGGTGGCCGACCGCGACGATGCGCTCGGCGCCGAGTCGGCGGGCTGCGAGCACGCCGCAGAGCCCGACCGCGCCGTCGCCGATGACGGCCACGGTCGACCCCTCGTCGACGCCCGCGCTGACGGCGGCGTGGTGGCCGGTGCCCATGACGTCGGTGAGCGGGAGCAGCGAGCGGAGCGCGTCCTCGTCGTCGGCGTACCGGTCGGGCACGCGGACGAGCGTGCCGTCGGCGTGGGTCGAGCGGACGTACTCGCCCTGGCCGCCGCCGTTGTCGCCGCCCCACGAGTCGCCGTTCTCACAGGAGGTGTGGAGCCCCTTCCGGCAAAACTCGCACTCGCCACAGGAGATCGCGAAGGGGGCGAGCACGCGGTCTCCGGGCGCGACCGAGGTCACGTCGTCGCCGACTTCTTCGACGATCCCCATCGGCTCGTGGCCGACCGGAGAGCCCGCGTCGCGGTCGCTGTCGCCGCGGTAGAACCAGAGGTCCGAGCCGCAGATCGCGGTGTGGGTGACGCGGACGATCGCGTCCGTGGGCGCCTCGATCTCGGGGCGCGGTCGCTTTTCGACGCCGATGTCGCCGGGTCCGTTGAAGACGGCTGCGCGCATGGCTCCGCTACCGTCGCGCGCGACAAAAATGAGCGGGTGTCGGAAGCCGACCGGAACCGGACCGGCTCGCCCGGTCGCGGCGGTCCGGTCGGCAGGGCGGGCGACCGGTCAGGCGGCCGTGCCGTTCGTCGGCGGCTGCTCGCCGCCCGGCGGCGTCGGGCCCGTCGACCCGCCCGCGCCGGGCGGCGTCCGGTCGTTCGTCACGAGGAAGTCGGCCAGGTTCCCGATCAGCGCGTCGTTGTCCGCGCGTCGGGCGTTCTCCGGCGACAGGAAGTCGCCGTCGCCGATCATCACGACCTCGTCGTTGCGCACGAGGAGCGGCGCCTCGGTCGCCTCGCGGGTCGTGGAGAGCTCGCTACCCTCGATCGGGCGCAGCACCTCGCTGCCGCCGACGGCCGTGCCGACCGGGGTCGCCGACGGGAACACCGCGCGGTCGACGCCCTCGGTCAGGACCGAGTCGCCGGTCGCCTCGGCGTACACGCGCTGGTAGTTCAGGTCGTTCTCGTCCATGTTGTACACGTAGCCGGGCCGGGTCGTGACGTCGAGCGTCGCGTCGAGCGACGCGGCGCCGGGCTGGGAGTACGCCGCGTCGGGCTCGGTGGCGAGCACGACGTGGCCGCCGGACTCGACGAACGACTCGATCTCGTCGAGCTGCTCCGGCTCGTAGTCCGTCCGGAACGTCACGAACGCGTCGGCCTCGGCGAGCCGCTCGCCGAGCTGCGTCGGCCGGTCGGCGCCGGGCCGCGCGGGCGGTCGGCGCTGGTCCGGGTCGGGCACGTACACGCCCACCTCGTGGCCGTTCTCGATGAGCGCGTTCGCGAGCGGTCTGATGTCCCGGTCGTCGACGCCGCCGCCACCGAGCCCGAGGAGGCTGATGGGGAGCGCCGGACCGGGTCCGCCCGCCTCGACGCCGGGGTCGACGAGGACGGTCTGGGACGCCGCCGAGGCGTCCATCTCGACGGTCGCCTGGCCGGGGTCGTCGTCGACGACGAGGTCGTCGTCAAGGAAGTGGTCGTTCTGTATCTCCGGGGCGGGCGCTGCGCCGTCGGCGGTCGCGAAGCCGACGGCCGCGGCGCCGCCGAGGACGGCCGCGAGGGTCACGACGAACGCGACCGCGAGGGTTGCGACGCGGTTCACGCGCCGACACCCCCGTTGAGCCGCGCCGTCTCGTTGCCGGTCGCCGTCCGCTCCGTCGACGCCGCGCCGGCGTCACGGAGGTCGGGCTCGGAGAAGCGCTCGATCGTGTCCACGTGCGGCACGGCGGGCGTGTAGACGTACGTCGAGGGCATCGGCTTCACCTCGGCGTACCCGGGGTCGTTCGCGTGGATCGCGACGAGCCCGGAGTCGGTGCGGACGAGGAAGGGGATCCCCGAGAGGCCCCCCGTCTCCCGCGTGTCGACCGTGTACTCGCCGAGATTCTCCTCGGTGGCCGCCGCGTGGATCGCCTCGTTGAGCGAGCCGATCTCGTCGGCGAAGCCGTTGTTGACGGCCTCGGTGCCGAGGTACGTGTCGGCCTTCGCGACCTCCTCGCGGGGCATCTGGAACTCCTCGCCCCGTTCCGCCATCATCGCGTTGATGAACGTGTCCGCGAGCGTCTCCTGTTCGGCCCACGCCTGGGTGGGGTTGCTGCCGGCCTTGTCGGGGCCGCTCGGACCGAAGGGCGCCGAGCGGGCCGACGGCGCAGGGGCGTTCAGCCCGATGCTGCCGACCGTCGAGGTCGGCATCACGTAGATTTCGTCGGCGGGCGCCATCGCGTAGTAGCCGCCAGAGGCGCTGATCGACTGGACGCTCGCGATGACGGTCATGTCCTGGCTCGTCCGCTGGACCGCCTTGTACATCCGCTCGGAGGCGACGGGCGCGCCGCCGGGCGTGTCCAGCTTGAGGACGACCGCGCCCACGGAGTCGTTAGCGCGGATGTCCGCCAGTTCGCTCTCGACGTCGTCGGCGAGGGCCGTGTTGACGGGCCCCTCGATCTCGACGACGGCAACTGTGTCGTTCGGGTCGTTGGTCGCCGCGTACACGCTCGGAGCGAGCACGGCGCCGACCAGAGCCGCGGCCAACACGACGACAGCCACCTGCTGTCGCGACGTGAGGGCCGTGGAGGGCTTGTCTAATGACATCGCCGTCTTATACGATCGACAACTGTATGATAAAAACAACGACTCCGGGACGACGACGCCGCGAGCGACGGGGGCGAGACGGGTGGGCGAACCCGACGCGAGGCCGGGAAGCGATCGCGCCCGTCGCCTACGGCTCCAAGACGACTCGGAACCGCGCCTCGTTGTCGGCCATCCGGTCGTACGCCGCGGCGACATCGTCGAGCGCGAACGTCTCGATCTCCGGCGCGATGTCGCGCAGGGCGCTGAACTCCAGCGTGTCCTGCGAGTCGCGGGCGTGCCCCGAGCCCCACCCCTCGACGGCGCCCCGCGTCCCGACCAGCTGCTGGGTGTCGACCGACACCGGCTCGCCGGGGATCCCGGCGACGATCACCGAACCGTCGATCCCGAGCCCACCCACGACCGACTCGATGGCGTCGCTCGCGGGGGCAGTCGTGAGGACGACGCTCGCGCCGCCCAGCTCCGAGAGCCGCGCGGCCGGGTCCGACTCCGCGGCGTTCACGAAGTGGTCGGCCCCGAGGTCCCTCGCGAGCGGCTCCTTCTCGGGGGTACGCGAGATCGCGACCGCCTCGTAGCCGGCGGCGTGCGCGTACTGGACCGCGAGGTGACCGAGCCCGCCGACGCCGACGACGGCGACGAGGTCGCCGGCGCGGGCGTCGGAGTTACGCAGGGCGTTGTAGGTGGTGATCCCGGCGCAAAGCAGCGGGGCGGCGTCGACAGCGTCGAGGCCGTCCGGGATCGCCGCCAGCGCCTCGGCGGGGACGGTGGCGTACTCGGCGTAGCCGCCGTCGAACGTGAGCCCGGTGATCTCGGCATTCTCGCACTGAAGGAACTGCCCGCGGCGACACGGCTCGCAGGTGAAACAGTGGCCGCCGTGCCACCCCGCGCCGACGCGCTCGCCCGGCTCCCACGCGTCGACATCGGCGCCGACCGCGTCGACGCGCCCGGCGATCTCGTGGCCGGGGACGCGCGGGTAGTCCACGCCGGGATAGCCGCCCTCGACGACGAACTCGTCGCTGCGGCAGATCCCGCACGCCTCGACGGCGACCCGGACCTCGCCGGGGTCCGGTTCCGGCACGTCGCGCTCCACGAGTTCGAACTCGGCTCCGGGCTCCGGCACGACCGCGGCACGCATGGTGTCCGTCATCGGAACACGCTCCGGTCGAGGCGATTAAGAAGCTGACGCCGGCGGCGATACGACCGGTCGGCAGCGGGGGGCGTCAGCCCTCAGATCCCGCCGCCCGCCATCGCGAACAGCGCGACGGAGATGACCGCGAACAGGCCGCCGACGCCGGCCTTGATCGTCCCCGTGTCGAGCGCGGTCGAGACGTACGGCGCGATCTGGCCGCCGAGCGTCGTCGCCGGGACCGTCCAGACGACCATGTTCCACGGGGTCGTCGCCAGGTCCATCGTGTGGCCGCCGACCAGCCCGCCGCCGAACACGTGGACCACGGAAGCCAGCACGGCCGTCGTCGCGACGACGATGTGGTTCGTGCCGATGGCGACCCGGACCGGGACCTGCGTGCGGAGCATCGAGATGATCCCGAGCTCGCCGATCCCGAAGCCGGCGAGCCCCTGGAACACGCCGCCGACGCTGTAGTTGAGGAACCGTTCGAGGTAGCCGCCGCGGGAGTAGGTATAGTCGTCGCCGTCGCGGTCGACGCGCGTGACGGTGCCGGAGTCGTCGGTGTCGACACCCGCGGGGCCGAGCTTGTTGTCGTCGTCCGGGAGGTCGGGCGCCGACCCGCCGTCGGTCGCGACCTCCTCGTCGTCCGCGCCCTCGGTCGGGTCGCCGTGGCCCAGGTTGGCCTTGAACAGCAGGTACGACGCCGCCAGCAGCGCGATCCCGAGCAGGGCGTGGAACAGTGGCTCGGGGATGACGAACGAGAGGAGCGCCCCACCGACGACGAAGGGGACGCCGCCCAGCACGAGCGACAGCGAGAGCCGCCGGTCGACGAGCCCGTACTGGATGAAGGCGAGCGACGAACTCGACAGCCCGAACGACTCGCTGATGAGCCCGATCTTCACCAGCGTCGTCGGCTCCAGGGGGTACGCGACCAGCGGGAAGACGAAGATGAGGAACGGCACGAACAGCGCCGACCCGCTGATCCCGACGGTGTTGACGATGGTGGCGCCGGTGACGAACGCCAGGAACAGCCACCAGTACTCGGTCCAGTAGTCGACGCCGGCGTCGGCCGGCGTCGGCGCGAAGGCGTACACCCCCGCGACGAACAGGAGCGGGGCGAGGAACACGAAGACGTGTTGGTAGCGCAGAAAGGCGCGCTGGAGATCGCTCGAGAGTGACGTGCTCATTGAGGCGTGGAACGCGAATTACGTGGGGTATAATAAATGCGTTTCCACACGTCACGATAGTTATGAAAGATCATCAACGTCGCGGAGGGCGTCACAGCGGCCGCGACGCCGTCGAAATACGGATCGGCGTCCGAACGTTTCCGAAGCCGTAAATGAATGCGTTATGACAGAAAGAAACGGTTAAACGGAGCGGTCGGTCACCCGCAGATCGAACGATGACGCGGGAGCTCGGGACCGCGGCGCGCGGGCACTACGACGCACTCCTTCACTTGGGCGCGCTGGTGGCGTGCTGTTACGTGGCGTTCACGGTTGGCGGGCTGGTGTGAGGTCGCAACGGCGTCGATGGGGCCGCCGCGCCGACACGACCCTTTTCTACCGCGCCCGCGTACGTCGAACCCCATGGACGAGAAGACCGCCGAACTCCGCGACCTGTTCGTCGACGCCACCGGCTCGGAGACGGTCACCGAACGCCAGGAGGCGGCGCGGGGGACCCTCGTCGACCGCGACGACGAGGCGGTCGGCGAGGGGGTCCGCGACCTCGTCGCCGCGATGCGGGAGCGGTACGGCTTCTCGACGCCCCTCGACGACGACACCTACGCCCTCGTCGCCCGCGGCCGGTTCACAGATGAGGACGACGCGGCGATCGCGGCGGCGATCCGCGACGGACTGACTGACACAGACGGCGACGGCGATGTCGATCCGGATGAAATTGACGCCGAGACCGTCCGGAAAGCGCGCCTCGACCTCCACCTCGTGCGCGAGTCGGACCGCGAGGTCGACGCGCCCGACGGCGACTCGGATACCGCGTTCGCGTACGCCGACCTGGAGCGACTCACCGCCGCCGGGAACTCGATCGTCGAGTGCGCCGAGGAGCTGGACGCCCAGCCGGATACGGTCGCCCGGTATGCCGCGGTCGCACGCACCGACATCGCCTCCACGCGGGCGAACGATCGGTTCCGCGACGCATTCCGCGACCTGCTCACCGACGCCGACATCCAGGGGTCGCTCGCGAGCGACGCCCGCGAGGACGGCCTGCGCGAGTCGACCGAGGACATCGAGACGGACGTTTCTTTATAAGCAGTTAGCCGCGGAGCGGCGACGAACCCCTCCAAAGCCCCAGCCGCGAGGACTCGCGCGGCTCGCTGCGGTCCTCAGTCAGTCGCTGGCGCTCCCTCCTTGCGGTCCTTGCGTCGCCGCTACACCCCGCGAGCCGTGCTCAGGGCGAAAAGGAGGTGCCGCAGTCGGTACAGGTGAACCGGAACCGCGCCTCGTCGGTGAGCCCCGTGTCGTGGACGCGCTCGCCGCCGCACTCGCGGCACTCGACCACGGACCGAATCTGGTCCCAGTCGTGGCGCGCGCCCGGCGCGCCGATCGCCCAGGCGACCACCTCCTCGTCGGCGTCTGCGGGCACGAACCCGGACTGGAACTCGCCCGGGGCGAAGCGGACCGCCTCGTCGGGCCCGACGGTCACGCGCTCGCGGTCGCGGCCGACCTCGAACGTCACGGTGCCCGAGCGGACGTAGAATACCTCCTCCTGGTCGTCGTGCGTGTGGAGGCCGCCGGAGAAGGCGTCGCCGGGCGCGAGTTCGAAGTAGTTCATCGCGACGTGGTCGGTGCCGAGCGCGCGCGAGACCGGCTTCCGGATGTCGTGGACGCCCATGGGGTTCGTGACGACGTCGACGTCGTCGACCGCGACTCGCTCCATGCGGGCCGGTCGCAGGGGACGCCCCTAACGCTGTCGGCGGCCGCGCCGAGGATCCGTCGGCGTACCCCCGCCTCGCGGCGACGATCGCTCGGTCAAACCTGACGCGACCCGGCAGTTTATCCGTGTGTGTGTCGTCCACATGGGCACGAATGACGCGAGACACTCGCGATCGTTCGGAGGATAGAGGAAGTCGCCTCGCGGCGGCTGGCCGCGAAATTCTCCGGCGATAACGACGACGGGGCACGACCGCCCCGCGGCGGCACCGACCCCGAGACCACCGCAGAGCCGACGGACTCCCTTTTGACCCGAACACCGCTCACAGACCTCGACGAGGTACAGCTGTTAGACACCACCCTGCGCGACGGCGAACAGATGCCGGGCGTCTCCCTGACGCCCGGCGAGAAGGTCGGCGTCGCCCGCGAGCTCGACGCCGCGGGCGTCCACCTGATCGAGGCCGGCTCGGCGTGTACCTCGGCGGGCGAGCGCGAGGCGATCCGCCGCGTCGCCGACGAGGGGCTGAACGCGACGGTGACGAGCTTCGCCCGCGGGGTGAAACGCGACGTCGACCACGCGCTCGACTGCGGCGTCGGCGGCGTCAACCTCGTCGTCCCCGCCTCCGACAAGCACGTCGAGACGAAGGTGGGTTCGACCCGCGACGAGGTCGTCGAGACGACCGTCGAGCTCGTCGAGTACGCGAAGGATCACGGCCTCTGGGTCGAAGTGCTCGGCGAGGACGGCTCGCGGGCCGACCTCGACTACCTCGAACGCCTGCTCGGCGCCGGCCTCGACGCCGGCGCCGACCGGATCTGCTACTGCGACACGGTCGGCGCGGCCGACCCCGAGCGCACCGCCGCGGTCGTCTCGCGGCTCGCCAACCTCGGCCCGACGAGCCTCCACACCCACGACGACCTCGGGTTCGGGCTGGCGAACGTCCACGCGGGACTGAAGGCGGGCGCCGACACCGTCCACGGCACCGTCCTCGGCGTGGGCGAGCGCGCCGGCAACGTCGCCCTCGAAGAGGTCGCGATCGCGCTCGGCGAGTCGTACGGCGTCGACACCGTCGACCTCGCGCGGCTCTACCGGCTCTGCCGGACCGTCTCGGAGGCGACCGGCGCCGCGCTCCCGCCGAACAAGGCCGTCTGCGGCGCCAACGCCTTCGCCCACGAGTCCGGGATCCACACCGACGGGACGCTGAAGGACGGGACGATGTACGAGCCGTACCCGCCGGAGACCGTGGGCCGCGAGCGCCGGCTCGTCCTCGGCAAGCACGCGGGCCGCGCCGGCGTGAAGGCCGCGCTCGCCGAGCACGACGTGGCGGTCGACGACGACGAGCTGCGCGAGGTCGTCGCCCGCGTCAAGGAGCTGGGCGAGCGCGGGAAGCGCGTCACCGACGCCGACCTGCTCGCCATCGCCGACGACGTGCGGGGCCGCGAGCGCGAGCGCCACGTCGAGCTCGTCGACCTCTCGGCGACCTCCGGCGGGAACCTCCCGACCGCCTCGGTGCGGCTCCGCGTCGGCGACGAGGAGCGCGTCGCCTCCGGCACCGGCGCCGGTCCGGTCGACGCGGGGTTAGAGGCGGTCCGCGCGGCGCTGGCGGGCGACGGGGACGGCGAGCGCGGCGGGGAGGACGGCGCTGACGGCGGCGTCGCGTTCGACCTCGACTCCTATCACGTCGACGCGATCACGGGCGGCACGGACGCGGTCGTCACCGTCGAGGTCGACCTCTCGCGGGGCGACCGCTCGGTGAGCGTCTCGGCGTCGGACGCGGACATCACCCGGGCGAGCGTCGTCGGGATGGTCGACGGGCTCGACCGCCTGCTCGCGGCCGAGGCCGACGCCGCGGACGCCGAGCCGGGCGCCGTCGCCGACGACTGACGCCGGCGTCTGACGAGGTTTTTACCCGATGGCGTCCGATCCCGGTGTGTGAGCGTCGTCGTCGCGATCAAGCCGTCCGCGCGCAAGCGGAACGCGAAGGTGGGTCGGCTCGTCTTCGAGGACGGGCCGCGTCACGCCTTCGAGAGCCGCGCGGCCGCCGAGCGGTGGGCGGACGACCTCTCGGCCGGCGACGGCCACGTCTGGGTCGCGAGCGCGCACCCCCGCGACGACGGCGACGCGGACTGCTACCTCGTCTCCCGGGCCACGAACGCGAAGCTGGAGGCGGCGTACGACAAGCGGCGGCGGCGGCTCAGGGGCGACCCGGGCTCCGAGCAGGAGTCGCTCGGCGGCGAGCCCTGATCCGCGGTCCCCGCCCGCGGGCGGGTCGGCGCTACCCCTTCGCTCGCCGCTACTCGTCTCCGCCCGGGCTGCCGACGACGTCGTCCTCGAACCCGGCGACCGCCTCCATCACCGCCTCGCGGTCGGCGTCGTCGACGTCGAAGGCCCGCAGCGCCTCGTCGAGGTGCGTCGCGACGACCTCGAACTCCGCGTCGGTTATCGCCAGCTCCTCGTGGGCGGTCGCCATTTCCTCGCCCTCGTACTGTATCGGCCCGCCGGTGACGGCGCTCAGGAACTTGGTCTGGTGCGAGCGCTGGTCGGCCATGTCCACGTCGTCGAAGTAGTGGTTCACCCGGTCGTCGTCGAGCACCCGGTCGTAGAACTCGTTGACGACCGCGCCGATGGCCGGTTCGCCGCCGAGGCGTTCGTACAGCGTCTCGTTCGACATACGTCGGTGACGGACGCCGGCCGTATCACTGTTCCCCTGCGGAGGCGGGCGCTCATCCCGCGGCGCGGCGCCTCACGGCGAATCGTCCGCGCGCGACCCGTCGCCGGCGGCCGCGTCGGGGTCGGCGCCCGGTCCGGACCCGCGGGCGTCCATCATGTCCGCGGCCCGGCCCGCCCAGCCCGTGTGGCGGAAGCCGGCGGCGACGACGAGCGCCATCCAGGCGTAGGCCGCGGACACCCCGACGTACGCGCCGGTCGGGCCGAGGCCGACGGTGCGGCCGAGCACCCACGAGAGGCCCAAGAACAGTCCGAACATGGCCGAGACGCGCGCGACGAAGGGGATCCGCGTCTCGCTGGCGCCCTGGAGCGAGCCGGAGAGCGCGGAGAAGCAGGCGAGGGCGGCGCCGGCGACGCCGTACACCCGCGCGAAGTCGACCGCGGACGCGACCGTCGCCGCGTCGTCGGTGAATATCGGCACGATCCGCGGCGCGGCGACGACGAGCCCGAGCCCGATCGACCCGACCGTGAGCACGCCGAGCCCCGCGACGGCCCACCCGTTGAACCGCGCGGCCTCCGGGTCGCCCTCGCCGAGCGCCTGGCCGACGAGCACCGACGCCGCGACGTTGTAGCCGCGCGAGAGCGGGCCGGTCACCTGCTGGTAGACGCGGCGGCCGATCTGGAAGCCGGCGTTGACCGTCTCGCCGAAGCCTAAGAGGAGCGCGTTGAACGGGAACTCCGCGATCTCGGAGCCGAACCCCTCCAGGACGCGGGGCGCGCTCACGACGAGGAGCTGTTTCGCGATCGTGAGGTCGCGCGGCCACGCGAACTCCGCGTCGGTCCACGAGCCCCAGATGGCGAAACAGAGCAGCCCGGCCGTGAGCACGTTGGCGCCCGCGGTCGCGAGGCCGACGCCGAGGACCTCCAGCCGCGGGAGCCCGAACAGTCCGAGCCCGAGGACGACCGATCCCGCGATGTTGACGGAGTTGGCCGCGATGTTGACGTACATCGGCGTGCGGGTGTCGCCGGTCCCCTGGAGCGCGCGGGCGCCGACGAGGGCGACGTGGCGCGCCGGCGCGGTGGCGAACACGATCGCGAGGTACGTCGAGCCGAGGTCGACGACCGCGGGCGAGGTGCGCTCGCCGACGAGCCGGCCGAACACGCCGATCGCGAACTCGCCGAAGAGGAAGCCGAAGAGGACGAACGGGACCCCGGCGAGCGCGCCGAGCAGGATCGCCTGCGTCACCGCCTCGTCGCGGTTCTCCGCCGCGCCCGCGCCGGTGTCCTGCGAGGAGAGCGCGATGGCGCCGCCGCCGAGGCCGAGCCCGATCCGCAGCGGGAACCGAGCGTAGAGGTCGGCGAGGCCGATGGCGACGACGGCGGCCGGCGAGAACAGCGCGGTGACGAGGATGTCCGTCGTCCGCATCGCGGTGCGGAACGTCTGCTCGGCCATGACGGGCCACGCGAGCGAGAACACGCGCCTCCAGACGCGCCGCAGCCGCGGGAAGTCCATCTGTCGTCCGGGACGGTCGCCCGCGGTTTTTACGTGTCGGAGCCGGTCGAGTCGGCCGGTGCGTGCGGGAGCCGTACCGCGAACCGCGCGCCGCCGAGCGGCGACTCGCCGGGGGTGAGGGACCCGCCGTACGCCCCCGCGAGCGTGGCGGCCAGCCGCAGGCCGCTGACGCCGCCGTTCGGCTCCGCCGCCGACGGCTCGTCGGCGAAGAACGACCCGTCACGGATCTCCGGCGGGAGCCCCGAGCCGTCGTCCTCGACGACGAGCGCGACCTCGCCTGCGTCGCCGTCGACCCGGACCGAGACGCGGACGGTGACCGCCGGGCCGGCGTGTTCGATCGCGTTCTCGACGAGGTTGTGAACGATCGAGCGCACGCCGTCGTTGGCCGCGACGGGCGCCGCCTCCGGGAGGTCGGCCTCGACCGTCACCGACTCGTCGTCCGCCACGCTCGCCAGCACGCCCCGCGTCGTCTCCGCGAGGTCGACGCGGCTGGAGTCCGCGTCGCCGAGGATCGCGTCCGCGACCGCGCTCGTCGCCTCGATGCGGTCGAGGCCCTCGGCGGCCTTCGAGGCCACGGTCGCGGCGTGGTCGGCTCCCTCCCCGTCGCCGTCGAGCAGGTCGGCGTAGCCGCGGATCGTCGAGAGGTCGTTGCGGAGGTCGTGCCGCAGGAGATGGTTGACGAAGGAGACGGCGCGGACCGCGTCGCGGGCCCGCCGGGCCTCCGCGGCCTGGCGGACGGCGTAGTAGCCCGCGACCGCGCCGCCGAGCCCCCCGACGCCGGCGGCGACGAGCATCGGGAAGGCCGGCTCGACGAGCGGCCGCCCCTCGAAGGCGCGGACGGCGAGCGTCGCGGCGAAGGCGGCGACGGCGAGGACGGTCCCGGTGGCGGTCCACCGCGCGACGCGCCACTCCTCCGCCGGCGAGAGATCTCTGCGGGCGATCCGGCGGCTCGCGACGAGGACCGTCACCGCGATCCCGCCGTCGAGCGCGAACGCCAGCAGCGGCCCCGCGGAGGTCCCGATAGCGCCGATCTCGGTGACGTGGTGGACCGCGGCGGCGGCGAGGAGACCGGCCCCGATCAGGGACACCGCGTGGTGGCCGCGCAGCGTCGACATTACCTATCGAACCGAGGAAACGAGTAAAACGGTTGTGGATCGCCGAGCGGCGGAGCGCCGTGCGAGGAATCGACGCCGCGGCGGGAGACTCGTCCGAACGTTGAAACCCGCGAGCGACCCACGGGCCTCATGGACGTCTTCGTGTACGGGACGCTGACCGAACCGGAGCGGGTCGCCGAGGTCGTCGACTCGTTCGTCTTCGTCGGACCGGCGACCCTCGACGGCCTCCGGCTCGTGGAGGGGCGGTACCCGACGCTCGCGCCGGGCGGCGAGACCGCCGGGCGGCTCCTCCGGACGGAGGCGGTCGACGCGCTCGACGCGTACGAGGACGTGGACGGCGGCCTGTACGTCCGCGAGGCCGTGCCGCTCGACGCCCCGGACGACTACCCGGACACCGCCGCGGTGTACGTCGGCGACCCCGACCGCCTCGACGCGGACGCGACGTGGCCCGGGACCGGACCGTTTCCGGACCGGGTGCGGACGGTGCTCGGCGACCGCGACGTGCGGATGCGGCTGACCCCCCGAGATCCCGTCTGACGGGCGGATGACGGCGCCGCAGTCGTGCGGTTTCACTTTCGCTCTGGTAGCCTCACCTTTTTGTATTCTCGTCGCCTCGTTTCACTCGCACGTCACACGCGTGCATTCCCCCCTTTACCACCGCGAGCGACCGCGCCGTCGACCCGCACCCGCGGGCCGGATCGGCGGCGTCGGCCCGCGCGACGACCGCGACGCGGCGGTCGCGCGCCGCGTGCCCCGTCGCGTCCGACCGGAACCGATTAGCGGTCGGCGCGGCGACGGGGTGGCATGCTCAGTCTCGCCGACATCCGGGAGGCGCGCGAGCGCGTCTCGGACGTCGCCCGGCACACGCCCCTCGAACGGTCGCGGTCCTTCTCGGAGATGAGCGGCGCCGACCTCCACCTCAAGCTGGAGAACTTCCAGCGGACCGGCGCGTTCAAGATCCGCGGCGCGATGAACCGGATCCGGACCCTCTCGGCGGCGGAGCGGGAGGCCGGCGTCGTCACCGCGAGCGCCGGCAACCACGCGCAGGGCGTGGCGCTGGCGGCCAGCCGCGCGGGCGTCGACGCCACCGTCGTGATGCCGAAGTTCGCGCCCGTCTCGAAGGTGAAGGCGACCCGCGGATACGGCGCGAGCGTCCGCTTGGAGGGCGTCGACTACGACGAGGCGCAGGCGTACGCCCATCAGTTGGAGCGCGATGAGGGGCGCACCTACGTCCACGCGTTTGACGACCCCGTCGTGATGGCCGGCCAGGGGACGCTCGGCCTGGAGATCGTCGACGACTGCCCCGACCTGGACACCGTCGTCGTCCCGATCGGGGGCGGCGGCCTGATCTCCGGGGTGGCGGTCGCGATCAAAGAGCAGATCCCGGACGTGCGCGTCGTCGGCGTTCAGGCGGAGGGCGCCGCCTCGGCCGCGAAGTCGCTCGAAGCGGGCGAGGTCGCGGAGATCGACAGCGTCGACACGATCGCCGACGGGATCGCGACGCGGTCGATCGGCGAGGAGACCCTGACGGTCATGGAGGAGTACGTCGACGAGGTCGTCACCGTCGACGACCGCGAGATCGCCTTGGCCCTCACGCTGCTCTTGGAGCGCGCGAAGACGCTCGTCGAGGGCGCGGGCGCGGTCGCGCTCGCCGCCGTCCTCTCGGACGCCTTCGAGTACGACGACGGGGAGACGGTCGTCGCCGCGCTCTGCGGCGGCAACATCGACCTCAACCGCCTCGGGACCGTGGTCCGGCGCGGCCTCGTCCAGATGGGCCGGTACCTCAAGATCACGATCGACCTGAAGGACCGGCCCGGCGAGCTGGAGCGGGTCTCCAGCATCGTCGCGCGCACCGGCGCGAACGTGTACGCGGTCCACCACGACCGCACCTCCCGCGACGTGGCCGTCAACGCCGCCGAGCTCGAACTCGAATTAGAGACCGACGACGCCGAACACGCCGCCGACATTGTCGACGCGCTCGAAGCCGAGGGGTACGACGTGGAGATTCTGTCCTGAACGAGCGGCGACTTTTCATAAGCGGAACGGCGGTGGCGCGTGCCGGTGAGCGGCCGACAGGCCGCGAACCGCACGCGCGAGGGACGCGGTGAGTGAGGGGCGACCGCAGGGAGCCCCGAACGAGCCGCGAGGCTGGGGAGGCGTGAGGTGCTGTGCGGTCGCTGTCGGGTGGGACTCAAAGGGGCAGCCGTGAGGACGAAGCCCGGCGCAGTAAGCACCGCAGCGAAGGAGCAAAGCGACTGAGCGAGGAGCACAGCAAGCCGCGCGAGTCCTCACGGCTGGGGCTTTGAAGCCGTTCGCCGTCGATCTACGGTCAGCGATGTATAAGCGAGCGGCTGGGGCTTTGAAGCCGTTCGCCGCCGATTCACAGCCGGTTATTTATAAATAAACGGTCGACCCGCGGTCTATCAGTCGTCGGACCCCGAAAGCGAGACCCAACGGTGATACATAAGAAACCGCGGAACTACGCGATTATCAGTCGTCCGCGGCCGCGGCGTCGACCTCGCCCTCGTACAGCTCGCCGGCGCGCTCGCGGTCCGAGAGGTACTCGTCGGCGTCGAGCGCGGCCTTCACGCCCATGCCGCTCGCGGTGGCCGCCTGCTGGTAGTGGAAGTCGACCACGTCGCCGGCGCCGAACAGCCCCTCGACGCCGGTCCGGGTCTGCCCGCCGCCGCGGCCGCCCTCGGTGATCAGGTAGCCGTCGTCGTCGGTCTCGATGCCGGTCCCCTCCAGGAAGTCCGTGTTCGGCGTGTGACCGATGGCGTAGAAGACGGCGCCCACGTCGAAGTCGTACTCGTCGACCTCGTCGGCGGTCGCGGGGTCGTCGAGCTTCTCCTTCGGGTGGCCGTCGGGATGCTCGACGAGCGTCACGTGATCGATGCCGTCCTCGGGGGTGCCGTGGATCTCGGTGAGCTCGGTGTTGAGGAGGAGCTCGATGTCGCCCTCCTCGACGGCGTCCATCGTGCGCTCGATCCACACGTCCTCGGCGCGGAACTCCTCGCGCCGGTGGGCGACGTACACCGTGTCCGCGAACTTCGTCAGGAAGTTCGCCTCCTCCATCGCGGCGTCGCCGCCGCCGACGACGAGCATGTCCTCGCCGCGGAAGAACGCGCCGTCGCAGGTCGCGCACGTGGAGAGCCCGTATCCCATCAGCTCCTCCTCGCCGGGGACGCCGAGCGTCCGGGCGCTGGCGCCCGACGCGGCGATGACGGCGTCGGCGGTGTAGGCGTCGCCGTCGGTGAGCGCGACGCGGAAGTGCCCCGCGGGCTCCTTCGAGACGTCCTCGATGACGCCGTTTCGGGCCTCCGCGCCGAACTTCTCGGCCTGTTCTTTCATGTCGTTGATCAGGCCTGGCCCGGAGACGCCCTCGGGGAACCCGGGGTAGTTCTCCACGTCGGTCGTCAGCGTGAGCTGGCCGCCCGGCTCGTCGCCCTCGATGAGCAGCGGGTCGTTGTTCGACCGGGCGGCGTAGATCGCCGCCGAGAGCCCCGAGATACCGGTACCGGCGATGATGAGTCGACGGTGTTCGACGATGTCGTCGGTCATGTAATCCGGTTCGCCGGCGCGCCGTATGTACGTTGCGACCGTTGCGCGATTCCCGCACGACCGCGCCACCGCACCGCGACGACCGCGCCACCGTACCGCGACTCACACCTACCGCACCGCGACGAACACGCTCCGGTCGTCGTCGGGGCCGTAGCCGTCGACGGTATCGACCTCGTCGAACCCGGCCGCGGCGAGCGCGTCGGCGATCCGCTCGTCGGCGAACGGCGTCATCCGACGGGCGTCGACGAAGGGGTCGCCGTCGGGCGTGAACGTCACCGCGCGCCAGTCGAGGCGGCCGTCGCCGGTCGCGACGTGGTGCGCGACGCGGACGTACTCGACCGCCTCGTCCGCGTCGCGGCCCACGTCGAGCCCGGGGCGGTTCCCTTCGGGCGGCAGCGGGGAGTTGTCGAAGACGAGGACGCCGCCCGGCCGCAGGCGGTCGCGGAGCGCGGCCAGCGCGGGGTCGAGGTCCGCGGGCGCGAGGTGGTTCACGACGCCGCGGATCGCGACGGCCGCGTCGAACGGGCCGGCGCCGCCGAGGTCCGGGTCGGGAATTCCCGTCCGGCGGAACTCGGCGGTGCCGTCGCCGTCGAGGTCGGCGCACTTCTCGCGCGCGACGCCGAGCATCCCCTCGTGGACGTCTATCGCGGTCACGTCGAGCCCGCCGGCGGCGAGCCGGCGCGTGTGCTCGCCGGTGCCGCAGCCGACCTCCAGCAGGCGGTGGGGGTCGACACCGCGGTCGGCGAGCGTGCCGCGGACGAAGGCGACGTCGCGGTCGTAGTCCCACTCGGACTGGATCGCGTCGTACAGCCGCGGGCGCTCGTCGTAGAGACCGTCGGGCATGTCGGGCGCGTCGCGGGCCGGCGCCGAATGCGTTACGGCGCCGTGCGACGCCGTCCCATTCGTCGGTCCCGTGCGGTCAATCGGTCGGGAACTCGGGCGGGAGCCCGGTGGGCTGCGTCGGCGCGTCGTCGAGCGCCTCGAAGAACCGGCCGGCGACGAACGCCTCGACGACGTCCGCCAGCGACTCCGACTCCGAGACCTCGCTCAGGATGCCGAGGGGGACCTGCGCGCCGGCCATCGCCGCGTGGCCCCCGGCGGAGCCGACGGGGTCGAGCGCGTCGCGCAGCAGCTCGCCCGCGTCGAGGTCAGCGCCGCGGGCGCGGGCGGAGCCGTAGATAACTCCCTCCGTGTATCCGTAGACGAACGTCACCGTCACGCCCTCCAGGTCGAGGAGCCGCTCGGCGGCCTGCGCGAGCGCGTCGCGGTCGGCGATCTCGCCGACGCAGGAGGCCGCCACCGACCCCCGCACGTCGCGGTTCTCGATGGCGGCCGCGAGGACGCGCAGCGTCTCCGGGCTCACGCTCGGGCTCTCGACGCGTTCGAGCGTCGACTCGTCGGCGTGCGCGAGCAGCGCGGCCGCCGCCTCGAAGTCGTCGGTGGCGGTCGCGCGCGTGAAGTCCTTCGTGTCGATCCGGATGCCGTAGAGGAGCGCCGTGGCGAGGTCCCGCTCCGGCGCGATCCCGTACCGCGAGAGGTACTCCGAGATGAGCGTGCTCGTCGCGCCGACCCCGGGACGGATGTCGACGAACGACCCCGCGACCGGCCCCCGCGGCGGGTGGTGGTCGACGACGACGTCGACCGGGTGGCCCTCGGGGAGGCTGTCGTTGATCCCCGAGCGGGAGTGGTCGACCAAGGCGACGCCCCCGTACGCGTCGAGGTCGATCTCGTCGAACGACCGGAGCCGGATGTCGAGGAGGTTCACCATCGCGCGGTTCTCCTGGTGAGCGATCTCGCCGCCGTAACAGGCGTCGGCCTCGACGCCGATCGACGCCGCGATCCGCGCCAGTCCCAGGGCGCTCGCGATGGCGTCGGGGTCGGGGTTGTCGTGGGCGACGACGAGCAGCGGCCCCGAGAGCCCCCGGAGCGCCGCGAGCAGCCGGGCCGGCTTCTCGGCGCCGTCGGCGGCGGCGAACTCCGCGGTCGGGTCGGGGGCGTCGTCGAGGCCGACCGCCGCGAAGACGCGGTCGGCGACCGCCTCGACCGGGTCAACAACGCGGTCGGCGACCGCCTCGACCGCCGCGCGCTGCTCGTCCGTCGGCGCCGCCCCGAGGTGCGCGACGATCAGCGCCTCCGGGTACCGCTCCCGGGCGGCGCGCGCGGCGGCGACGTTCCGCTCGGCGTCGTCGCTCGCGATCAGCACGACGCCGGCGCTGTCGGGGTAGGTCCCGGGGTCGGTCGGGTCGGCCTCGACGGTGGCGACGTTGCGGTCGCGCAGCGTCGACACCCAGCCGGTGTCGTCGGTGATCGCCACCAGGTCGTCGCGCCCGCCGCGCCCGTCGCGGGCGTGTTCGACGAGCGCGTTCCCGACCGCGCTACAGCCGAGCAGCAGGCGCCGGGTCATAGGGACGCGACGGGACCGCGAGGCAAAACGCTGCCGTCGGCGCGGCGGGAGCGACCGTCGGCGTCGCGCCCGACCGCGCGCCGGTCCCGGGTCACTCCCCGTCCTCCGCGGGGTCGCCCCCGCCACGGAGCGCCCCGTTCACCGCGGCGGCGACGTCGACCGCGGCGCGGTTCTCGGCCACGTCGTGGACCCGGACGATGTCGGCGCCGCGGTCGGCGGCGAGCGCGGTGCCGGCGACCGTCGCGTGCTCGCGGTCGTCGGCGTCGCGCCCGACCGCGCCGTACAGCGACTTGTGCGAGTGGCCGACGAGGACGGGGCAGCCGAGCGCCGCGAACTCCCCGCAGCGGGCGAGCAGTTCGAAGTCCTCCGCCGGCGACTTCCCGAAGCCGAGCCCGGGGTCGACGATGACGCGGTCGCGGTCGATGCCGGCCGTGTCCGCCAGCGCCAGCCGCTCGCGTAAGGCGTCGACGACCTCGCCGACCACGTCGTCGTACTCGGGGTCGGCGTCCGGGTCGACCGGCGCGTCGAGGCTGTGCATCACGATCACCGGGCAGTCGGCGTCGGCGACGACCGAGCGCATCTCGGGGTCCTCCAGCCCGGTCACGTCGTTGATGACGTCCGCGCCCGCGTCGAGCGCCGCCTCGGCGACCGCGGGCTTGCGCGTGTCGACCGAGACCAGCACCTCGCCGGACCCGACCGCGGGCACCGACTGGATCGCCTCGATCGTCGGCACGACGCGCTCTATCTCCTCCTCGACGGGGACCGGCTCCGCGCCCGGGCGGGTCGACTCTCCGCCGACGTCGACGACGTCGGCCCCGGCGTCGACCATCCGCTCGACGCCCGCGACCGCGTCGTCGAGGTCCGCGTGGCGCCCGCCGTCGTGGAACGAGTCCGGCGTGACGTTGAGCACGCCCATCACCGCGGTGCGGTCGGTCCACGGGTAGTCGGGGGATTCGGGGTCGGCCGCGTCGCCCTCGCCCTCCGTTCCGCCGGGTCCGCATGCGTCGATCCCGGCCGCCGCGGCGAGATCGGTCGCCACGCCGCCGAGCCCGTCCCCGTCGGCCGCGTCGAGGCGGTCGACGAGCGCGCGCAGCTCCGCGACCGTGCCCGCGACGGTGACGGGGACCTGCTCGCCGGCTGCCCCGCGGTCCTCGTCCGCCCCGAGCCCCCCGAGCGCGGCGTCGCCGCCGACCGCTCGGGCCTCGCTCGCGACGCGCTCGGCCCGGTCGCCGCGCAGCCGGAGCGTGAAGACGCGGTGGTCGACGCCGTCTCGGTGGGCCGCGACGCCCTCGGGCGGGACGCCGGCCGCGTCGAGGGCGTGCGCCGCGTCGTCGGGCCCCCGGACCGTCCGCTCGCGGACCGTCCGGACGGTCGCCGCCCGGGCCTCGGCGACCGCGAACAGCGAGCCGACGAGCAGTACGCAGTCGCCGTCGGCGGCGCGGTCGGTCGCGGTCGCGAGCGCGTCCGCCACGTCGTCGCCGGCCGTCACCTCGTCGACGCCCGCCGACCGGAGCGCGGCCGCGAGCACGGCGGGGTCCTCGGCGCGGTCGATGGCGGGGCGGCAGGTGACCGCCGTCGCCGCGTCCGGGAGCCCGGCCGCCGTCTCGGCGTGGTCCTTGTCGTGCATCGCGGCGTACACGAGGTGGAGGTCGTCGTAGTCGTACTCGTCGAGCGTCGCGGCGAGCGTCCGGGCGGCGGCGGGGTTGTGCGCGCCGTCGAGGACGGTCAGCGGCGCCGTGTCGACCACCTCGAACCGCCCCGGCCACGTCGCCCGCGCGAGCCCGTCGCGCACGGCGCGGTCGGGGAGGTCGGTCCCCAGCGCCGCCGCGGTCCGGTCCGCGAGCGCGACGGCGACCGCCGCGTTCGCGGCCTGATGACGCCCGACGAGCGGGATCCGGTAGGTCCCCTCTCGCTCGCCGGCGAGCGAGACCGCGGCGTCTGTGGCGCTGACGCGGCCCTCGTAGGTCGCGGCGAGCGCGGGCGAGTCGTCGGTCTCGTCCCCGGGGTCACCCTCGTCGGCCGAGCCCGCGTCGTCGGCGTCGCCGTCGCCGGTCACCCGCGTCACCGGCGCGCCGGCCTCGCCGGCGACCTCGCGGACCACGTCCAGGGCCTCGCCCTCGCAGGCGGTGACGAACGGCGCGTCGGGGCGGGCGATCCGGGCCTTCGTGCGGGCGATCTCCCCGATCGTGTTGCCGAGCACGTCGGTGTGTTCGAGGGAGACGTTCGTGACGGCGGTCGCGACGGGGTCGACCGCGCTCGTCGCGTCGTACTCGCCGCCGAGGCCGACCTCCAAGACCGCCACGTCGACCTCGCGGCGCGCGAACTCCCGCACCGCCATCGCCGTCACGACCTCGAAGAAGGTGAGCGGCTCGCCGGCGGCCGCGCGGTCGACCAGCCACGGGCGCACCTCCGCGACGAAGTCGGCGATCGCCGACTCGGTCATCCGCCGGCCGTCGACCCGGACGCGCTCGGCGAGCGCGGAGAGGTGCGGCGAGGTGTAGAGGCCCACCGACAGCCCCGCCTCTCGGAGGACCGACTCCGTCAACCGCGCCGCGCTGCCCTTCCCGTTCGAGCCGGCGATCTGGACGAACGGGACCTCCTCGTGCGGGTCCCCGAGGTGCGCGAGCAGCGCCTCCACCCGCTCCGTCCCGGGCTTGACCGAGAAGCGGCGGAGGTCGAAGAGGAACGCCGCCGCCTCGTGGTAGTACATACGCCGTAGGTCGGGAGCGCGTCGCTTAGGCGTGACGGACCTGACCGAGCCCCGGCGACCGCGTCGGCCGAAAAGCAACCCTTACGCGCGCGGCGGCCGGACTCGGTCGCATGGACGAGACAGCGACCGTCGACGCGGGCGGGAGCGGGACCGCCGGGGCGGACGCGGGGAACTCGAACGCGCCCGCCGGCGACCCCGTCGTCGTCGGCGAGGGGGTCCGGAAGGCGTACGGCGAGGTCGACGCGCTCGACGGGGTCGACCTCGACGTGGCCGCCGGCGAGGTGTTCGGGCTCATCGGCCCCAACGGCGCCGGGAAGACGACGCTGGTGCGCGCGCTCACCGGGACGACCGAGGCCGAGGGCGACCTCCGCGTGTTCGGCGCGCCGCCTCGCGAGGTCGACCCCGCCCGAGTCGGGCTGCTCCCGCAGTCGTTCGACCCGCCCGCGCGGCTCACGGCCCGCGAGCTGGTCGACTACTACGGCGGCCTCTACGACGCGGCCCGCGACACCGAGGCGGTCCTCGAGGACGTGGGGATGGCCGACGACGCCGACGCCTGGTACGAGACGCTCTCGGGCGGGCAGAAGCGCCGCACCTGCGTCGCGACCGCGGTCGTCAACGACCCGGACCTCCTCTTCCTCGACGAGCCGACGACGGGGATCGACCCCGCCGGTCGCCGGGCGATCCACCGGCTGATCGAGCGGCTCGCGGCCGGCGGGACGACCGTCTTCCTCACGAGCCACGCGATGGACGAGGTCGAGCGGCTCGCCGACCGCGTGGCCATGCTCCGCGACGGGCGGGTCGTCGCGAGCGGGGCGCCGGACCGGCTGGTCGCGGAACACGGCGGCGCGCCGCGGCTCGACGCCGCGACCGCGGGGCCGGCGACCGACGAGACCGTCGCGGCGGTCGCGGCCGGCGTCCGCGAGCGACTCGGCGATGACCCCACCGTCGAGGCGACAGACGGGGGGATCCGGGTGCGCGGCGTGCGGCCCGAGGCGATCGGCGCGGCCGTCGACGCGCTCGACGGCGCCGGGGTCGCCTTCGACTCGCTGTCGTGGTCGGAGCCGTCGCTGGAAGACGTGTACCTGCGGCTGACCGGCGAGGAGTACGCGCGGCGGGGAGCCGATGGGGGACCGACCGTGGCGGTCGGCGACGGGCGTCGCGCAGCAGACGACGCGGCGTCCGACGGGGGCCGCGCAGCAGACGACGCGGCGCCCGACGGGCGTCGCGCAGCAGACGACGCGGCGCCCGACGGGGGCGAGCGATGACCCGGCTCGGGCGGATCGGGACCGAGGCGGTCGCGGCGGCGCGGTCGTTCACCCGGCGCCGGACCGCGGTGTTCTTCACCTTCTTCTTCCCGGTCATCCTCGTCGTCATCTTCGGCGCGCTGGTGCGGACGCAGCCGACCGGCGGCGGCCTCTTCGCCGAGCCGGCGGGCTACTACATTCCCGGCTACCTCGCGGTCGTCGTCCTGTTCACGCCGCTGTCGCGGGTCGGCTCCGAGATCGCGCGCCACCGCGACGGCGGGCGGTTCGAGAAGCTGGCGACCACGCCCCTCTCCCGCGCCGAGTGGCTCGTCGCGCACACGCTCGTCAACGTCGGCATCATCGGCGCCGCGAGCCTGCTCATCCTCGGCCTCGTGGTTGCGGTGACCGACGCGACGCTCGTGGTCTCGCCGTCGCTGGCCGCCCTGCCGGTCTTCGTCGCGGTCGCGGTCGCGCTCTTCTGCGGGCTCGGCGCCGTCCTCGGCGCGCTCGCCGACTCGCAGGACGGCGTGATCGCCGCGAGCAACACGGTCGCGCTTCCCCTGCTCTTCCTCTCCGAGACGTTCGTCACCCCCTCGCTCCTGCCGGAGTGGTTCCTGCCCGCGGTCGCCGCCTCGCCGCTGACGTACTTCGCGCGCGGGGCTCGGGCGATCACCTTCACCGGCGGTCGGTGGGCCGGCGACCTCCTCGTGTTGACCGCGCTCGCGGCGGTCTTCCTCGCTGTCGGCGCGTACGCGGTACCGCGGACGGAGTGAGCCGGTCGGAACCGTCCATTTATGTCCGCAGACCGCATCCGGGGGGAACGAGAGGGTAAGCGTTGACCACCGTTCACTTCACCTGTCCGGACTGCGAGCAGACCATCGAGGTCAACGACGCGATGCGGGAGACCATCCTCGACGCCGGCTGTCCGGTGTGTACCGCAGCCGCGGCGGAGGAGGACTTCGCCGTGACGTGCGAGTGACCGCCGCGATCCGGTGGCGTCGGTTCGACGCCGGGCCCCGTCGGAAACCGGAGCGACGCTCCCGCCGCCGTCCCGCCCCCGCGGCCGCCACGCGTTCGCACATCGCATCCGGTTGCTGAGCCTTTTTGCGTCGACCGCGACAACCGTTCGGCGATGACGCCCGAACTCGACGAGATCGATCTGGGAACCGTGCCGCTGGGTCGGACCGGCCTGCGGACGAGCGAGCTCCAGTTCGGCACGTGGCGGTTCGGCCGCGTGACCGAGGCGGGGAACGTTGAGATCGACGAGGAGCGCGCCCACGAGCTGCTCGACGCCTACGAGACCGCCGGCGGGCGGTACATCGACACCGCCGACGTGTACGGCGGCGGCGACTGCGAGCGCTGGATCGGCGACTGGCTCGCCGAGCGCGACCGCGAGCGCTACACCGTCGCCTCGAAGGTGTACTGGCAGATCCGCGACGGCGACCCGAACAGCCGCGGGACGAACCGCAAGAACGTGCGCCACCGCGTCGACGCCCTGCTCGACCGGCTCGGCACCGACTACGTCGACGTCCTCTACATCCACCGCTGGGACGACGAGACCCCGGCCCGCGAGCTGATGAAGACGCTGAACGGCCTCGTCGAGTCCGGGAAGGTCCACTACCTCGGCGCCTCGACGCTCCGCCCGAACGCCTGGAAGGTCGCCCGCGCCAACGAGATCGCCCGCAGCGAGGGCTGGGAGCCGTTCACGGTGCTCCAACCGCGCTACAACCTCGTCGACCGCGAGATCGAGGGGGAGTACCTGGAGTTCGCGCGCCAGCGGAACCTCGCCGTCTCCCCGTGGAGCCCGCTCGGACAGGGCTTCCTGACCGGGAAGTACGACCGCGACGCCGACCTGCCCGGCGACTCGAAGGCGGCGGAGTCGAGCCGGTTCCAGGAGGCGTACCTCACCGAGGCGAACTTCGACGTCCACGACGAGTTAGACGCCGTGGCCGAGGAAGTCGGCGCCTCGCCCGCGCAGACCGCGCTCGCGTGGCTCTCGCACCGCGACGGCGTCACGGCCCCGATCGTCGGCGCCCGGACCGTCGACCAGCTGCGAGAGAACCTCGCGGCCGCGACGATCGACCTCTCGGACGAGCAAGTCGACCGCCTGACTGCGGCCAAGCCCGGCCCGTACGACGAGCTCTAAGCGGAGCGGACGCGGTCGCCGACTACCGTTCCGCGCAGTAGTCGACGAAGTTCCGCAGGATCGTCAGTCCCGTCTCGCCGCTCTTCTCGGGGTGGAACTGCGTGCCGAACACGTTGCCCGCGTCGTTGGCGACGACCGCCGGGAAGTCGACCCCGTAGTCGGCGGTGGCGACGACCGCGTCGGCGTCGTCCGGCGCGGCGTAGTAGGAGTGGACGAAGTAGGCGTGCTCGCCGTCGACGGACCCGCCGGCGGACTCGGCCGCCCCCGACTCCTCCGCCCCGTCGACGCCGTCGACGATCGGGTGGTCGCGCTCGACTTCGAGCTCGTTCCAGCCCATGTGCGGCACCTTCCGGTCGACCTCGAAGCGGACGTTGGTGCCGGGGATCAGGTCGAGCCCCGTCACCTCGCCTTCGCCCGCGTGGTCGGCCTCCTCGCTCGTCGTGAGGAGCATCTGCATCCCGAGGCAGATCCCGAAGAGGGGGCGCCCCGCCTCGGCGTGGTCGGTCAGCGCCTCGCGCAGCGGCCCGGCGTTCTCCATCCCTTCACGGAACGCGCCGACGCCGGGGAGGACGACGCCGTCGGCGGCCGCGAACGCCTCGGGGTCGTCGGTGATCTCGACGGACGCGCCCGCGCGCTCCAGCCCGCGGGTCGCGGACCGGAGGTTCCCGAGCCCGTAGTCCACGAGCGCGACGGACACCTCGGCGCCCGTTGGTGATTCGTCCATGGTTTCGGTTCGCGACCGCGGTGGAAGTCAGTTTCCATCCGGGAACTGTTACATAGCGGTATAGAGTCGTGTGTATATGTCAACAGCAACACTTTTGAAACGCCAGTAGAAGCATCAAATGGACACCTCATGGCGCAACGACGCAAATTCCTCAAGATCGCGGGTGCGGCAAGTATCGTTGGACTCGCAGGCTGTAGCGGCGGCGGCGACGGGTCCGACGGCGGTGACGGATCCGACGGGTCCGACGGCGGCGACGGGTCCGACGGCGGCGACGGGTCTGACGGCTCTGACGGCGGCGACTCGCAGATGTCGTTCGGCGGCGACGGGAAGGTCGACTTTGGCATCTCGCCGTCGGTCCCGCAGGAGGACCTCGAGGTGCAGTACTCCCCGCTGCTCGACCACGTGGGCAGCTATCTGAAGGAGAACTACGAGGCCCCCGACGGCCTCTCGGTCGAGGGGAACGTCGGCAGTAACTACAGCGCGATCATCCAGTCGCTCGGCCAGGGCACGACCGACGTCGCGGAGACAGGGCCGTTCGCGGCCGCCCTCGGCGTGAAGACCGGGAACGCGGAGATCATCCTCCAGCGGTTCGGCTACGGCGGCTGGACGTACAAGAGCATCATCGCGACGCCGAACGACAGCGACATCACGGAGCTGTCGGACCTGTCCGGCAAGACCGTCGCCTTCTCCGACCGGCTGTCGACCAGCGGTGCGCTGTACCCGCTGTACAGCATGTCGAGCCAGGGCGACCTCGACATCGGCGAGCTCCCCGAGGGCGACGGCTCGCAGGCCGAGTTCGACGCCCGCTTCGCCGGGGGCCACGTCGGCTCGTACACCCTGCTCGAACAGGGCCAGGTCGACGCCGCCGCGATGGGCGGCTTCGTCCGCGACACCGGCACCGGCCCCGCGCCGGAGGAGTGGCAGGAGGTCGCCACCACGCTCCACGAGGACGAGGGGCTGCCGCGCGCGCCGATGGTGGTGTCGCCCGAACTGAGCGACGACGTGAAGTCCGCCATTCGGGAGTCGTTCCTCGAGGCGCCGGACAGCATCTACTACGGCGCCGACGGCGAGTCCGACACCGACGACGACCTCTGGTTCAGCAAGGTCCGCGAGGCGAGCCAGGAGGACTACCAGTCCGTCATCGACGTCGCCAACGAGCTCGGCGTCGGCACCGACATCTTCGACCAGTAAGGCCCCGTCTCCAACTTCGGATCACTTTTCACCCGATTCCTCCCCTTTCGGACAAAGCCACACCCTATGCCAACGATCGAATTCGAGAACGTCACCAAGAGATACGGCGAGGACACCGTCGCCCTCGACGACGTATCGTTCACCATCTCCGAGGGCGAATTCGTCATCCTCCTCGGTCCCTCCGGCGCCGGCAAGTCGACGATGCTGCGCGTGCTGAACGGACTCACGCAGCCCACCGAGGGGTCCGTCCGCATCGGCGGCGAGGAGATACAGGGTAACCGCAGCAGCGTCGGCATGGTGTTCCAGGAACACTACCTCATCGAGAGCAAGACCGCGTTCGGCAACGCGCTGTCGGGCGCGCTCTCCCGGAACGGCCTCCTCCGGAGCGCCCTCGGGATGCACGACGACGACGACAAGCGGACCGCCCTGGAAGCCCTCCAGACGGTCGGCCTCCTCGACGAGGCGGGGCAGCGCGCCGAGTCGATGAGCGGCGGGCAGAAACAGCGCGTCGGGATCGCCCGGGCGCTGGTTCAGGAGCCGGAGATCGTCCTCGCCGACGAGCCGGTCGCCAGCCTCGACCCGAAGGCGGCGCGGGACGTGATGCGGTACCTCAAGAAGGCGGCGACCGCACAGGACCTCACCACGGTCACCAGCCTCCACCAGGTGAACATCGCCCGCGAGTTCGGAGACCGGTTCCTCGGGATCCGCGACGGCGAGGTGATCTTCGACGGCGACGCCGACGACCTCACCATGGACGAGATGGACCGCATCTACTACGGCAGCGCACAGGACGGAAAGACGGTCCCGACCGGCACGACCGGCGAGGAGCTGGGCGAGACCGACGCTGAGGCTGATGCGGCCGCAGACGGGGGGCAAGAAGCGTGAGTTCCTCGTCCGACTCCGCGATTAGGGACCAGTTCCGCGCGCTCGAACGGCTCCGGCGACTCAAGTACCTGTTGTGGGCCGTGCTCCTCACCGCCGTCCTCGGCGTCACCTACTGGGGGCTCGGCTTCATCGGCTTCCAGCCGAACGTCGTCGCCGGGCGGCTCCCGGCGATGTACGAGTTCATCGCGACCGGCTTCTTCCCGCCCGACTTCCAGAACTTCACGATCTACACCAAAGACCAGGGAATCACGGGGCTTCAGGCGATCCCGGCGAGCTTCGGCGAGGGCGGGGCCCGCATCGTCGAGAGCTTCCAGTCGCCGCGGCAGACGCTGGTGAAGGCGAGCCTCGTGACGCTCCTCCTCGGCTTCATGGGCACCGTGTTCGCCTTCCCGTTCGCGCTGATCCTCGGCGTGCTCGGCAGCGAGCGCGTCACGCCGTTCCCGTTCAACTTCATCTTCCGCGGCACGCTCAGCGGCATCCGCGCCATCCCCGCGATCGTCTGGATCTTCCTGTACATCCCCGTCGGCCCGCCGGGACAGGTGACGGCGGTGCTCGCGATCGCGACCGACAGCATCGGGAACCTCGGCCGCCTGTTCACCGACGACCTCGAAGAGATCGAGGAGGGGCCGATCGAGGCGATCCGGTCGACGGGCGCCTCGGGCACCCAGACCGTGAGCTTCGGCATGCTGAGTCAGGTCTCGCGGTCGTTCATCGCGTGGACGCTGTACATCCTGGAGATCAACACCCGGATCGCCATCTCGCTCGGGGTCGTCGGCGCCGGCGGCCTCGGGCTGATGATCCGGAACAGTCAGGACCTCTTCGAGTTCCAGCAGACCGCCGCGGGGCTGGTGATGGTGTTCATCGTCGTCCTCGGCATCGAGCTCATCTCCTCGCGGATCCGCGCCCGGCTCCGGCCCGGCGAGCACGAGGGGAAGGGACTGATCGAGGCCATCCGCGGCCTGTTCGACGCCAAGAAGTGGCTCGGTATCGGCGACGGTCCCAAGCGGGACTGAGCGCCTAAAAGTCGCCGAGCCGCGACTGGCCGCCGCCGTTTTCGCCGCGCTCTCCGACGCCGCTCAGCTCCGCCGCCCGCGCGATCGTCTCGAAGAAGCCGTCGCGTTGACTCCGGTCGTACAGCGTCGCCGCCGGGTGGACGGACAGGAGGACGCGCCGCGACGCCCCGGCGAGCCGCGCGTCCACCACGTCGCCGGACGCCGAGGTGATCGCCACCGACCGGTCGAGGAGGTGCTCGCTCGGCACCTTCCCGAGCGTCACGATCAGCGCCGGGTCGAGGCGGTGGATCTCCGCGTCGAGGTGCCCGCGGCAGTTCGACAGCTCCTCGGCCGTCGGGTCCCGGTTGTCGGGCGGGCGGCACCGGACGCAGTTCGTGATCCGCACGTCGGCGCGGGCGAGCCCCGCGTCGCGTAGCGCCTCGTCGAGCACGTCGCCCGACCGCCCGACGAACGGCTCGCCCTCCTCGTCCTCGGTGGCGCCCGGCCCCTCGCCGACGAACAGCAGGTCCGCGTCCGTCGGGCCGACGCCGTCGACGATCCGGCTCCGCGAGGCGACCAGTTCCGGGCACCGCTCGCAGGCGGGCACGCGGAGGTCCTCGTCGAGGCCGTCGCCGCCGTGTTCGCTCATACCCACGGCTCCGGGCGCGGCCGTCTAAGGTGCGTCGGTCGCCCCGGGGGGATCGCTCGCCGTCACCGCCTCGCGGTGGGCGCTCGCGGCGAGCGCGGCGATCCGGAGCGGCTCGCAGCGCCGGAAGCCGTCGCGGGTGAGCGCCCTGACCGCCGCGGCGGCGCGCTCGGGGTCGAGGCCGACCGCGCGGACGAACCGAGGCTCGCCGCCGTCGGGAGCGTCGCCGCCGTCCGCGTCCGCGGAGCTGACCGGAACGCGGGGCGGCAGCGACCGGTACGTCGCGAGGCGCTCGGCGAGCGCGTCGCCGTCGAAGGCGTCGCGCAGGGCCGGTTCGAGCCCGGGGCTCGCCTCGTAGCTCACGGCGTACACCGGGCGGTCGAGCGCCTCGCGGAGTCGGTCGAGGTCGAGGAGGTTGAACCACGCCGGCGCGACCCCGGCGCAGGCGACGTGGCGGACGTCCTCGCGGTCGAGCGCGCGCCAGCAGTCGAGGGCGGCGTCGGTCGCGTCGGTTCCCCCGACGGTACACCGCGCGAACGCGACGCCGTCGGGCGTCCCGTCGGCGCGGACGACGACGCCGGCCGCGTAGCTAACGTCGCGGGCGTCGGAGAACGCGACGCCGAGCGTGCGGCTCGGCGCGGTCACTCACGCGTCCTCGGACTTGATCTCCTGGAGCCGGTCGAGAAGCTCGTCGTTCGAGGCGCCGGGCTCGTAGTCGACGGACCCCTGGTGGGTCTCCTGGGCAGCCCGGACACCGTCGTCGTCGTCGAAGTCCGCGTCCAGGTCCTGATTCTCCTGTTCGGACTCGTCGTAGCTGCCGAAGCCCATCTGTGTGTGAAGTTAACGGCGGGTGTCAAATAAATCCACGGCCGCTCGCGGGGAGAGACGCCGCGCGGCCGCGGCTGTACCCTTTTGTCGCTCCGCGAGCGAGTACGGGCATGGAGCCGATCACCGTCACCGCGGACGCGGATGAGTTCACCTGTAACGCGTACCTCGCCGTCGGGGACGCGACGACGCTCGTCGACGCGGGAACGATGCCGGGCGTCGACGACGTGATCGCCGACGCGCTCGACGACGCCGGCGTCGACGGGCTCGACCGCGTCGTGATCACCCACCAGCACCACGACCACGTGGGCGAGCTCGACGCGGTGGCCGACCGGTTCGACCCGCGGGTGTTCGCGTACGCGGACCACCCGCGCCGCGACGTGGCGCTCGAAGACGGCGACGAGGTGCTCGTCGGGAGCGAGGCGTGCGAGGTCGTCCACACGCCCGGCCACGCCGACGACCACGTCTCGCTCGTCGGCGAGGATCGGCTCTACTCCGGCGACGTGGTCGTCTACAACGACGGCGCCTTCGACGACGGCTCGTTCGGCCGGACGGACATGGCCGGCCAGTCCCGCGAGCGCCTGATCGAGAGCCTCTGCGAGATCCTCGACCGCTTGCCCGACACGACCGCGGCGATGTTCCCCGGCCACGGCGACGTCTACCGCGCCGCCGACGGGCCGGACACCGTCCGCGAGGTGATAGAGCGCGCGACGGAGCGCGCCGAGCGCCGCGAGCCGAAGTACCCCGACGAGTGAGCGCGGGGCGCGACCGAGGCCGGGGCCGCGAGGGGGACGCGCGGCTGTTCGTCGAGGGGGAATAGCTCGGAGGAAGGGCCGAGGGCGGCCCGGCGGCCGACCGGATTACGCGGCGCGGCGCTCGGTCGCCTTCG
Organism: Halorubrum sp. ASP1; assembly: GCF_005435135.1. Classification (NCBI taxonomy): domain Archaea; kingdom Methanobacteriati; phylum Methanobacteriota; class Halobacteria; order Halobacteriales; family Haloferacaceae; genus Halorubrum; species Halorubrum sp. ASP1. The sequence continues at coordinate 259,927 of NZ_SGUA01000002.1, read as the reverse complement.
GGCGGAGCTTGGTGTAGCCGCACTTGCGGCAGCGCTCGGCCTCGGAGGCGTTCCGGGCGTTACAGCGCATACAGATCTGTCGGTCGAGCATGCGGCGTTCGGCGGCGTCGAATTTGGCCATACCGTTACTGCGCGTGCGGTGCTGTAAAAGGTTGCGAGACGCCGCGGCGGCGGGTCGCGCCCCCGAAGCGGCCGTCTGAAAGCGTTCGGGTGCGGCCATCGGCCGCGAGAAGAACGGTTACCGAACGGGACCGACGGTCAGGCGCCCGCTTCCGTGAGGGCGGCCTCGATGTCCTCGCGCTGCGTGACGCCGACGAAGCGGTCGACGACGCCGTCGTCGTTCTCGACGATGAGCGTCGGGAGCGAGCGGACCTGGTACTGGTTCGCGACGTCCTGCTCCTCGTCGACGTCGACTTTCTGGAGCTCGAACGCGTCGCCGAGGTCCTCCTGAATCTCCTCCAGGATGGGGTCTTGGGTCTTACACGGGCCGCACCACTCGGCGTGGAAATCCAGCAGTCGAACGGTCATAGTCGGCGTCAACTATCGCCGGCCCGCGCATAAGGGTTTCCCACTCGTGTACGCGGGCGGTCCGCGCGGCGCGATCGGCGGCTGCGACCCGTCGGCTCGGACGGCGAACGAAACGTTTACGCCGCGTCGCCGTCCAGCAACGGACATGAGTGGTTCCAACTCCGGCGGGCTGATGTCCAGCGCGGGACTGGTCCGCTACTTCGAGAACGAGGACCGGAACGCCATCTCGATCGACCCCAAGACGGTCGTCGCGTTCTGCGTCCTCTTCGGCGTGTTCGTCCAGATCCTGTCGCTGACCGTCGCGTAGACGCTCCCCCTCTCCTCGCACCGACGGACCGAGCGCGAGCCGTTCGCCCGCGTAGCGCGCCCTTTTTCCACGCGCCCGCCCCACCTGTTCGTATGAAAGCAGGCGTCATCGCCGTTCAGGGCGACGTGGCCGAACACGCCGCCGCGGTCCGCAACGCCGCGGCCGCCCACGACGAGTCCGCGGAGGTCGTCGAGGTCCGGGACGCGGGGATCGTGCCCGACTGCGACGTCCTCCTGATGCCGGGCGGAGAGTCGACCACCATCTCCCGGCTGATCCACCGCGAGGGGATCGCCGCCGAGATCGAGGCACACGTCGCGAGCGGGAAGCCCGTCCTCGCGACCTGCGCCGGGCTCATCGTCTGCTCGAACGACGCGAAGGACGACCGGGTCGACCCGCTGGGGCTGGTCGACGTCTCCGTCGACCGCAACGCGTTCGGTCGACAGAAGGACTCCTTCGAGGCGAAGGTCCCGGTCGCCGGGCTCGACGACCCCTTCCACGCCGTGTTCATCCGCGCGCCCGCCATCGACGAGGTCGGGCCGGGGGTCGAGACGCTCGCGACCGTCGACGGGCGCCCGGTCGCGGTGCGGGACGGCCCGGTCGTCGCCACCGCGTTCCACCCGGAGCTCACCGACGACCCGCGGATCCACGACCTCGCCTTCTTCCCCGAGCGGGAGGTGGTCGCGTGAGCGATCAGGGTCCGGAATCCGGCGAGGGGGCGGCGCCGCCCGACGCGGTCCTCGACGAGCTGTTCGCCACCATCGAGTCGCGGAAGGAGGAGCTGCCGGAGGGGTCGTACACGGCCTCGCTGTTCACCCACGAGAAGGGGGAAAACGCCGTCTTAGAGAAGATCGGCGAGGAGACGACGGAGGCGATCCTCGCGGCGAAAGACGACGACCGCGACGAGCTCACCGCGGAGAGCGCCGACCTCGTCTACCACCTGCTCGTGCTGTTCGCGATGAAGGACCTCGACGTCGACGACCTGCGCGGAGAGCTCCGCGACCGTTTCTGATCCTCAGCGCTCGCGTTCGAGCTCGCGGTCGATGTCGTCGACCTCCTCGGTCTCTAACTCCTCGCCGATGCGGCGCTCGAACTCGGCCTCGCTGATCTGTCCCTCGACGTACTGCTGGCGGAGGCGGTCCTGCCGTCTCGTCGCGGCGTCGGCGGAGGCGGACGACGAGGACCCGATCGAGTCGAGCGAGTCGGCGCCGGCGTCCCCGTCGCCGAGCAGCCACGAGCCGGCCTTGTACGCGGCGTACGCGAGCCCCGCCAGCACGGCGAGCGTGACGATCCCGGAGACGACCGCCCACGCGAGGCTCAAGAGGGCCGAGACCACGCTGACGACGACGCTGATCCCGACGAGCACCGCGATCGCGATCGCCGCGTAGTAGAGGGCCTGCTTCCCGTCCATGCCCCGGAATCGGGCTGCCGGCCGCAAATACCTTCTCCCGGGCGAGCGCGGTCGCCGGCCGAGCGTCGCCGACCGCGAGCTTTTGTCCGCGGGGCCGAACTCCTCGACGAGGACGGCCCCGTGAGCGACACTGAGCCGACCGGATCCGGTGCGGAGACCTACCCGTCCCGCAGAGCGGTGCTTCGGCGGTGCGGGTCGATCGCGGTCGGCGGGGCGGCGGTAGCCGGATCGGCCGCCCTCGCGGGCTGTGTCGGGCGGGACGGCGGCGGGGCGACCGAGGCGGGCGGCGACCGCAGCGACCTCGGCCCGCCCCTGATCGCGCACCGCGGCTTCGCGGCCGAGAACCCGGAGAACACCGTCGCAGCGGTCGAGGCGGCCGCGGCGGCGACCGACCGGATCGAGCTCGACGTGCGCCGCTGCGGGACGGGCGAGCTCGTGGCCTTCCACGACGCGACGCTCGGGCGGGCGACCGACGCGACCGGCCGCGTGAGCGAGACGCCGTACGAGCGGCTCGCGGCCCTCTCGGTCGAGGGCTCCGGCGAGCCGGTGCCGACGCTCGCGGACGCGCTCGACGCCGTGCCGGCGGACGCGTGGGTCATGCTCGACCTGAAGGAGCGGGGCGTCGCGGCGGACGCGGTCGCGGCCGGCGCGGACCGCGACTACGACCTCGCCGTCGCCGCCGACGACCCGGCGGTTATCGAGGCGGCGACCGCGGCCGACCCGGCGGTGCCGACCGTCTACGGCGTCCGCGAGTCGGTTCCGGCGCGGGCCCTCCGACCGCTGATCCCGGGGCCGCTCGGCGGCGCGTCGCCGCCCCGGTGGGCGTACCCGCCGCAGGACGTGGCGGGGACGATCGAGACGGCGACCGAGCTGGGGTGTGCGGCCGTCTCGCCGCGGTACGAGCTGTGCCTGCGGACCGACCTCGTTCGGCGGGCGCGGGAGGGCGGGCTGCGAGTGCTGCCGTGGACCGTCGCCTCGGCGCGCGAGTACGACGCGGTGGCGGCGGTCGGCGGCGTCGACGCGGTCGTCTCCGACGTCTTCGTCGAACGGTGATTTGCGGCGGTCGACCGCGCTCGGCGCGGTCGAGGGCGGGCAGGGCAGCGGAAGGGTTATTCCCCGCTGTCCCATCGTTCGGACGAATGGCTGGGTCCGACGGGAACGAGGACCCGAACGGGGCCGTCGGCGGCGACGGCTCGGACGGGTCCGGGACGGCCGGCGGTGGCGTCGCGGAGGCGGACGGGGCGCGCGTCGACCGCCGGACGGTACTCGGCGGCCTCGCGCTCACTGGGAGCGTCGCGCTCGCCGGGTGCGGCGGCGACGAGGCCGACGGCGGCGGCGAGGCCGACGGCGGCGACGAACCGAGCGGCGGCGGAGCGGGGGAGGACGGCGGCTCGGGCGACCGGTCGACGGCCGGACTCGACCGCGAACGGCTCGACGAGCTCGCGGCGCGGTTCGCGCCGACGCTGTACTTCGACGCCGCGGAGCCGTGGTTCCCGACCGACCCGCGACCGTACGCGGTCGAGGAGGACGGCGAGACGGTCGTCGACGGGTTCGAGGCGTTCAACGGCTACCACGAGCGGTACGACGAGACGGGCGAGCCGCCGGCCCCCACGGTGTTCTACAACGGGATGCGGTACGAGGACTCCCCGCTCGCGGTCGTCCAGTTCTGGTTCTACTCCGCGTTCGACCAGTTCACGGCGAACTTCCACTGGCACGACTGGGAGGTGCTCCACGTGTTCGTCGACCTCGACACGGGCGACCCCCAGCTGTACGTCGCCAGCTCGCACTCCCGGAGCGTCCCGAACAACGAGTTCCTCGACCCGGACCCGAACGTGGTCCCGCGGATCCTCCCCGAGCTCGGCTCGCACTCCAGCACGCTCTCGGTCAACGAGATCCCCGACCGGTTCCGCCGCGTCGGCGAGGAGGGGCTCCTCGCGGACATCACGAACACGACGATAGACACCGTCGAGGACCTCCTCGGGGTCCCGATCGCGTACGGCCTCCCCCGGGACGAGGGGGCGCGGCTCCCCTTCGTCGTCCCGGAGTACGAGGGCGAACCGATCTACGACCACCCCGACCTCCCCGCCGTCAGCGAGGGGTCGCTCGTCGACGGCGCCCTGACGGTCCGCTCGCTCGACGCGCTGCGGTCGCCGCCGACCGACCTCCCGCTCCGCGAGACGGGGATCGCCTTCCGCCACGGCGGGCGCCCGGCCGACGGCGAGGACGCCGCGCCCGCCGAGGAGGCCGCCGAGTCGGCCGTCGAGTACGACCTCGTCGAGAGCGCCGAGCTGGAGGACATCTCGGCGTTCACCGGCCCGCAGCTCAGCTTCGAGTTCGCGGTCCCGCAGGCCGTCGAGGACGCCGTCGCGAGCCACATCACGACGACCGGCGTCCCGTGGGACCAGCCCCGCTACGAGAACCCCGCGCTCGACATCACGGCCGGCAACCACCGGTCGGAGATGGCGGCCCGGTACGACGCGATCGCCGACGATCCGTCGCTCGGCGCCGGCGCCGCAGAGGCCCTCGACTCGGTCGTCGCCCGCGTGACGCGGGCGACCGAGAGCGACGAGGCGCCCGACGGCGAGGGGCTGACGACGACCGGGTCGAGCGTCGAGTCGTTCGTCCTGATCGAGAGCGACCCCGAGGCGGTCCCGACGTTCGCCGGCGGCGTCGCGGTCGCGAACGGCGTCCCCGAGGGCGACCACCGCGTCACGGTCAACGGCGCCGGGCGCGCGCCGCACAGCGAGACGCTGACCGTCTCGCCGGACGAGGCCGTGACGACCGCGGGCGTCGACGGCGAGATCCCGCTCGTCGCCCGCGAGGACGCGCGGAAGGTGGAGCTGTCGGACGCCGACAGCGACGTCGACCTGACCCGGACCGCGATCGAGGACGACTTCGCCGGGCGGATCTACGACTCCGCGATCGACGGGAGCGACGCGGCCTACGTCCACGCCGGCGGCGCCTACACGACCGAGGTCCGCGACGCCGACGACGAGGTCGGCGCGTACCGGGTCAACCCGGACCCGTCGGCGTCGGGGAGCGACGGCGACGGCGGGGAGGGCGGCCCCGAGCCGATCCGGATCGAGCGTCCCGAGACGGGCGCGGCCCCCCTCGCCGGCTACGTCGCCGACGTGGCCGAGGAGACGCGCGCCGCGGTCGCGGCCGCGGCTGCGGAGAGCGGGGACGGCGGCGACGACGACTCCGGCGGCGGGAACGGCTCGGGCGGCGGCGGGGGCTCCGGCGGCGGCCCGTCGAACGCGGTCAACGGGCTCGAACGGGCGCTGGCCGCCGCGGTCGACGCCGCCGAGCGGGCCGAGGAGCGCGCCCGCGAGGGCGACGCCCCGGGCACCGAGCGGCAGCTGGCGAACGTGCTCGACCGGATCGCCCGGATCCAAGAGCGCCTCGCCGCCGCACGCGAGGGGCTCCCGCCTGGGCTCGCGAACGCCACCGGGAAGCGCGTCAAGCAGGCGGCGAAGCGGGTCGAGCAGGCGCGGAACGCCGACAAGCTGTAGCCGGCGGCGTCGTCGAGGCGGCCGCTCGTCGCCCGCGGGGCGGTGTGTCACGGGCCACCAGTGGATGGAAAGCTATACGACGCCGAACCGACCACGAGTATATAAGCAGATGTCTCAGGAGGGATACGACCACGCGACGGTCGAAGAACGCTGGCAGGAGGCGTGGGAGGACGCAGACGTGTACCACGTCCCGGACGACGCCGACGATCCGACGTACGTCCTCGGGATGTACCCGTATCCGTCCGGGAAGCTCCACATGGGGCACGTCCGCAACTACACCATCACGGACGCGTACGCCCGCTACCGACGGATGCGCGGCGACGACGTGCTCCACCCGATGGGGTGGGACGCGTTCGGGCTGCCGGCCGAGAACGCCGCCAAGGAGCGCGACACGAACCCCCGCGACTGGACGTTCGACTGCATCGACACGATGCGCGGGCAGATGAAGTCGATGGGGTTCGGCTACGACTGGGACCGCGAGGTCACCACCTGTACCCCCGAGTACTACCGGTGGAACCAGTGGCTGTTCCGCCGCTTCCACGAGGCCGGCCTGGTGGAGCGCCGCGACGCCGAGGTGAACTGGTGTCCCTCCTGCGAGACCGTCCTCGCCGACGAGCAGGTCGAGGGCGACGCGGAGCTGTGCTGGCGCTGTGACACCCCCGTCGAGACCCGCGAGCTCGACCAGTGGTTCCTGAAGATAACGGAGTACGCCGACGAGCTGCTGGAGGCCATCGACGAGCTGGAGGGGTGGCCCGACTCCGTCCGGCAGATGCAGCGCAACTGGATCGGGCGCCAGTACGGGAGCGAGGTCGACTTCGAGGTCGAGGGCCACGGGCCCGTCACCGCGTTCACGACCCGGATCGACACGATCCACGGCGCGACGTTCTTCGCCGTCGCGCCCGACCACCCGATCGCCGAGGAGCTGGCCGCGGAGGACGACGACGTGCGGCGGTTCATCGAGGAGGAGGCCGACCCCGACGGCGACGAGCCGAACGGCGTCGAGACCGGCCTCACGGCCACCAACCCCGTCACGGCCGAGGAGATACCCGTCTTCGTCGCCGACTTCGTCCTCTCGGACGTGGGGACGGGCGCGCTGATGGCGGTCCCCGGCCACGACGAGCGCGACCACGCGTTCGCGACGAAGAAGGGCGTCGAGATCCGGCCCGTGATCGCGCCGGAACCGGACGACTGGGACGGCGAGACGGCCCCCGACGCGCCCGACGTGACGGAGGAAGCGTTCACGGAGGACGGCGTGGTGATCGACTCGGGCGAGTACACCGGCCTCGACAGCGAGACCGCGCGGGAGCGGATCACGGAAGACACCGAGGGCGCGAGCGAGGCGACCCAGTACCGCCTGCGCGACTGGGGCATCTCCCGGCAGCGCTACTGGGGGACGCCGATCCCGATGGTCGACTGCGACGACTGCGGGGCGGTCCCGGTGCCCGACGAGGACCTGCCCGTCGAGCTGCCGGAGTTCATCAATACGACGGGCAACCCGCTGGACGCCGCCGACGAGTGGCAGGCGACGACCTGTCCCGAGTGCGGCGGGCCCGCGACCCGCGAGACGGACACGATGGACACGTTCGTCGACTCCTCGTGGTACTTCCTGCGGTACGTCTCGCCGGACCTGACGGACGCCCCGTTCGACCTCGACCGCGCGAACGACTGGATGCCGGTCGACCAGTACGTCGGCGGCATCGAGCACGCCGTGATGCACCTGCTGTACTCGCGGTTCTTCACGAAGGTGCTGGCCGACGAGGAGGGCCTCGACCACCGCGAGCCGTTCACGAACCTGCTGGCGCAGGGGATGGTCCAGCTGGAGGGCGAGAAGATGTCCAAGTCGAAGGGGAACGTCGTCTCGCCCCAGCGGATCGTCGACGAGTACGGCGCCGACACCGCGCGGCTGTTCATGATGGAGGCCGCCCAGCCCGAGCGCGACTTCGACTGGTCCGAGGAGGGCGTCCGCTCCACCCACCGCTTCCTGACCCGTCTCAACGACCTCGTCGCCGAGTACGCCGCGGGCGACGTGGCGCTCGCCGGCGACGACGCCGACCGCAACGAGATCGACGACTACGTCGCCGACGAGACTGACGCCGCGGTCGCCATCGCGGGCGCGGAGTACGACGACCTGACGTTCAACGTCGCGCTGCGGGAGGCCCAGGAGCTGGTCCGCACCCTCCGGAGCTACCGCGAGGGCGCCGACCCGCACCCGGCCGTCTTCGAGCGCGGGCTGGACGTGGCCGTGCGCCTGCTGGCGCCGGTCGCGCCGCACCTGGCCGAGGAGCTGTGGGAGACGCTCGGTCGCGACGGGTTCGTCGCCGAGGCGGAGTGGCCGACCGCGAGCGTCGACCGCGACACCGTCGAGAAGCGCCGCCGGCTGGTGGCGAACACCCGCGAGGACGTGCGCGACATCGTCGAGGTCGCGGGGATCGAGGACCCCGAGCGGATCGACGTGGTCGTCGCCCCCGACTGGAAGTACGACGCCCTGTCGATCGCGATCGACAGCGACGCCGACAACCTGATCTCGGAGTTGATGGCCGAGAGTCACATCCGCGAGCGGGGCGACGACGCCGCCTCGTACGGCCAGGACCTCCAGGCGAACCGCGAGGCGCTGCGGGAGACCCTCGACGGCGACGCCGAGTACGACGCCCTGCGCGCGGCCGCGTGGCTGATCGAGCGCGAGTTCGACGCGCCGGTGCGCGTCGAGCGCGCCGCCGACGCCGACGAGGGCGTGGTGAGCAAGGCGGAGCCCGGCCGCCCCGCCATCGACATCGTCGAGTAGCGGCCGAGCCCGACGGGGGATCCGGCGGGCGCGGCCGCCCCCGGAAACGCTTAGTCGCCGGCGCGGTCCCTTCCCGTATGGACGACCCGTACGCTCCCGCGCGCGCGGCGCTCGCGGGCGAGGGACTTAGCGGCGGCGGCCCGGACGACGGCGGCGACCCGGCCGGCGACGACCCGAACGACGCCGACCCCGCCGTCCTCGCCGCCCGGCTCGACGACGCGGACCCGCTCGCCGGGTTCGCGGACCGGTACCGGATCCCGGACGACCTGCTCTACATGGACGGCAACTCGCTCGGCCCCGCGAGCGACGCCGCCCTCGCGAGCCTCGACCGCGTCGTCGACGAGTGGCGCGACCGGCTCATCGCGGGGTGGACCGACGCCGACCCGCCGTGGTTCGAGGTCGGCGAGCGGCTGGGCGACGCGCTCGCGCCGCTGGTGGGCGCCGGCCCGAGCGAGGTGGTCGTCGGCAACTCGATCACGGTGAACATCCACACGCTCGTCGGCACCTTCCTCGACGAGCTGCTGGCCGGGAACGGCCCGGACCGCGAGGAGTTAGAGCGCGCGGACGGGGAGTGGGCGCCGGAGGGCGACCCCGAGGACGACCCGGCGGTCCTCGTCAACGAGCTCGACTTCCCGTCCGACCACTACGCGATCCGCGCCCAGCTCCGGCAGCGGGGGATCGACCCCGACGAGAAGCTCCGGGTCGTGCCGAGCCGCGACGGGCGGACGATCGACCCCGGAGACGTCGAGGCCGCGCTGGACGCGCACGACGACGTGGGGATCGTCTTCATGCCGACCGCGCTGTACCGGTCGGGCCAGCTGTTCGACGTGGAGCGGATCGCCGAGGCGGCCCACGAGGCGGGCGCGTACGCCGGCTTCGACGCGGCCCACTCCGCGGGCGCCGTCCCGCACGAGTTCGGCGCGGCGGGCGTCGACTTCGCGGTCTGGTGCACGTACAAGTACCTCAACGCCGGCCCCGGCTCGATCGGCGCGCTGTTCGTCGCGGAGCGGCACCACGGGCTCACGCCCGCCTTGGCGGGCTGGTGGGGCCACGAGAAGGCGACGCAGTTCGAGATGAACATGACCTACACGCCGGCCGACTCCGCGGGCGCGTGGCAGATCGGTACCCCGCCGCTGCTCGCGGCCGCGCCGCTGGAGGGCTCCGTGGAGCTCCTGCGGGAGGCCGGGATCGAGCGCCTCCGCGAGAAGTCGCTCGCCCTGACCGACTTCCTGATCGCCCTGGTCGACGACCGGCTCCCCGCGGTCTCGGTCGGGACGCCGCGCGAGCGCGACGCCCGCGGCGGGCACGTCGCCCTCGAACACCCCGAGGCGGAGCGGCTGAGCGCGGCGCTCAAGGACCGCGGCGTCGTCGTCGACTTCCGGCCGCCGAACGTGGTGCGGGTCTGTCCCGCGGCCCCGTACACGTCCTTCGCCGACGTACTCGAAGTGGTCGACGAGGTCGAGGCGATCCTCGACGCCGGCGCACACGAGAGGTACGCGACGAGCCAGGGCGGCGTGACATAGCGGGCGCGGGACCCTCCAGGTCGGAATAACTTATATTGCGGCCGGCCAACGCCGACGTATGACGGATCGGCAGCGACCGGCCCCCGAGTCGGAGTCCGATCTCGCGGTCGGGGACGAGGAGCGGGGCGTCTACGAGACGATCTTCTGCGAGATGGAGGACGCGGTCTTCCTGATCGACGTCGAGGCCGGAGACGCGGGGTACGACTTCCGGTTCCGACGGACCAACGCGTCTCACCAACGGCTCACCGGGATCTCCCTCGAAGAGATCCGCGGCAAGACGCCGCGGGAGCTGCTGGGCGAGGAGCAGGGCGCGGCGGTCGCGGAGAACTACCGCCGCTGCGTCGAGGCCCGCGAGACGATCGAGTACGAGGAGGCGCTCGCGCTGCCGGAGGGGCGGAGAGAGTGGCAGACGCGGCTGAGCCCGGTCGTCGACGAGGGGTCGGTGACGCGGATCGTCGGCGTCGCTCGCGACGTCACGGAGCAGCGAGAGCGGGAGCGGACGGTCCAACGGATCAAAGACCGACTCGAACTCGCGGTCGAAGGCGCGAACCTCGGCGTCTGGGACTGGGACATGACCACTGACGAGGTCGAGTTCAACGACCAGTGGGCGGAGATGCTGGGCCACTCGCTCGACGAGATCGAGCCGCACCTCGACGCGTGGGAGCGCCGCGTCCATCCCGACGACCTCCCGGCGGTCGAGGACGCCCTGTCGGCCCACGTCGACGGCGAGACCGAGTACTACGACGCGGAACACCGGATGCGGACCGCGTCGGGCGAGTGGAAGTGGATCCGTGACATCGGGAAGGTGGTGGAGCGCGACGAGGACGGCGGACCGGTGCGCGCGGTGGGGATCCACCTCGACGTCGACGAGCAGAAGCGACGGGAGGAGGAGCTGCGACGGACCCGGCGACTGATCGAGCGAACGCAGGAGAGCGCGTCGATCGGGTGGTGGGAGGTCGACCTGGTCGACGAGTCGCTGACGTGGAGCGACGAGGTGTACCGCATCCACGAGCTACCGACGACGGAGTCGGTCGAGCTGGAGGACGGAATACAGTTCTATCATCCGGACGACCGCGACGCCATCGAGAGCGCCTTCGAGCGGCTACGAACGGAGGGCGAGTCGTACGACCTCGAGCTGCGGATCGTCACGACGACCGGTGAGACCCGGTGGGTCAGGGCCATCGGCGACCCTCGGTTCGGCGAGGACGGAGCGGTCACCGGAGCGCTCGGACTGTTCCAAGACATCACGGAGCGGAGAGAGTACGAGGCCGCCCTCGAATCGACGCGCGAGGAGCTCCGGCAGATCATCGACCTGGTGCCGGACCTCGTGTTCGTGAAGAACCGCGAGGGCGAGTACCTCCTGGCGAACGAGGCGACCGCGGCGGCGTACGGAAAGACGCCCGAGGAGGTCGAGGGGAAGACCGAGGCGGAGATCATTCCGGACGTCGAAGACTCGGAGGCGTTCCGACAGGACGACTTGGAGGTGATCGAGTCGGGCGAGCCGAAGGCGGTCGGCGAGGAGACGCTGACCACGGCTGACGGGGAGACGCGCATCTTCCAGACGACGAAGATACCGTACGAGGCCCCGGACACCGGCGAGGACGCGGTGTTGGGGTACGCCCGCGACGTGACGGAACTCAAGGAGTACGAGCGGACGCTGGAGGAACAGCGGGACAACCTCAAGCTCCTGAACCAGGTCGTCCGCCACGACATCCGGAACCAGCTGATGGTCGTCGAGTCGTACACCGAGTTCCTCGAGGAGTCGCTGCCGGACGAGCAGAGTCGGACGTACGCGCGGACCGTCATCGGCGCGGCGCGGCAAGCCGCAGACATCACGGAGACCGCCAGAGACGTCACCGACGTACTGCTACAGGTCGGTACCGACCAGACGCCGGTCGACCTCCGCACCGAACTCACCGAGCAGATCGAACAGATCCGGTCGGACAAAGACCGCGCGACGGTCACCGTGGACGAGACGATTCCGGACGTGACGGTGTTGGCGGACGACCTGCTGGAGGCGGCGTTCCGGAACCTCCTGACGAACGCCGTCGTCCACAACGACAAGGACGTGGCGGAGATCACGGTGTCGACCAGCGTGTCGGACGAGACGGTGCGCGTGTCGATCGCGGACAACGGTCCCGGGATCGCGGACGACCACAAGGCGCAGATCTTCCAAGAGGGCGAGAAGGGACTCGAAAGCGGTGGAACGGGGATCGGGCTGTACCTCGTCAAGACGCTCGTCGACAGGTACGGCGGCGACGTGTGGGTCGAGGACAACGAGCCGACCGGGAGCGTGTTCACCGTCGAGCTCCGCCGCGCCGACTGAGCGCGTCGGGGCGGGGCGACGGCCCGGACGGGGGAAGCGGATCGATCGCGCACGGCGACGGGCTTAATCGCCCGAGCGCCCAATCGAACACGATCAGAGCATGTCGGAGCCGTCGGGGATGGACGCGTTCGCGCACCTCGGGAGCGAGGTCCGCGAGGCGCTCTCGGACCGGGGGTTCACGACGCCCACGGAGCCCCAGCGCGAGGCGATCCCGCCGCTCGCGGCCTGGCGGAACGCGCTCGTCTTAGCCCCCACCGGCACCGGGAAGACGGAGACCGCGATGCTCCCCGTGTTCGACGCGCTCGCCGAGGCCCGAAACTCGCCCGGCGACCCGCCCCGTGAGGGGATCTCCGCCCTCTACATCACTCCCCTCCGCGCGCTCAACCGCGACATGATGGACCGGCTGGAGTGGTGGGGCGAGACCCTCGGCGTCGAGGTCGCGGTGCGCCACGGCGACACCACGCAGTACGAGCGGTCCAAGCAGGCCGACGACCCGCCGGACGTGCTCATCACGACGCCGGAGAGCCTCCAAGCGATCTTGACGGGCTCGAAGATGCGGGCCGCGCTCGAAGACGTGGCGCACGTCGTGGTCGACGAGGTCCACGAGCTGGCCTCGGCGAAGCGGGGCGCGCAGCTCACGGTCGGCATGGAGCGGCTCCGCCGCGTGGCGGGGCCGTTCCAGCGGATCGGGCTCTCCGCGACGGTGGGCGATCCGGAGGAGGTCGGCCGGTTCCTCGTCGGGACGGGGACCCGCGACCCGGACCGCGAGGGGGACCGCGACTTCGAGACGGTCGAGGTCGCGGCCGGGACGCGGACCGACGTGCGCGTGCTGGACCCGTCGATCACCGACCGCGACACGACGCTCGCGGGCGAGCTCGCGGTCGACGAGACGACCGCGAGCCACGTGCGGACGATCCGCGAGATCGTCGCGGACAACGAGTCGACGCTGATCTTCGTCAACACGCGACAGACCGCGGAGGCGCTCGGATCGCGGTTCAAGACGCTCGCGGAGAAGGAGCGGGAACGCGGGGTCGACGCCCCCACCGAGATCGAGCTCCACCACGGGTCGCTCTCGAAGGAGGTCCGGATCGACGTTGAGGACCGCTTCAAGTCGGGCGACCTCGACGGGCTCGTCTGTACCTCCTCGATGGAGCTCGGGATCGACGTGGGGCGCGTCGACCACGTGGTCCAGTACGGGAGCCCGCGCGAGGTCGCCCGGCTGCTCCAGCGCGTCGGGCGCGCGGGCCACCGCCGCGACCTCGTCTCCGAGGGGACCGTCGTCGCGCAGGGGGGCGACGACACCCTCGAAGCGATGGCCATCGCGCGGCGGGCGGGCGAGGAGCTCGTCGAGCCCGCGAACATCCACCACGGCAGCCTCGACACGGTCGCGAACCAGGTCGTCGGCCTCGTGATGGACGAGGGGGAGCTCCACGCCCGCGAGGCGTACCGGACGATCACGGACGCCTACCCGTTCAGGGACCTCTCCGAGCCGCGGTTCCAAGAGGTCGTCCGCGAGCTCGACGGGAACCGGCTGCTGTGGCTCGACGAGGAGACGGACACCTTGGAGAAGTCGGGCGGCACCTGGCAGTACTTCTACGCGAACCTCTCGATGATCCCCGACGAGGCCACCTACGAGGTGTACGACATGTCCTCCAGACGCGGCATCGGGACCCTCGACGAGCAGTTCGTCGTCAACTTCGCCGGCCCGGGCGAGACGTTCGTCCAGCGCGGCGAGATGTGGCGGATCACCGAGATCGACGAGGAGGAGGAGCGCGTGAACGTGACGCCGATCCCGGACCCGACCGGCGAGGTCCCCTCGTGGGTGGGCCAAGAGATCCCCGTCCCGAAGCCCGTCGCCGAGGAGGTGGGCCGGATCCGCGGCGAGGCCGCGGCCGCGCTGGAGGCCGGTTCGACCCCCGAGGCCGTCGCCGCCGACCTCGCCGAGCGCTACCCGACCGACGCGGAGACGGTCGCGGCCGCGCTGAAGTCCGTTGTCGACCACGTCGACGCCGGCCACCCGGTCCCCACGGACGAGCGGGTCGTGATCGAGGGGAGCGCGCGAACCGTCGCCGTCAACGCCGCCTTCGGCCACGAGGTCAACGAGACGCTCGCGCGCCTGCTCGCGGCGCTGGTCGGCCAGCGTGCCGGCTCGTCGGTCGGGATGGACGTCGACCCGTACCGGATCGAGTTCGAGGTCCCCCGCGGCGTCGGCCCCGGGACGTTCCGCGAGGTGCTGGAGACGACCGACCCCGAGCGGCTGGAGGCGTACCTCGAACTCGCGGTGAAGAAGTCGGACGCGCTGAAGTTCACGCTCGCGCAGGTCGCCGCGAAGTTCGGCGCCGTCAAGCGGTACAAGGAGGGGCGAGGGAAGTTCGGCGGCGACCGCCTGCTCGCCGCCCTGGAGGACACGCCGGTCTACGACGAGGCGCTCCGCGAGGTGTTCCACGCCGACCTCGCCGTGCCGGAGACCGCCGACCTGCTTGCGGCGGTTCAGGACGGCTCGCTCGACCTCGCGATCGCCCGCGAGCGGACGCCGCTCGGCACTGCAGGCCGGTCCGCCGGCACGGAGTTCCTCGTCCCCGACAACGCCGACGCCGACGTGATCGAGACGGTCAAAGAGCGCATTCGAGACGACCGCGTCATCTGCTTCTGTCTCCACTGTACGGACTGGAAGCAGACGACGAAGGTCCGACGCGTCCGCGACCAGCCCGAGTGCCCCGAGTGCGGGTCGACGCGGATCGCGGCGCTGAACCCGTGGGACGACGAGACGGTCGCCGCGGTGCGCGCGCCCGAGAAGGACGACGAGCAGGAGCGCCGCACCGAGCGGGCCCACCGCGCCGCGAGCCTCGTCCAGACCCACGGGAAGCGCGCGGTGATCGCCCTCGCCGCCCGCGGCGTCGGCCCCCACAACGCCGCGCGGATCATCAACAAGCTCCGCGAGGACGAAGACGAGTTCTACCGCGACGTGCTCCGCCAAGAGCGGGAGTACGCGCGCACGCAGTCGTTCTGGGATTAGTTCGCGGACACGCTCTTTTTTGTGTGGCACGGCCGAAGCGAGGGCATGGACCTCTCCGCCGCCGTCTCGGCAACGACAGCGACCCTCCGTCGCCGCCCCGCACAGCTTCTCCCCTTCTACCTCCTCGGCACCGCGGTCCCGGTGATCGCCCGCCTCGGCACGTTCGCCGCGCTGGCGGGGATCTACCTCCACCTCGAACTCTCCGGGCGGCTCGCGGCCGTCGGCGACGCCCTCGCCGGGGTCGAGCCGCCGCCGGAGACGCAGGACCCGGAGGCGCTTCAGGCGTGGGCCGAGGGCCTGACGCCCGCGTTCGAGCCCCTGTTGACGCCGACGGTCGGGGCCCTGTTCGTCGCCGGCGTGCTCGTCTCGGTCGTCCTCGCGATAGTCGCGTACGCCGTCGTCTCGGCCGGGCAGCTCTCCGCGGTCATCGCGAGCCTCCGGGACGAGCGGGGGCTCGTCGGCGGGATCGCCGGCGCTCGGTCCCGCTGGCTCACGTTCCTCGGGGTGTACGTCGCCGAGCTCCTCCTCTGGATCGCCGTCCTCGCGCTCGGGTCGATCGCGGTCGGCGCGGCGTTCCTCGCGAACCCCTTCCTCGGCGCCGCGGTCGCGGTCGCCGCCCTCCTCGTCGGGTTCGTCGCCTTAGCGCTCGTCCGGATCCTGTTCGCGTTCGCGCCGGTCGCCGTCGTCGTCGACGACGCCGGCGTGGTCGGCGCGGTCGAGGGCGCGGGCGGCTTCGTGCGCTCGAACCCCGTCGACGCCGCCGCCTACCTCGTGGTCGCGATCGGCTCGCTGGTCGCCGTCGCGTCGGTCGCCTCCGGGCTCGCGTTCCTCGGCGGCGGCCCCGTCGTCGCGCTCGCCAGCGCGGTCGTCGTCGCGCCCGCGCTCGACCTGCTGAAGACCGTCCTCTACGGCGACTACCGCGGCACGGTCGACCCCGTCTCGCCGCCCGAGGCCGGCGTCAGGGCGCAGTTCGTCGGCGGGGCCCGCCGCGGCTGGCGGGCGCTCGGGAGCTTCGTCCGGTCGACGCCCGGCAGTCACGCCCTCGCGCTCGCGGTGGCCGTCGGCTTCGGCGCGGTCGGCTGGCTGGGCGCCGCGCCGTTCGCCGAGACGGTCCCGACCTCGATCGAGTCGCGGCTGGTCGGACAGATCCCGCCCGTGGCGACGCTGACGTACTTCGGGAACAACTGGGGCGTCGCGATCGCGACCGCCTTCTCCGGGGCGGGGTTCGTCCTCCCCGCGCTCTCGTCGCTCGCGTTCAACGGCCTCGCGCTCGGCGCCACCGCCGCCCTAGAGGAGAACCTCCCGGCGCTCGTCGCGTTCGTGGTCCCCCACGGGATCTTCGAGATCCCCGCGCTCATCGCCTCGGGAGCGCTCGGGATCCGCCTCGGCGCCGTGTCGTGGCGGGCGTTCCGCGGCCGCGCGAGCCGCGAGCGGTTCGCGGACGCCCTAGAGACCGCGTTCTGGGTGACGGTCGGGCTCGGAATCCTGTTCGGCGTCGCCGCCGTCATCGAGGGGTTCGTCAGCCCGTTCTACTGGCGGCCGTTCCTGTGAGCGACGCGGACCGGCGACCCGCCCGCGGCCGTCGCAACGCCGGAAGGGTCGCAGACCCCGCCCGCAGCCTTATTACCGCGCGGTCGAAGCGACGGTATGACACCGCTCGTCGCCGTCATCCTCGTCGGCGTCCCGCTCGCGTGGCTCGTCGGCTTCGCCGCCTACGCGTACGTCGACGCGCCCAAGTACGGGATGGATCCGCGGAAGTGGGCGCTGATCGCCTTCTTCGTCCCGCTGTTCGGGTTCTTCGCGTATATTTTCGAGCGCGGCGAGCGCGATTACGACTCCGAGACCGACCCGTACGCCGGCGGGAGCGACGGCCGCACCGGCGGCTTCGCCGTCCACGAGTCGCGGCAGGGAGAAGAGCGGCTCGGTCCGGCGGGCACGGAGGCGGACGACGGCGACGACGACGAGTGGAACGACCCGGACGGGGTCGACCTGTAGGCGCTCGTCGCCGCGGTCGCGCTCGCCGCGGCCGCCGACCCGCTCGACGCGCGTCCGCTCAGAGCGCGTCTATCAGGGCCTTCCGGCGGCGGTCGAGGTCGAACGCGGCGTCGGCGGCGTCGAGTCGGCCGAGGAACGCGAACACGTCCGCGCCCGCCCCCTCGGCGTGACGGACCAGGGCCTCGATCGACGCGCGGTTCGTGGCGAACGACTCCAGCTCCCCGCAGCAGAGCGCCAAGGCGATCCCGGCCTCGCCGGACGGGAAGGCGGGGTCGACGCGGGCGAGGTCGGGGTCGTCGGTCGCCGCGCCCGCGACGCCCGCCTCGTCGGCCGCGGCGACGCGTAGACACCGCGTACAGATCGCCGCCGGATCGGCGGGGGCGTGTTCGCGGAGCGCCGGCGGCACCGCGAAGGCGACGGCCTCGGCGCCGCAGTGTGGACAGGACACGCCCGTCGCTACGGGCGGGGCGGGCTAAAAGCCGACGGCGGGAAAACGAGCGGCGACCGGCGCGGAAGCGGTGATGGCGACTCGAGAGAGGCGCCGCGAGGACGTCAGTCGGCGGGCTCGGGCTCTTCGGTCTCCGCGGCCGCGACCTCCGCGGTCGCCTCCTCGGCCTCCGCCCGCTCTTCTTCCTCCTTCTTCGCTTTGATCTTCTTCATGCGGAATATCTCCTCGCGCTCCTGCTCTTCGAGCTTCTGCTCGATGTACTCCTGGTTCTCGTAGAGCGTCGGGAGCAGCGTGAACTCCAAGGCGTTCACGCGGCGCTTCGTGGTCTCGATCTCGGTGAGCATCTTCTTCATCGCCGTCTCGACCTCGGCCGCGAGGATGATCTTCTCTAACAGCTCCTCGTAGGCGTCGGCCGCCTCGTCGATCCGCGCCGAGGAGCCCAGCAGGCCGTACCCGCGCTCGTCGAGGCTCTTCTGGACCTTCGAGGACTCGATCTGCGGGACCACGACGCCCATGATGTTCTTCGACTGGGTCGTGATCTCGGGGTGCTCTTTCAGCGCCGCGGCCGCGCCGCGGACGGCGACGTCGCCCTCCATCGCCCGGGCCATGTCGATCTTGCGCTGGGCCGTCTCGTAGTTCTCGGAGACCTCGGACCGGACGTCCTGCGCCTGGTCGAGGATGTCCATGAACTCCATGATGAGCCCGTCGCGCTTCTGTTCGAGCGTGTCGTGACCGCGCTCGGAGAGCTCGATGCGGTCCTCGATCGCCATCAGGTTCTTCCGCGTCGGTTTGACGTCCTTGGCCATCTTGGGGGAAGCTTCCGCTCCGAGGCGGTTAATTCTTTTCAGACGCGGCGGATCGCCCCGACGACGACTGCGAGCGACGGCGAGCAGCGCCGCTGTCCGGACGCGGCGTCGCAGGCGTCAAAAAGTGAGTCGGGCCGTCAGTCGGCCGCTTCGAGGACTTCGCGCTCGGACTCGTCCTCGCGGTAGTGCTCTTCGATGAACTCCTCGTCGATCCGGTTGAGGGCGTCCTTCGGCAGCATCGAGAGGAGGTCCCAGCCGATCGAGAGCGTCTCGTCGATGTCGCGGTTCTCGTCGAAGCCCTGGTCGATGAACTCGGACTCGAACGCGTCCGCGAAGTCGAGGTACTTGTTGTCCAGCTCCGACAGCGCCTCGCGACCGACGATGTTCACGAGGTCGCGGAGGTCCTCACCCTCCGCGTACGCCGCGAACATCTGGTCTTTCACGTCGGCGTGGTCGGCGCGGGTGAGCCCCTCGCCGATGCCGTCGTCCATCAGCCGCGACAGGCTGGGGAGGACGTTGATCGGGGGCTGGAGGCCCTGGCTGTTGAGGTCGGGGTCGACGTAGATCTGTCCCTCCGTGATGTACCCGGTCAGGTCCGGGATCGGGTGAGTGTCGTCGTCGCCCGGCATCGTGAGGATCGGGATCTGCGTGACCGAGCCCTCGCGTCCCTTGATCCGGCCGGCGCGCTCGTACAGCTGCGCCAGGTCGGTGTACATGTACCCGGGGTACCCGCGGCGGCCGGGCACCTCCTCGCGGGCCGCCCCGATCTCGCGGAGCGCCTCGCAGTAGTTGGTCATGTCCGTCAGGATGACGAGGACGTGGTAGTCCTTCTCGAAGGCGAGGTACTCGGCCGTCGTCAGGACCATCCGCGGCGTGACCGTCCGCTCGACGGCGGGGTCGTCCGCGAGGTTCATGAAGACCACGGAGCGTTCGAGCGCGCCGGTACGCTCGAAGTCCTCCATGAACTCGTTGGCCTCCTCCTGGGTGATCCCCATCGCGCCGAAGATGACGGCGAACTCGGAGCCCTCCTCGTCGTCGCCCTCCTCCTCTTCGGGCACGCTGGCCTGCCGCGCGATCTGCATCGCGAGCTCGCTGTGCGGCTGCCCGGAGCTGGAGAAGATCGGGAGCTTCTGCCCCCGGACCAGGGTGTTCATGCCGTCGATGGCGGAGACGCCCGTCTCGATGAACTCCTCGGGGTACTCCCGGGAGTACGGGTTGATCGCCGCGCCGACGATGTCCTGGCGCTCCTCGGGGACGATCTCCGGGCCGTCGTCGATCGGGCGGCCGGAGCCGTCGAGCACCCGCCCGAGGAGGTCCTCGGTGACGGGCATCTTCATCGTCTCGCCCAGGAAGCGGACGGACGCGTCTCGGTCGATGCCTGAGGTGCCCTCGAAGACCTGGATCGCGACCACGTCCTCCGAGGATTCGAGCACCTGTCCGCGCAGCGTCTCCCCCTGTGCCGTCTCGATCTCGACGATCTCGTCGTAGCCGATCGCCTCGTCGACCTCGGCGTACACGAGGGGACCGCTGATCTCGGTGATGGTTTGATACTCTTTCATGGTCAGTAGAGGCTCCGGAGCTCCTCGGTGATCTCCGCTTTGAGATCCTCGACGTACTCCTCGTAGTCCTCTTGGACGCCGATACGGTTAATCCGCGGGGCCGAGTCGATGTCGATGATCTCCTCGACCGGGACGCCGGCGTCGAGCGCGTCGAACGCCTCGTCGTTGAACGTCTGGATCGTCGTCAGCATCAGGTACGTCTTCTCCGGCGGACAGAACGTGTCGACCGGGTGGAACGCGTTCTGCTGGAGGTACGCCTCGCGCAGGTAGCGCGCGACCTCCAGGGTGAGCTGCTGGTCGTCGGGCAGGGCGTCCTTCCCGACGAGCTGGACGATCTCTTGCAGCTCCGTCTCCTCGTCGAGCACGTCGACCGCCCACTGGCGCCGCTCGGCCCAGTCGTCGGCGACCTCGTCTTCGAACCAGGGGTCGAGCTGGTCTTTGTACAGCGAGTAGGACTCGTTCCAGTTGATCGACGGGAAGTGGCGGCGTTCCGCCAGGTCCGCGTCGAGCGCCCAGAACGTCTTCACGATACGCAGCGTGTTCTGGGTGACCGGCTCGGAGAAGTCGCCGCCGGGCGGCGACACCGCGCCGATCGCCGAGACGGAGCCCTCCGTCCCGTTGATGTTTTCGAAGTAGCCGGCGCGCTCGTAGAACTGCGCCAGGCGGGCGGCGAGGTACGCGGGATACCCCTCCTCGCCGGGCATCTCCTCCAGCCGGGAGGAGATCTCGCGCATCGCCTCCGCCCACCGCGAGGTGGAGTCGGCCATCAGCGCCACGTCGTACCCCATGTCGCGGTAGTACTCGGCGATCGTGATCCCCGTGTAGATACAGGACTCACGCGCCGCGACGGGCATGTTCGAGGTGTTCGCGATGAGCGAGGTGCGGGCCATCAGCGGGTTGCCGTTGGCCGGGTCCTCCAGCTCGGGGAAGTCCTCGATGACCTCCGTCATCTCGTTGCCGCGCTCGCCGCAGCCGACGTAGACGATGATGTCCGCGTCGGCGTACTTCGCGAGCTGGTGTTGCGTGACCGTCTTCCCGGAGCCGAACGGCCCGGGAATCGCGGCCGTCCCGCCCTTCGCGATCGGGAACAGGCCGTCGAGGATGCGCTGGCCGGACACCAGCGGCGTCCGGGGCGTCTTCTTGTCGTTGGCGGGGCGGGCCTCGCGCACCGGCCACTCCTGGTGCATCGAGATCTCCTCGCCGTTGTCCAGTTCGACGACCGTTTCGGTGACATCGAAGGTCCCGGACTCGGCGGCGACGACCTCGCCGCCCTCGTAGTCCGGCGGCACCATGACCTTGTGATCGATGGTGACCGTCTCCTCGACGATCCCGACGATGTCGCCGGGCTCGACGACGTCGCCTGCCTCGACCTCGGGCTCGAACTCCCACTCCTCCTCGAGGTCGATGCCGGGCGCGTCGACCCCGCGGTCGAGGTACGGACTGCCCATCTTGCCCTCCAGCACGTCCAGGGGGCGCTGAACGCCGTCGTAGATGGCGTCCAGCATCCCCGGGCCGAGGTCGACCGACAGCGGCTCGCCCGTGTTCTCGACGGGTTCGCCGGGGCCGACACCGGAGGTCTCCTCGTACACCTGAACGGTCGTGAGGTCGCCCTCGATCTCGATCACTTCCCCCATGAGCCCTTCGTCGCCGACGTAGACGACGTCGTTCATGCGGGCGTTGAGATCGCGGGCGGTCACGACCGGACCGCTCACGCTCTGAATGACGCCGCTGTCTGTCTCGGCGTCGGTTGTGTCTGCTTTGCTCATATTAGTCGTCTTCCTCCATCAGGTCGATGCCGATGGCGCGTTTGATCTGGTCGCGCAGCCCGCCGCTGCCGGCGCCGGAGCCGCCGAGCGTCACGAGGACCGGCTCGATGCTCCCCTCGACGGCCTCGCGGGTCCCCCGCGAGAGGTGGTCGAGGTCGTCGTCGTGCATCACGATGATGCCGACGTCGTCGTCGTCGAGCGTCCGCTCGACGGCGTCGTCGAGCGCCTCGTCCTTCTCCTCGTCCGGCACGTTCTCGAACGCTCGGACGCCGGCGAGGCGGAATCCGGTCGTGAACTCCGGGCTGCCGACGACCGCTATCTCCTGGCTCATGTTATCACCAGCTCCGATTCGATCTCGTCGGGCGAGAGGCCGGCCTCCTTCCCGCGGGCGATCGCCCGGATGTTCTCCGTCTCGCGCTCCTTCGCGAGGATGTAGGAGATCACCGGGGTGACCGACACCGGGTGGATCGTGCCGAGCCGGTCGCCGTACGCCAACAGCGCGCCGTCGATGGCGTGCTCGAACGCGATGAGGCTGTCCGCCTCCTCGAGTTCGCGCAGCGCGGGCCCGAGCTCGTCGCCGTACTGGCTGTCGCCGATGTACTCGACCAGCTCGTCGAGGTTCTGCGCCAGCCGCGCGAGCGACGAGCGGGTGAACAGGTCGCCGCCCTCGATGAAGTACGCCGCGGGGTCGATGTCCGCGCCCGAGCGGGCGAGCCGGAGCGCGTTCGTCGCGTTCCGGAAGTCGACCTCCGCCTTGAGGAACGCCTCGTACTGCCGGGTCGGCTCGTCGCCGCCGAGCCCGGAGAGGAGCCGCTCGTAGAACGCGCGGTCAACCGCGTTCTCCAAGGGCACCAACACGCCCGCCTCCTCGTACTCGGCGAACGCTTCCCGAAGCGGCTCGCCGTAGATCGTATCTTCGAGGACCTCGATCACGCCGTCGATCGAGTCCGCCTCCAGCAGTCGACGGATGCGCCGGTCGTCGAACTCGCCGGCGCGGATCAGGTCGACCTCGACGGCCGACTGGTCCGCGTCGGTGTAGACGCCGCGGATGACCGTCTTCACGTTCCAGGCGTCGAACTTCCGGAGGTAGCGGGCGATGAGGTCGTACAGCGGCCCCTCGCTCCAGTCGAGGATGGCGTCGAACTGCTCGGCGAGGTTCCGGTTTAACGCGTACTCGATCAGGTCCACGCCGCCGTGGCGGCTGCCGAGCGCGTTGATCTCCTCGCCGTAGCTCGACTCCTCCATGAACCGGGCGATCTCGGCCGGCCCCATCCGGGTCAGCTTGCGGTACTCCTCGTCCCCGTAGAGGCTGCCGCGGCGGGCACGAACCCGCGCGACGACGTACTCGGGGTTCGAGCTACCGGCGGCGCTCATTGGTCGAACAGCCGCTCCGAGATGTTCTTCAACTCGTCGTCCCAGACGGACTCCAGGACCGAGTCGAACGTGTTGTTCACGCGAACGCGGGAGGTGTCGCTCTCGGCGACGACGCCGCCGAGGCAGTCGACCTCGCCGTCGACCTCGGCGTTGCGGTCCGCCACGAGCTCCTCGAGCAGCTCGACGTCCTCGGCGCGGGTGTAGACGGCGACGTCCTCGTCGTCGTCGAACTCCGCGAGGGTCGCGTCGAGTAAGGCCTCCGTGAGGTCGCGGCGGTCGTCGCCGTCGAGGTCGGCTATCGCCGCCTCGACCTCGTCGTGGACGTCCTCCAAGACGTCGCGGCGGGCGCCCAGCCGCTCCTGTTTGGCCTCGAGCTTCGCCGACGAGAGCGTCTGTTCGCGCTCCTGGTCGATCTGGCTCTCGACCTCCGCGAGCCGCTCCTCGCGGATGCGGTCCGCGTCGGCCTCCGCCTCCTCGATGACCTCGTCGGCCTCGGCCTCGGCCTGTTCGCGGATCTCCTCCGCACGCGCGCGGGCCTCATCTTCAACGTCCTCAACGACGGTTTCCAAACTCATTGGTTGAAAAACGCTGGAGAGTTACCCGACGATGAAGACGACGACGAGCGCGAGGATGACGATCGTCTCGGGAAGGACCGTCAGGATGAGCCCGTTGACGAAGAGGTCGTCGTCCTCGGCCATCGCGCCGACGGCGGCCGACCCGATACCGCGCTCCGCGTAGCCTGCGCCCAGCGCCGCGAGCCCGACGGCGAGCGCCGCCGCGGCGTTGGGGTCAGTCAGCGTTCCACCGGTCGACAGTACGAGGTTCCCGAGTTCGTTGGTAGCTTCAAACATTGGTAGTAGTTGCTGTTGCTCGTCTCCGAACGGTTGCTAGTTGCCCCTAGAGGAGTCATAAAGCTTCCCAAAACGACCGAACAGGATCCGGGAGAACGGCGGGGAAAGCAGGCGCTGTCCGCGTCAGAACCCGACTGGATTGCCGGGTTCGATCGCACGCGAAACGGCGAGACCGAGCGGCGACCGACGGCGGGGCGTCGTCAGTCGTCGCGGGTGTACTTCCGGTCGCGGCCGAACGGGAGGTACGCGCGGCCGCCGCCCTCGTAGAAGTTCCCGAAGAACTCCACGTACTCGAGGCGGACCGCCTGAATGCCGGCGGACGTGACCCCGAGCAGGAGGACGACGACGTGGCCGACGAGCGCGACGACGATGCCGCCGACGAGCGCGACGATCCCGACGAGGCCGATCGAGGCAGGGTCGAACGCCGTGGTGATCCCCGCGAACACGAGCTCGTAGTCCGCGGTCTCTTGCACCTTTGCGAGGTAGTCCGCGCTGAAGATGAAGTGGAAGCTCCCGTCGCCGCCGTCGTCGATGTAGGCGCCGAACGCGAGCAGGTTGACCGCGAGCGCCATCCCGCCCTTCGCGAGCAGGACGGCCATCAGCCGGGCGTACGAGATGACGTTGACGACCGGCGAGAGGAACTCGGCGAGCTCCGGCGGCTCGCCGATCCCGAGCAGGACGAGTCCGAGCACCGCGGCGGCCGCGCCGGCCCAGCCGACCAGGACCGGGAACCCGCCGAACGAGACGGCGCCGAACGTCAGGACCGAGACGGCCTCGAACAGGAAGTCGGGCTTCGAGTTGGGGAACACCCGGCTGAAGATCCAGACCCACGCGCCGTTGAGGATCAGGAGCCACGAGCCGGCCTCGTAGACGGCGTGTTTCAGGTCGTGCTGCTGGGCGGTGCTCACGAACGAGAGCACGTGACCGACGTTGAGGTGGACGATGCCGAACACCACGCTCACGACGAGGAACGAGAGCCCCCAGTCGAGGTCTGCGGGCGAGAGGCCCTTCCCCTCGACCGGCCAGTGGATCCCGAGCAGCTGGTAGGCGTGGTAGCCGAACAGGTCGATACCGTAGTAGATGCCGAACAGTATCGTGAAGCCGCCGGCCCACATCGCGACGGAGCCCAGTTCGCGGAACGCGCCGTCGAACTTGGAGTACATGAAGAACCCGATGGCGGCGTAGAGGACGCCGTACCCGACGTCGCCGATCATGAACCCGAACATCGCCGGGAACGTGAGGAAGACGAGGAGCGTCGGGTCGAACTCCGAGTACTTCGGCCGCCCGAACGCCTGAACGAGGAGTTCGAACGGGCCGGCCGCGCTGCCGTTGTCCTGGACGACCGGCGGGTCGTCGGAGCCGTGCGCCGCGTGGCCGCCG
The DNA here is from genome assembly GCF_005435135.1 of Halorubrum sp. ASP1. NCBI lineage: Archaea > Methanobacteriati > Methanobacteriota > Halobacteria > Halobacteriales > Haloferacaceae > Halorubrum > Halorubrum sp. ASP1. The sequence goes on along the minus strand of NZ_SGUA01000002.1, from coordinate 234,346 downwards.
TCGGTGGCGACCGCCGTCTCCGCCTCGCGGTCCGCGGCCGCGGCGCTCGCGCCCTCAGCGCCGCCCGACTCGTCGTCGACCGGCTCGGCGTGGTGGTCGCCGTCGGGGGTGAACGAGGCGCGTTCGAGCTCCTCGACCTCGACGTGGTCGCCGACCGCGTCGACGATCGCCGCCTCGAAGTCGGGGTACGTCTCGGTCGGCACCCACCCCTCCGCGACGAAGGCGTTCTCGGTGGTCGCGAACGAGAGCGGCGCCTCCTTCTTCTCGGCCTCGATGGTGAGCTGCTCTTCGGCGCGCAGCAGGAAGCCCGCCGCCTCCTCCTTCACCGATTCGAGCCGGCGCTCGACGCCGGCGAGCTCGTCGCGGAGGTCGGCCTGCTCGGCCTCCAGCTCCGCGACGTACTCCTCAGGGCTGGCGTCGGCGTCCGGCACGTCGAGCAGCGTGATGTCGACGCCGACGAGCGCGTCCTGGACGACGCCCTCGGCGTCGGGGTCGGCTGGCCGCGCGACGATGGCGAGCACGTCGCCGCCGACGAACACGTCGAAGACGTCGATCGAGTCGGCGTCGGCGAGCGCGGCCTCGACGGCGTCGGGCTTGGCCTCGCCGACGACGACCTCGACCGAGTCGTAGCCGCGCAGGTACTCGAGGTCGATCCCGAGGTCGGCGAACGGCTCCATCCGGTCGATCTCCTCCTGGCGGTCGCGGATCGCGGCCTGGAGCTCGTCGCGCTCGTCGTTGAGCTCGTTGACCCGCTCGCGGACCCGTTCGAGCTCGGCGACGAGCTCGTCGTCGTCGAGCGACCGGGCGACCTCCGCGTCGTCCTCGTCGACGTCGAGGATGCTCTCGAGCGATCGGACCGTGACGAGGCGCTCGTTGACGGTCTCCGCGCCGTCGAGCGACGTCCCGGGCTCGAACCCCTCGTACCGGTCGTCGTAGTCCGTGACGTGCAGGGAGTGGTGGGCGTACGCCGCCTCGATGACGTCGTCGATGACGCGCTTCGAGCCCGTCACCGACACCCGGCTCATCTGCTCAGGCCTGAGCATCCACCGCCTCCTCGGCCTGGTCGTGGACCGCCGCCTCGAACCGTTCTACGGCGTATTCGACGGCCGATTCCACCCGGTCGCGGGCCTCGCGTTCGAGCTCGTCGCGGTCGTCGCGCCCCGATTCGAGGATCTCCTCGCGCCGCTCCTCGATCTCTTCTCGGGCCGCTTCGAGCCGCTCTTGGGCCTCGGCCTCCGCCTCCTCCTCGGCCTCGGCGCGGATCTCGTCCGCGCGCTCTCGAGCTTCGGCGAGGCGCTCCTCGGCGTCCGCTTCCGCGTCAGCGATGATCTCGTCCGCCTCCCGTTCGGCCTCCTTGATCGAGTTGAGCACCTCTGGTCTCGCCATGCTACTAATCGCCTGAATCTCTACAAGCGACGTATAAGGTGTTTGCGAAAGCCCGCGGGGTTGCGCGCCGATTCCGGGGCGATCTCGCCCGGATTCCGGCCGGGACCTAGCCGCGACGGGCGGGAGATCCGCTCGCCGCCGCCTACATTTAAGTAGCAGTCGCCGGACCCTCACCGTATGGCAACGGTGTATGCGGTCGCGTCGGCGAAGGGTGGGGTCGGGAAGACCACCACGACGGCCGCGCTGGCGACGATCTTGGCGGATTCGGGCGCCGACGTCGTCGCGATCGACGCCGACCTCGGCATGGCGAACCTCGCGGGCGTCGTCGGGGTGACGCCCGGCGAGACCACCCTCCACGACGCCCTGGCCGGCGAGGCGGACCCGGAGGACGCGGTCCGCGAGGGGCCGTCCGGCCTCCGGGTCGTCCCGGGGGCGACCGATCTCGACGCGTACGCCGCCGCGGACCCGTCGGGGCTCCGCCGGGTCGTCGAGGCGTTCGACGACGCGGACTACGTGTTCGTCGACGCGGGCGCGGGGCTGTCCCACGACTCCACGCTCCCGCTCGCGATCGCCGACGAGACGCTGCTCGTCTCGACGCCGGAGCGGAGCGCCCTCGGCGACACCGAGAAGACGCGGCAACTGACCGAGCGGCTCGGCGGGACCGTCGTCGGCGCCGCGATCACCCGCGCGACCGACGACGCCGACGAGGTCGTCACCGCCCTCCTCGACGCCCCCGTCCTCGGCCGGGTCCCGGACGACGATGCCGTCGCACGGGCCGCGGCGGCGAACCGCCCGCTGCTGGCCGTCGCGCCCGACGCACGGGCGATGCGCGCGTACCGCGACCTGGCCCGAGCGCTGACCGGCGCGGACGTGGAGGGGGCCGGGCTCGACGAGCCCGCGGCCGAGGCGGCCGCCGGCGCGAGCGGAGTCGAAGCCGAGGGCGAGTCCGACGGCGACGGCGAACCGGCGAAACCGCAGGAATCCGAGGACGAGACCGGGGAGGAACGGCCGGACGCGACAGACGACGACGCGGTGATCGTCGACGACGACCCGGACGAGGACGGAAACGGAGGCGGCGGAGAGGAAGACGAGGCGGAGGGCGGCGAAGCGGCGGACGACGGCGACCCGGACGACGGCGACCGGGAGGACGAGGACATCATCGTCGCGGACCCCGACGCGGCCGGCGTGGCGGAGCCGGGCGACGGCGACGACATCATCGTCGCGAGCGAGAGCGAAGCGGCGGGGGACATCGCGGACGACGACACCGACGAAGACGGCGACGACGACACGGGTGACGGCGGGAGCGAGGGCTCCGACGATGACGGAGGCGAGACGACCGACGAGGGAACACCCGACGACGGCGACGAGCCGGAGGAGTCCGTCGACGAGGGCGACGGGGCGGCTCGCGAGGGCACCGACGCCGACCAAGAGGCGACCGAGAGCGACGAGGCCGGCGGACCCGACACCGGCGACGAGTCCGTGAGCGGCGGGAGAGCGGCCGCCGAGCTCGAGGCCACCGGCCCCGAGGCCGCGACGGACGAGGAGTCGGACGCGATCCCCGACGCGGGCGAGACGGCGCACGGGGCGACCGCCGAGCGCGACGCCGGCGGCGACGGGCCCGAGGGCGGTTCGGGCGCCGACTCGGAGACGGACGACGACATCGACGACGAACTCGCGGGCAGCATCCCGTTCCGCGACGACGACACCGGGACGATGAACACCGTGCTGTCCGAGGAGGACGACGAGAGCGAGGCGGACGACGGGGACGGCTCGGCGGACGCGGACGCCGAGACGGAGTCGACCGCGGACGCCGACGACGAGGAGGAGGACGGCGGCTTCTTCAGTCGGTTACTCGGCCGGTGAGGGCGGAAGCTCGCCGGCGGGAGTGAGACGGGAGAATCGGGTGGGGCGCGGCGGTCCGGTCAGGCCTCGGAGGGGGCGCGGGCGCGGTCGCGGATCAGCTCGCGGATCTCCTCGGGGTCGGTGACCTCGGCGAGCTCCTCGCAGGAGACGAGGGCGGTGCCGTCGACCGACTCGCGCTTCTCGTCCTCCTCCGTGAAGTACACCGAGCGGGTCCGGGCAACCTCGCCGATGGAGGACATGATCCGGGCGCGCTTCTCGGCCGCGGCGGTGAACGCCGAGTGGCCGGTGAGCACGCGCGTCGTCGGGCTGTCCTCGTCCTCCGAGACGGCCTTGAACGGGGCGCGGGCGGTCGGGTGGACGGTGAAGCCCGCGCTCGTGAGCACGTGGAGGACGTGCTCGTCGTCGGGGTCCGCCTCGGGCGCGGAGGGGGTGGGCTCCGAGTCGCGGACCTCGTCCGCGCCGTCGAGCACGTCCACCGGGCTGGAGAACGGCTGGTCGAACAGCTCCTCCAGCTGGATCGCCACCTCGATGGAGGCGTTCATCCCGTCCTCGTACTTCGAGACGGTGCGCCGGGAGACGCCCAGCTCGTTCGCGAGCCGGCCGAGCGACCACCCGCGCTCCTCGCGCTCGTCGGCCAGCAGGTCGCCGTCGAGGCTGACGTACAGGCCGCCGGGGGCGGCGTAGATGAGCGGCGGCATCCCCTCGACGAACAGGTCGTAGGCGGTGTCGGGGTTGATCACCGGCACGCCGTGTCGGAAGTAGACGACGCCGGGCTTCAGCTCCTCGTCGCGGGTGCGGATCCCGATCACCATCGGCGTCCCCCTGAGGTACTCGCCGAGCCGGCGCATCTCCGCGCCGGTCTCCGCGTCGAGCGCGTCGACGTTGCCGAGGATCTTCAACAGGAGGAGGTCCTCGTCGCGGCGGGCCGCCACGTCGAAGCTCTTGGGCCGGACCGCACACCGGTCGCTGACGAGGAACCCTGCGTCCTCCAGCATCGCGGTGACGTTCCCGATGAGCGCAGTCCGGGACATAGCCGGAACAAGCGTCTCGCCGTATATATGCGTTGTGTCGTCGGTGTAGCGACGAAACTGCCGCCCGCCTGCGATTTCCGCCGTTCGAGGCGGGAAACGGTTAAATACTCGACCGGCCGCGAAACGCGGTCGGCGAACCCCGGAGTTCCGTTCTGCGGTCGGCGGGGGCCGGCCTCGAAAGGGGCTTGACGCGCCGCCGCGAACGCGGGCACATGCCGATCGTCGCCGTCGACGACACCGACTCCCGCGAGCGCGGGATGTGCACGACGTACGTGGCGACGCGGATCGCGGCGCGGCTCGCGGACGGCGACGCCCGAGTTCGGCGGCGCCTCCTCGTCCGCCTGAACCCGGCGGTGAAACACAAGACGCGCGGGAACGCCGCGGTCGCGCTCCACGTCTCCGGGGTCGACGCGGAGCGGGCCGCGACGGTCGCGGTTGAGACGGTCGAGGAGTTCGCGGCGGCGGCGGACCCGCGGACCTCTCCCGGCGTCGTCGTCGCCGACCGCGACGCAGACGGCGACCCCTTCGACCCGACCGGCGCGCCGATCCCCGAGGCGGTCGCCGCGTTCGCGCGGCGCGCGCTCCGCGAGCGGCTCTCCGTCGCGGAGGCGGTCGAGACCGCGGAGGAACACGGGTTCCGACACGCCGCGGTCGGCCCGGCCGGCGGGGCGGACGGAGCGGACGAGGCCGTCGCGGGGCGGGGGCGGATCGGCGCGCTCGCGGCGGTGGGCGCGCCGGCCGTGTTCGACGACTGGACGTTCGAGCGCATCTCTTACCGCGAGCTCGATCGCTGCGGGACGCCCCGCGAGGTCGACGCCGAGAGCGTCTTCGACGCCGCGGCGGCGGGGTACCCGACGGTCTGGGACACCGTCGACCGCGAGACCGGCGCGGCGGTCTGCGTCCCGAACGCCCCCGGCCCGATCCTCCACGGGATCCGCGGCGACGACCCGGCCGCGTGCCGCGCGGTCGCGGAGAGGATCGAGGGCGAGCCGGTCGAGCGCGCGGCGACGTTCCTGACGAACCAGGGGACGGACGCCCACCTCGCGCCCGGCCGGATCGGCGACCTCCGCGACGGCGCCGGCTACCGGATCGCCGGGACGGTCGCGGGCGAGCCGGAGACGAGACGGGGGGGACACGTCCACGTCGACGTCGCGGGCGACCGCGCCGCGGTCGCCGTCGACGGTGCGTCCGGCGCCGAGGACGGGAGCGACGCGGAGAACGGGGCCGACGCCGACCGGCTCCGCGCCGTAGCGTTCGCGCCCACGGGTCGGTTCCGCGACCGGGTGCGCGCGCTCCGGCCCGGCGACCGGGTCACCCTCTGCGGCGAGCACGAGGTGCGGCCGGACGCGGCGGGGCCCGAGAGCACCCTGAAACTGGAGAAGTTCGCCGTCCGCGACCTCGTCCGGACCGCGCCCGCGGTCCCGACCTGCCCCGACTGCGGACGGTCGATGTCGTCGGCGGGGAGCGGACAGGGGTACCGGTGTCGCGACTGCGGGACGAGCGCGCCGGGGAAGGTCGCGGAGCCGATCGAGCGCGACCTCGAACCGGGGTGGTACGAGGTGCCGCCGAGCGCGCGCCGCCACGTCGCGAAGCCGCTCGTCCGCGGGGGGTTCGACGCGCCCGCGCACCCGGAGCGGTGAGGTCGCGTCCGGCGACGTCGACCGCGTCGCCCGGAGCGATGAAGTGATCGCCGCCCGAGCGAACGGACGTGACCGGAATCGTCTTCCACGCGACGGAGCGGCGCGAGGCGGTCGTCGAGTTCTACCGCGAGCGGCTGAACGCGACCGTGCGGCTCGAACAGCCCGACTGTACGATCCTGGCGTTCGACGGGTTCCTGTTCGGGTTCTGCGAGCGCGACGCGGCCGACGACGGCGGCATCCTCACCTTCGTCTACCCGGACCGCGACGGGGTCGACGCCGCGAGCGAGCGGCTCGGCGACGCGGTGGTGACGGAACCGCGAGAGAACGAGACGTACGACATCTACCAGTGCTTCGCCGAGGACCCCGAAGGGCGGACCGTCGAGTGTCAGGTCTTCCTCGACGAGGGCGTCGACATCGAGTAGGTGCCCGCTCTGCGTGTCGGAGGCCCGCCCTACCCGTCGAGGTCGCGCTCCTCGCGCCACGCCGCCGCCCGCTCCTCGGCCGCGTCCCGGCCGTCGAACCGCTCGCGCTCGTAGGCCGACTCGTCGGTCGCCTGTTCCATCACGTCGAGGCGGACGACGAAGCCGCCGGCCGAGCGCTCGCGGAGCCTGACGGTCGCGTACCCGTCAGATCGCTCCCACTCGGTGACCGTGCCGTCGTCGCGCTCCAGCGACCAGCTCATACCCGGGCGGACGCGCCCCGCGGCTAAAGCGGTGCGGTTCCGCGGCGGCCGAGCGCGCACCGTCCGCCGGCCGGCGGTCCGGGTCCGGGTCCGGCACCCGGCGTCGGTGAGGTCAGTCGCCCGTGCTCGGCGACCGACCGGCGCTCGGCGACCGACCGGCGCTCGGCGACGCGGCGTACCCGCACACCGGACAGAGGACGTAGCCGAGCGAGTCGTACGGCACCGACGTCGAGGGGGCGCTCACGTCGCACTCCGGGCAGTCGAAGGTCGCAGCGTTCTCGGTCGACATGCTATCACATAGCGACCGATCCATCGTAGTTATGCGCCGCTTGTTGTCACCGCAAGGCCACCCTACTTATATACCGAGGCCGAACCCCGGCCCGTGACCGACGACGCACACGCGGACCGGTCGGGAGGGGAGCGACCGGCCGACCCGCACGAGCGGCGGCGCGAGCTGGCGGCGCAGCGGCTGGACGAGGCCGGCGCGGCGGGGCTGGTCGCGTTCCCGAGCCGCAACCTCCAGTACCTCACCGGCTTCGCCGAGGAGCCGGGCGAGCGGCACTTCTTCCTCGTCGTGCCGGCGGCGAGCGCGGCCGACCCGGAGCCGGCGCTGCTCGCCCCGGCGCTGTACGAGACGCAGGTCCGGGAGGCGACGACCGTCGGGGAGGTCCGGACGTGGAGCGACGGCGACGACCCGGTCGCGGCGACGCGCGAGCTGCTCGCCGACCGCGGGCTCGACTCGGGGCGGCTCCTCGTCGACGACACGATGTGGGCGCGGTTCACGCAGGACCTCCGCGCGGCGGCACCGGACGCCGAGTGGGGGCTCGCGAGCGAGGCGCTCGCCGACCTCCGGGTGCGGAAGGACGAGGCGGAACTGGCGGCCCTCCGCGAGGCGGCCGCGGTCGCGGACGCGGTCGTCGGCGACCTCCGCGACCTGGGCGCCGACGCGGTCGGGATGACGGAGGCGGCGCTCGCCGACTGGATCGCGGACCGGCTGACCGAGCGCGGCGGGCGCGGGATCAGCTTCGAGACGGTCGTCGCGGCGGGCGAGAACGGCGCGAGGCCCCACCACGGCCACGGCGACCGCGAGATCCGGGCGGGCGAGCCGGTCGTCTTGGACTTCGGGACGCGCGTCGACGGCTACCCGTCGGACCAGACGCGGACGCTCGCCTTCGGCGGCGAGCCGAGCGAGGCGTACCGCGAGGTCCACGAGGTCGTGCGCGAGGCGCAGGCGGCCGGCGTCGAGGCGGTCGGGCCGGGCGTCCCCGCGTCGGCCGTCGACCGCGCCGCGCGCGAGGTCATCGAGGCGGCCGGGTACGGCGACGCGTTCGTCCACCGGACCGGCCACGGCGTGGGCCTGGACGTCCACGAGGAGCCGTACCTCGTCGCGGGCAACGACCGCCCGCTGGAGCCGGGGATGGTCTGCTCCGTCGAGCCCGGGATCTATCTCGACGGGCGGTTCGGCTGTCGGATCGAGGACCTCGTGGTCGTCACCGAAGACGGCTGCGAGCGCCTGAACCGGACCGACCGCGGGTGGGAGTGACCGGCGGCGAGGCGAGCCGCGAGACCGGCGACGCGTGGCCGTGGCCGTCGCCGAGGGCGCCGCGCCGCTCGGCGCCGGTGTAGTGAACGGAAAGGGCGGAGACCGGCGTGCCGGCGTTCGACACGCGAGTACGGGAGTCGTGTGCCGTGCCCCCAACCGGTAAATGTAGCCGGATGATATAACAGTATTACCGAATTATTCCGGGTGTATTCCCCCAGTCGGACCGAGCGGGCGGGGATCGCCCCGCGAGCGACCGGACGGCATCGAAACCATTAGTGTCGCCCGAGCGGAACCGCGGGTCATGAGCGACACCGATGCGGACGAGGACGAGGAGGCGGAAGCGGCGCCGGCCGTCGAACTCGGCGACGGGCCGGACGTGGCCGGCGAGCCGGTCGCCCGCGTCGCGTCGCGGCTCACGTGGCCCGCGACGCGCAGCGACGTCCGCGAACAGGAGGGCGACGCCGAGATCCGGACGCCCGACGGCCCGCAGACGCTCGACGACGTGCTCGCGGACTCGGAGGTGCCCCTCTTCGAGAGCCGGAGCGACTTCCTCCAAGCGGTCGAGGACGTCGTCGGCCGCGGCCCGGTCGCGACCGAGTAAGCGCCGAGGGCGGCGACCCCGTTTCTACGAGACCGCCGAGACGACAAGAGATGTCTGCTCCCTGGCGGTGGCGCGTGCCGACGAGCGCCCGACAGGGCGCGAGTCGCACGCGCGAGGGACGCGGTGAGCGACGGGCGACCGAAGGGAACCCGGAGCGAACCGCGAGGCTGGGGAGGCGCGAGGTGCCGTGCAGTCGCGGTCGGGTGGGAATCAAAGGGGCAGCGGTGAGGCGGGCGCAGGCGTTCACGAGAGCGAAGCTCTCGTGAGCCAATCAGAACGCGTTGCGTTCTGGTGACGACGTAAGGACCGCAGGGAGGAGAGCGAGCGAAGCGAGCGACCGACTGAGGACCGCGGCGAGCGTGCGCCCGCCTCACCGCTGGGGCTTTGGCAGTGTTCGTCACCGGTCCGTAGTCGCTACCAGGCAAACGAGGAGCTGCGTCGCCGAAGTCCTATCCGCTCGCCCCACTGCCGTCCGATACGTCCCGATCCAGCCACGAGGTCGCGAGCGACTCGAACGGCGCCGAGTGGCTCATCAGCGTCGTCCCGAGCACCGCCATCACGAGGACGTAGGCGACCGCGAACGCGTTGATCGTCGCCGCGAGCGCCGGATCGAACGAGCCGGCCTCCGCGCCGGAGACCGCGACGGTCGCGATGATGAGCGAGAACTCGCCGCGGGTGGTCATCCCGAGTCCGACGCGCGTCGAGCGCCGGGCGTCGAGGTCGAACGCGCGCCCCGCGAAGTAGCCGGTGACGGCCTTCGTCGGCGTGGTCACGACGACCGCGAGGGCGACGAGCGCCGCCACGTCGGCGAACAGCGCGGGGTCGGTGACGAGCCCGATCCAGAAGAAGAACACCGCGGCGAACACGTCGCGGACCGGCTCCAGGATCGTCTCGATGTCGTGGACCCGTCCGGTCGCGGAGAACGCCATCCCGACGAAGAACGCCGCGACCGCCTCGCTGACGCCGAGCGTGAGCGCCGCGCCGGCGACGAACACGACCGCGGCGACGGCCCGGAGCGCGACGAACTCCATGTTGTCCGTCGCCACCAGCCGGTCGAACGCCGGCGTGCCGAAGCGGACGGCGGCGAGTAACACGAGGATGAACCCGACCGCGATCCCGACGTCCGCGGCGGCCGCGGCGACGTCGCCGCCGCCGAGCACCAGGGCGGACGCGACCGCGAGGTACACCGCGATGAACAGGTCCTCGTAGACGAGGGTGCCGAGCAGCGGCTCCGCCTCGTCGTTGGCGATCCAGCCGAGGTCGATGAGCGACTTCGTGATCACCGCCGACGAGGAGATGTAGACGATCCCCGCGATCAGGAACGCCGGGAGGAACGCCCCGAAGACGAGCCACCCGAGGACGAGCCCGACCCCGAAGTTCGCGAGGTCGATCGTCCCGGCCGTCCCGATCGGGCCCCGCCGGGCGAGCAGCCGGTCGAGGTTGAACTCCAGGCCGAGGAAGAACAGCAGGAAGACGATCCCCAGCTCCGCGCCGAGGGAGATGAACTCCGTCTCGGGGACGTAGGCGGTCCCGACGACCGGGAGCGAGAGCCGTCCGAGGACGTACTGCCCGAGGAGCGTCCCGACGAGGATGTACGCGGGGATCACGGACTGGCCGAGGCGGCTCGCGACCGCGCCGGCGGCCGCGACCGCGACGAACATGACGCCGACGTCGAGCAGCGCCACTACCGCTCACCCCGAGCGCCGACGGACGCGGTCACCGGACCGCCCGGGGCGGCCGCGGCGCCGAGGGGCGACGCGCCGAATCGGCCGGTCATTCGGTGAGTATCTCTTCGAACGCCTCGCAGTTCTCCGGCGTGCCGACCCCGATCAGGGTGTCGCCCTCGCGGAGGGTGGTGTCGGCGCCCGGGCTGTCGAGCACCTCGTCGTCGCGCTGGATGGCGACGACCGCGAGCCCGGTTCGGTTGCCGATGTCGGCGCTCTCCAGCGTCTCCCCGACGAGCGGCGAGCCCGGGGGCAGCTCGTACCACTCCAGGAGGATACCGCCCGGCAGCGTCGTCTCCTGGGTCTCGGGCTCGACGGGCTGGAAGTACGCCCCCTCGATGATCGAGCCTATCGTGCGCGCGAGGTCGTCGGAGAACTCGAACGCCTTCTCCGAGTCGGCGTCCGGGTCGGTGCGCCGGAACACCTCGCGTTTACCCGTGTTGTGGATGACGACGACCATCTCCTCGCCGCCGCCCAGCTCGATCTCGAACTTTTTCCCGACCCCGGGGAGGTCGGACTCGGTGATCGTCATACGGAGCACAGAGAGCCCACCGTAATATGTCTGTACGTCGCCGGGCGAGGGGGACGAGTCCGGTCGACGCGTCGCCCGCTACGGGCCGTCCGAGTCCCAGCGGGCGCCCGCGTCGGACGCGCGTCGGTCGTCGCACCAAACGCTAAGTGGACCGGGTCCGAGGGGACGGGTATGTGGGGCTCCCGCGGGAGTCGGGACCGGCGGACGGTCGTGTGTATCGCGTGCGGCGACTCGGTGCTGCGGGAGGACGCACGCGAGTACGACAAGGAGGGCGACCGCTGGAGCCGGCGCGACAAGGAGTTCGAGTACCTCTGTGCCGATTGCGACGACGAGATCTGCCACCAGCCGCGCGACGGGCTCGAATCGCTGCTCCGGTCGATCGAGGCGGACGGGCTCAGCGACGAGGAGTTCCTGGGCCGCTACGTCGACGCGGTGGCGGACGACGGCGGCCGGAGCGGCGAGGGCGACGCGGGCGCCCGGTCGGACCGCGGCCGGTCGGACCGCACGCGCTCCGACCGCGACCGCTCCGACCGCGACCGGTAGTTCTACCAGGCGCGGATCAGTACTCCGACGGTAGGTATGTGTGCCCTCCACGCAGCGGCCGCGACGCCGGTTCCGGCGGCCGTCGACTCCCTCGATTCGGTCCCGACCGCCGTCGGCGCGGTCGACCCCGTCCCGACCGCCATCGGCGCAGTCGCGCTGGTTCTCGGACTCGTATTCCTCGCGCGCGGCGCGAGCGGCGCCCGCGACGCGGCCCGGGTCTTCAGAGCGACGCCGACCGACCCGGCCGGACTCGACGGCGCGGAGCGGGAGATACGAGTCACCGGCCGCGCCGCCGCGGTCGACGACGAGACGCTCCCGGCGCCGTTCGGCGGCGACCCGTGCCTCTGCGTCGAGTACGACGTGTCCGAGCTCCGCAGCCAGGGGAAGGGGCAGTCGTGGGTGACGATCGACGGGGGCGAGGCCGGCGTCCTCTTCCGCGTCGACGCCGGCGGGACCGGCGTCCGCGTCGACCCCGCGGCGGCGACGTTCTCGCTCGACGTCGACGAGAAGGTCGAGGTCGACGCCGGCGAGGAGCCCCCCGAGCGCGTCCGGGGCTTCATCGAGGCGGTCGACGGGGTCGACGACACGGAGACAGGGTACGAGGTCGGCCCGCTCACGATCGGCGACGACCCGCGGCGGCGGTACGTCCAGCGGACGCTCCGCCCGGGCGACGAGGTGACGGTCGTCGGCGACGCCGCGGCGTTCCCGGACGCGCCGGTCGGCGAGGTGAAGTCGCGGGTCGCGGACGGCGCGCCGTTCGTCGTCTCGGACGCGACCGCGCGCCGGACCGCGATCCGACTGGTCGGCGCGTCGGCGGTCCCGGTCGTCCTCGGCGCGGTCGCGCTCGCGGTGGCGGGGGCGACGCTGGCGCCGCTGCTCGCGGCGGCCGTCTGAGCCCCGACGCTCGGGCGGGCGCCGCGCGCCGCCTCACGCCGCCCGACAGGCCTTTCTAACGCACCCGCGTTGGTGGAGGTATGTCAGACGACGAGCCGAAGCCGGGGTCCGCCGAGGACCAAGGCCCCGTGACGATCACGCCGGCGCTCGCGGACCGACTCGCGGAGAAGCGCGAGGAGCTGTTCGAGGAGTTCGGGATCCGCGACGAGTTCCCGAGCGAGGTCCTCCGCGAGGCCGAGGCCCGGACCGAGGGCGTCTACGAGGAGATCGAGGCCGAGATCGACGAGCGCGAGGACCTCCGCGACCTCACCACGTGGACCACCGACCCGGTCGACGCGCAGGACTTCGACGACGCCATCTCCATCGAGCGCGAGGACGGGGCCTACCGGCTGTGGGTCCACATCGCCGACGTGACCCACTACGTCACGCCCGACACCGCGATGTGGGAGGAGGCGGTCGAGCGCGCCAATACCGTCTACCTGCCCGACTACACGATTCACATGCTCCCGCCGGTGCTGGCCGAGACCGTCTGCTCGCTCGTCCCGAACGAGGACCGGCTCGCCCACACCGTGGAGATGGAGATCGACGAGGAGACCCTCTCCTTTGAGGACATCGACATTTACAAGTCCGTCATCAACTCCGACGAGCGGCTCACCTACAAGGAGTGCGAGAACCGGCTCGACGACCCCGACCTCCCCCTGAGCGAGGAGAACCAGCTCGCCTTCGAGCTCGCCGACCGGATGCACGAGCAGCGCAAGGAGGACGGCTCGCTCGTCTTGAACCCTCGCCGCGACCGCGCGCACACTATCATCGAGGAGTCGATGCTGAAGGCGAACAAGGCGGTGACGCACACGCTGATGTGGGACCGCGGCGTCGAGGCGATGTACCGCGTCCACCCGCAGCCGACCCCGGACCAGTGGAACGAGGCGCTCAAGGAGATCCAGGAGCTCGACGGCGTCTCGATCCCCGGGAACGCGTGGGGCGACGACCCGCGGAAGGCGGTCAACGCCGCCTTGGAGGAGTCGCCGGAGCGTCAGCTCAACAAGATCCAGCGCGCCGTGCTGAAGGTGATGCCTCGGGCGAAGTACATGAACGACCCGTTCGGCGGTCACCACGCGCTCAACTTCGACATCTACGGCCACTTCACCTCGCCCATCAGGCGGCTCTCCGACACGATCAACCACTGGATCGTCCACGAAAACGACGTGCCCGAGACCCTCGTCGAGCTGTGCGACCACGCCAGCGACAAGCAGAAGGACGGCGAGACCGCCGAGCGGCTCTACAAGCAGTTCCTCCAGGAGCAGGGGCTCGATCCCTACGCGGTCAACAACCGCGGCGTCGAGGTCGTCGAGGACGCCGACGAGGCGAAGCACACCGCCTGAGCGGCGAGAGATATAGGCCCGTGCGGCCGCAAGGTGTGGTATGGACGCCCACGACCACGGCGACGCGGACCGGCACGCGAAGGACCCGCTCGAACCGACCGGCGACCCCGAACGCGACGCGGAGCGCGCGGCGACGGTCGGCGGGTTCACCGGGGCCGTCCTCGGGGCCCGCGGCGGCCCGATCGGCGCCGGCATCGGCGCCTTCCTCGGCGGCTCGACCGGCTACGCGGTCGGATACGCCCTGAGCGAACTACAGTCGGCGGACCGCGACGAGTTCGGTGACGACGGCGACGCGGACGGCCACGAGGCGACGGAGTCCGAATCGGACCCGACCGACGACGGACCCGTGACGATCGACGTCGAATCCGAGGGCGAGGCCGACGGCGACGACGACCCCGGCGCGCACGCTCACGAGGGCGACGGCGGGGAGAGCGACGACCACGGGAGCGACGGTAACCACGAAGAAGAGGTCGCAGGCGGGGCGGAAGATGCCGACCACGAGGGCGGAGTCGCCGACGACGAGGGAGACGACGACCGCGACGACTAACCGCCGTGCGCGGCGCGCGGCTGCCGCGGAGCGAACCTTGATTGCCGGCGGCGACGACCCGCTGCCATGGTAACCCAGCGCATCGTTGACCACTGCCTGTCGGTCGACGCCGACCGGCCGGACCTCCCGGCGCACCTCCTCGACTGGTTCGCGGTCGCGATCGGCGGCGCGACCCACGCCGACTCCACCCCGGCGATCCGCGACGGGGTCCGGAAGATCGCGGGGCCGACGCCCGACCCCGAGAACGACGTCGCCGCGACGGTCCTCCCGAGCGGCGAGCGGCTGACCCCGGCCGACGCGGCGCTAGCGAACGGGGCGCTTGCGCACAGCCTCGACTTCGACGACACCCACCTCGCCTCCTCGCTCCATCCGGGCGCGCCGGTGATCGCGGCCGCGCTCGCGGCGGCCGAGGGAGAGGGCCCGGAGACGCCCGCGGACCGGTTCCGCGCGGGCGTCGCGGCCGGCTACGACGTGGCGTGTACCGTCGGCGAGGCGGTCGGGCCGGACGCCCACTACGACCGCGGCTTCCACGTCACCGCGACCTGCGGGACGTTCGGGGCCGTCGCGGCGGCGGGCGTGGTCCGTGGCCTTGACGCCCGCGAACTTCGGGACGCCTTCGGGATCGCGGGGAGCCAGGCGGCCGGCTCGCTCCAGTTCCTCGCGAACGGCGCGTGGAACAAGCGGCTCCACGCCGGCCTCGCGGCGCGCCGCGGCATCGAGGCGACCGACCTCGCGGCCGCCGGGGTGGTCGGCGCGGCCGACCCGCTCGACGGCGAGCACGGCTTCTTGTCCGGCTACTCCGACGAGCCGAACCCCGCCGCCGTCGACCGGATCGGCGAGCACGACGCGGTCGCGGAGACGGGCCGCAAGCCGTACCCCTGCTGTCGCTACCTCCACGCCGCGATCGACGGGCTCCGGGAGATCGCCCCCGCGGTCGACCCCGACGCGGTCGAGGGGATCGAGATAGCGATCCCGAGCGCGGGCGTCCGGCTCACGGGCGAGCCGATCGCGGCGAAGCGGCGCCCAGAGGGGTTCGTCGACTGCCAGTTCTCCGCGCCGTTCGCCGCCGCCGTGACGCTGACCGAGGGGACCGCCGACGCCGAGGCGTTCCTGCGCGCGGTCGGGCGCCTCGACGGCCCGCCGCGGTGGGACGACCCCGCG
This sequence comes from Halorubrum sp. ASP1, assembly GCF_005435135.1. Taxonomy (NCBI): domain Archaea; kingdom Methanobacteriati; phylum Methanobacteriota; class Halobacteria; order Halobacteriales; family Haloferacaceae; genus Halorubrum; species Halorubrum sp. ASP1. The sequence goes on along the minus strand of NZ_SGUA01000002.1, from coordinate 218,817 downwards.
GTCCGTCGGCTGATGGGCGCGACGAGCGTGGAGACCGACCCGGCGATCGAGGCGCGGTTCCCCGAGGAGTGGGGCGCGCGGGTGACCGTGACCGCCGGCGGCGAGACGCGCGAGGCGTCGGTGCGCGTCCCGCTCGGCGAGCCGGAGAAGCCGATGTCGGCCGCGGAGACGGAGGCGAAGGCGGCGGGGCTGCTCGCGGGCAGCGGCGTCGACGCCGACCGCCTCGCGGCCGTCGTCGAGTCGCTCCCCGAGCGGTCCGTCGCGGACCTCGTCGACGCGGCGACGGCGGAGTGAGGGGGCGTCTCAGTCCTCGGCGGACGGCTTGCCGACGATTACCGGTCGGTCCGCGTTGAGGATGACGGACTGGCTGACGCTGCCGAACAGCGCCTTCCCGACCGGGGAGCGCTCGCGCATCCCGAGCACGATCGAGTCGACGTCGCGGTCGGCCGCGACCGCGAGGATCGCGTCCGCGGCGTCGCCGACGTGGAGCGCCCGATCGTGGGAGATTCCGAGCTCGTCGAGCCGGGCCTCGACGGCCTCCAGCGAGTCGGGGATCCCGCGGAGGTCCTCGATCGACTCGTTGATCTCGTCGATGACCGACGAGCCCGCCTCGTCGGCGGGCGCGTCGACGGACTCGTACACGTGCAACAGCGTGACCTCGATCTCCGCGGCCTCGGCCGGGAGCGATTCGAGGATGTCGACCTGCGAGAGCGCGCGGTCCGTCTCGATGTCGACGGGCAACAGGACGTGGTACATGCGACTGGGTTGAACGCCGCCCTTGTTAAATACCCCCGCCGGATCCGAGGACCCGCGAACGCCGCGTCCTCGGCGAGTCAGTCGGGGATGAGGCGACGGCGCACCGGATCAGTCCCGGCGCGTCGCGAACCGGGTTACGGCGGTCGCCGCCAGCGCGCCGAGCCCCGCGATGACCGCCAGGACGACGAACAGCTCCCGGGGCCCGGCGCGGGTGAGGACCGTCCCGGCCAGCGTGGAGCCGAGCGCACCGATCCCGAAGATCCCGACGTACGTGTAGCCGAACGAGAGGCCGCGCGCCTCGCTCGGCGAGTAGGCCGCGACCGTCGCCTGCGAGAGCGGCTGGACCGTGAACAGCGCGACGCCGAGGGCGAGCGACACCGCGACGAAGGTGGCGACCGCGCCGGTCGCCGGGACGAAGAGCAGCGCGAGCGCCGACAGGACGGCCATCACCGCGACGAGGCCCCGCTCCGGCGGGACGCGGTCGGCGATCCGGCCGCCGAGGTACTGGCCGAGCACCCCGACCGTGAGCACCGCCACGTAGAGGTACCGGCCCACGTCGAACTGGTCGGCGTAGGGGCTCTCGGGGTCGACGATCGGGAGGTCGACGAGGCCGCCCAGCACGTCGCCGAGGAGGTCCGGGAGGAACGTGAGGAACGTGCGGTAGTAGAGCCCGCTGAACGTGACGAACGCGAACACGATCAGGAAGCCGCCGGCGATCAGGAGCCGCGTGTCCGTCGCGATCGACGACAGCGAGACCTCGCCTTTGGTCCCGCCGGACGAGTCGCTCGACTCGCCGTCCGGGTCCTCCCCGTCCGGGCCCCTCACGTCCGGGTCCCCCACGTCCGGATCAACCCCGTCCGGATCCTTCTCGTCTTTGGACGGAAGCGCCGCGTCCACGTCGACGGTGATCCCGTACGCCGCGACGGCGAGCGCGGGCAGCGCGAGCGTCGCCGTGACCAGCCGCCAGTCGAACGCCAACAGCAGGAGCGCGGTCGCCAGGGGGCCGAGCGCGATGCCGAGGTTGCCGCCGATCCCGTGGTAGCCGAGCGCGGTCCCGCGCTGCTCGACCGCCTTCGAGAGCAGCGACAGCCCCGCGGGGTGGTAGACGCTAGCGGTGAGCCCCCAGATCGCGATGGCCGCCGTGAGGACGGGGAGCGTCGGCGCGACGCTCACGAGCAGGAACGACCCGGCCATCCCGAAGAGGCAGGCGAGGATGAGCGGCTTCGATCCGAACCGGTCGACCAGGATGCCGCCCGGTAGCGCCCCGACGCCGAACAGCCCGTAGCCGAGCGTGACGACGACGCCGAGCGCGGCGGCGGTCGTCGAGAACCTCCCGACCCACACCGTCAGCAGGATCGGGATCGACAGCTCGTAGGTGTGGACGAGCCCGTGCGACCCCGCGGTGAATCCGACGATCCGGCGCTCGGCGGCGTCCATGTCGGCCGACGGTTCGGCGGGTCGGCTGATAACGTCGGGGGTAGCCGCCGCGGTTGCCGAGAGTCGGGCGCGCCGGCCGGGGGACGGCGTCGCGGTCGCTACTCCGCCATCGCCGTCTCGCCGACCGGCGGCTCGGCGCGGATGACGGCGACGACGAGGACGGCAGCGACGACACAGATCCCGGCGAGCAGCGTCCAGCTCGCGCGGTACGTGGCGGTGTCCGCGAGGTAGCCGAACGCGGGCGGGGCGAACAGCGCCCCGGAGGTCAAGGCGACCTGACAGCCGGCGGTCGCGCTCCCCATCTGGTCGGCCGGGACGAGCGTCGCCATCACGGAGTAGTAGACTCCCGTGAAGCCGAGGACGAAGAAGCCGAGCGCGGCGAACGCGACCGCGGCGGTCGCCTCCGTTGAGGTCCGGGCGACGACGAGGAACAGCCCCGCGCTCGCGAGCGTCTGGACGAGCAGGATGCCGCCGATCCGGACCTGCGGGTCGCCGGGGAGCCGGTCGGAGAGCCACCCGCCGAGGAGCCGCCCGCCGCTGCCGAATAGCTGGACGACCGCCAGCACGGTGCCCGCGAACGCGACCGACGCGCCGACGGACTCCTCGACGTAGAGGACGGTGTACCCCGTGGTCGTGAACAGCGCCGCGCCGAGGAACAGCCCGGCGACGATGAGCAGGACGTACGGCCGGTTTCCCGCCAAACCGCGGAGGTCCGGACGGCTCGCCGCCCCGCCGCCGGCGCCGCGGTAGAGGACCCCGAAGACGAGCGCGACGAGGAAGCCGAACCCCGCGGCGATCAGGAAGCCGGCCTGCCAGAAGAGGTACCCGGCGAGCCCGGTGACGAGCAGCGCGCTGATCCCGCTGCCGCCGGTGACGCCGACCTGCTTGATCCCCATCGCGGTGTTCTGTCGGCCGGGCTGGACGCTGTCGTATATCGCCTTGTTCGTGCCCGGCATCGCGACGCTGTAGACGGAGCCGAGCAGGAAGACGGCGACGAGGAGGAGGGCGTAGGAGGGCGCGCCGGCGACGAAGACCATCCCCGCGGCGAGGCCGACGAGGCCGAGCGAGAGGGTCTTCCGCTCGCCGACGCGGTCGGTTATCGCCCCCACCGGCAGCAGGAACAGCGCGTACCCGAGCGTCAGCGTCGTGACGACGAGGCCGACCTGAAGCCGGGAGAGCCCGAACTCGTCGCGGAAGAACGTCGTCGCGGCGAAGACGGTGTAGTAACAGACGCTCGCGGACACCTGCCACAGCGTCACCAGGGAGACGGTTCGCCAGTAGGAGCGGTCCATTCACCGCCCGCCACCACGTCCCGGTTCATAAGCGGTGCCGTCGCGGCAACCCGACGGCGCGACGACCCAGCGGAGCGACCGCTTCGGGCACCTCGGAGCGCTCGTTCGGCGGCGCGAACTGCCCGGTCACGAATCCTTATGAGCCGCGGCCGGGAAGTGATCTCATGACGCAGGACTGGCGGGACTCGGTCGAACTCACCGAGCAGCAGTCGCTCGTGCGGCGCAGCGTCCGGGACCTCTGCGCCGAGTTCGGCGACGAGTACTGGCGCGAGCGCGACCGGACGGCGACGTACCCCACGGAGTTCGTCGACGCGCTCGCCGACGACGGCTGGCTGGGCATGCTCGTGTCCGAGGAGTACGGCGGCGTCGGTATGTCGACGAGCGAGGCCGTGGTGATGATGGAAGAGATCGCCGCGAGCGGCGGCGGCTTCGCCGGCCCGCAGTCGATCCACGGCGGGATCTACAACTCCGTCCCGATCGTGAAGTACGCCGACGAGGAGCTGAAGGCGGACCTCCTGCCGCGCGTCGCCGACGGCGACGCCCGCATCCAGGCGTTCGGCCTCACCGAGCCGAACGCCGGCTCCGACTCGACGGCGATGGAGACCAGGGCCGAGCGGGACGGCGACGAGTACGTGGTCAACGGCGAGAAGGTGTGGATCTCGCGGGTCGAGGACAGCGACTACCTCCTCCTGATGGCGCGGACGACGCCCAGAGACGAGGTGGAGAAGCGCACCCGCGGCATCTCGATGATCCTCGTCGACCTCGAGGAGGCCTACGGGAACGGGCTGGAGATCGAGCGGATTCCGAAGACCGCGAGCCGCGCGGTCCACTCCTACCAGCTGTACTTCGACGACCTGCGCGTCCCCGCGCGGAACCTGATCGGCGAGGAAGGCGAGGGGTTCTACCAAGTCCTCGACGGGCTCAACGAGGAGCGGCTGGTGATCGCCGCCGAGTGCCTCGGACTCGGCGAGGTCGCCCTCGAACGCGGGATCGAGTACGCGAACGAGCGCGAGGTGTTCGGCAGCCCCATCGGCGCCAACCAGGCGGTCCAACACCCGCTCGCGGAGGCGTACGCCGACCTGCTCGCGGCCAAGAAGGTGATCTACAGCGCGGCCGACCGCCTCGACGACCTCGAACGCACCGCGGCGGGCGCGGAGGCGAACGTCGCGAAGTACCTCGCCGCCGAGGCGGCGTTCGAGGCGGCCGACGCCGCGGTCCAGACCCACGGCGGCTTCGGCGTCGCCCGCGAGTACGACGTGGAGCGCTACTTCCGCGAGGCCCGCCTGACGCGGCTCGTCCCCGTCACCCAGCAGCTCGCCTTGAACTACCTCGGCGAGCGCGTGCTCGGGCTGCCGCGGTCGTACTGAGCGACCGCTCGCGGCGCGGAGACGACGGTGAAGAAGGGAGCGGAGAGGGCGGAAGGAAAGCAGGACGACGGACGGCCGCGGAAGCGGGTCGCCGACCGGGTTACCGCTTCCGGCCGGAGATGATGCCCGCCGCGCCGCGCAGGGTCCCCAGCGGGTTCGGACGGCCGATGACCGTCTGGAGTCCGTACAGCGCGAGGACGGCCGCCAGGGCGCCGAACTGGACCATCTGCATCGGATGGACCATCGCCAGCACGCCGGCGACGAAGAAGGCGATCCGTAGCCCGTACGTCTGCCCGCGGCCGAACACGAACTTGTAGTTGATCCCGTGGATGATCGCGAGCGAGCCGAGCATCGCGAGCACGCCGGCGGACAGCGAGGCGTAGTTGAAGCTCCCGGAGACGAGTTCGGGGTGGTAAGCGAAGGCGAACGGGAGGACGAAAAGCGGCGCGGAGATGCGCAGCGCCTCTTTACAGCTCCCCCAGAAGCCGCCGCCGGAGATGCCGCAGGTGACCGCGACGCAGGTCGCGATGGGCGGCGTCAGCCCCGCCAAGATGGCGGCGTAGAACACGAAGAAGTGGCCCGCGAACTCGGGCACCGCGAACTGGTTGATCAGCGTCGGCGCGACGAGCAGCGCCACGACCGTGTACGCGGCGGTCGTCGGCATGCCGAGACCGAGGATAATACAGATGATCATCGCCAGCATGAACGCGACGATGGCGATGCCGCCCGACAGGTCGAGCAGCGTGAGCGAGATGGCGGTCGGGACGCCCGTCGCCATCAGGATGTCGACGACGCCGTTGATCGCCGCGAGGATGATCGTCACCGGCGCGACGACGATGACCCCCTCGCGGAAGCCGTCGATCGTCTGTTCGAGCGTCTCGACGAACGCCTCGCGGTTGCTCTCGCCGTCGAGGGCCGCCTGGATCTGCGGGACGCCGATCCCGAAGGCGATCATCGACAGCGCGGTGTACAGCGCCGCCGTCATCACCGTGTATTGGAGCACGCCCAGCACGTAGATCAAGATGACGAGCGGCACGCCGTACTTCACCGACTCCAAGACCATCGTCCGGCGGTCCATCTGATCGCTGATGAGGCCGTCCATCTCGGGGTCGTCGATCTGCGGGGCCGCCACGTAGTGGACGGCCATCGCGATGGAGACCACGAGGACGGCGGCGGGGATCAGCCCCGCGATGATGACGTCGACGTAGGTGACGCCGGTGATGAGCGACGCCATGATGAACGCCCCCGCGCCCATCACGGGCGGGAGCACCTGTCCGGCCGTCGACGCGACCGCCTCGATGCCGCCGGCGGTCTCCGGTTTGATCCCGTTCTCCTTCATCAGCGGGATGGTGAACGAGCCGGTCATCCCGGCGTTTGCGGTCTGACTCCCGTTGACGGAGCCGATGACCGCGCTCGCGATGACGGCCGTCTGGGCGATCCCGGAGTCGACGTACTTCGCCGAGCGGACCGCCAGCCGCAGGATGAGGTCGAACGCGCCGTACGCCTTCAGCAGGCCAGCGTACAGCAGGAACAACGCGATCCACGCGGCCACCAACCGGGTGAGGAAGCCGAAGAAGCCGTCGACGCTCACCACGAGGATCCGGAGGATGCGCGAGGGGCTCAGGCCGCCGTGGCTCAAGGCGCTGGGCATCTGCGGACCCGCCAGCCCGTAGCCGATGCCGATCAGCACGACCGCGAGGAAGGTGATCCCGAACGAGCGCCAGGTCAGGTAGATCATCGCGAGCGTGAACGCGAACGCCAGCATGATCTGCGCCTCCGTCGCGCGCCCGACCGTGTCGATCGCGACCTGCTGGTAGTTCAGGAAGAGGTAGCCGCTCGTTCCCAGGGTTATCAGCCCGGAGACGACGAGCAGCGCCGTTTCGATCCAGTTCCCCTCGATCAGCGGCTCGTCGAGCTCCGAGAGGACGTACAGCCCGAGGATGCCGCCGAGGAACGCGACCGCGTACTGCCCGCGGGGCATCTGCTGGGTGTACGAGTACCACATGACGATCATCCAGAACGGAATCGAGTAGCAGATGAGCGCCATCCGGAGCCGCTCTTCGATCCCGGAGCCGAGCCAGAGGATCGCCGCGGCCACGACGGCGACGCCGCCGACGCCGGCGATGCCGACCATCGTCGTCGACCCGTCTATCTCGGTGCCCAGCAGCGCGGGCGCGACGACGGTGGGGCCGAAGACGACGGCCACCCAGAGCGGCAGCGAGAGGAGGTACAGCCAGAGCTGTCTCCTGCCGCGGTCGCCGTCCGCGAGGTCGAGCGACTCCTCGTCGGCGAGCAGGCTGTCCTCCGCTACGTCGGGGTCAGTCGGCGGATCGGTCGGGTCGGGTGGTGTGTCGGGGTTAGTGGCCATCCGTCAAAGGGTGAAAGGGGGTGGTCAGGGTGGTTGTGCGCGCGTCGTCGGGGCTACTCGTCGCCGCGGCTCCAGGAGTCTTCCCAGACGTCGTTCTCCTCGAAGAAGTTCGCCACGCCGGCGTGGATGTCGATCTCCGGGATCACGGTCTGGGTCATCGCTTCGGGCGAGTACTCCAGCGTCGTCGGGTCGGACTCGCGGAGCGTCTCCTCGTGCTCGATGGCGAGCCGGCAGATCTCCTCGGTCGCGCGGGCCGGGATGTCGGGGCTGAACGCCCACTGGCCGGCGAGCGACCAGGTCGTCATCGTGTCGGTGTAGGCGGTGACGTCCTGCTCGTACCCGTACGGCTCGACCTCCTCAAGGATCGCGCCGGGGTGCTCCTCGATGACCGAGCGGAACTCGTCGTCGACCTCCAGCAGGTTCAGGCCGCCGCCGGAGCGGACGTCGACGTTCTGACACCAGCCGGAGAGGGCGACGCCGTTCGCGCCGTACAGACAGAGCGCGTCGACGCGACCCTCCTCGACGGCGCCGGGAATGTCGCCCGTGTCGAGGTTGAGGATCTCGTTCGGCTCCCACAAGCCGGCCTCCTTGAGGATCTCCTCGGTGAGCAGCCGCGTCCCGAAGCCGGGCTGGATCGGGTAGATCGTGTAGCCGCCCTCGCGAAGGTCGGCGACGGACTCAACGCTGTCATTGAGGCCGACCCAGTGGATCTGTAGCGAGGTGAACAGGAAGCCCTGGTTCGGCAGGGTGTCGACGGGGTCCTCCGCGAACGGCCCCTCCTCGTTGAGCGCCTTCGCCAGCGAGTTGTTGTCGACGCCCATCGCCGGGATGTCGCCGTTGTCGTAGGCGTATAGGTTCGCCGTCCAGCCCTGCGTCTCCTGAACGGAGATGTTCAGGAAGTCGCTGTGCTGGGAGGCGGCGCGGGCGAGCGCCTGTCCGGCCGCCTGCGTCGAGCTGCCGGTGGACGTGCCGCCGATGGTGACCGTCACGTCGCCGCCGCCGTCGCCGCCGTCACCGCCGTCGCCGCCGCCGGAACAGCCGGCGAGTCCGACGGCGCCCATCGCGGCCGCGCCCTTCACAACGTCACGTCGAGTCGTCTTGTCACTATCTACCATGTAGATCCGCCAATATCGTGGACCGCTAAAAGGGTATCGTCGCGCCCGAGAATTGACGGAAAGCGAGGGGATCGACCGGAAAACGAAACTACGGTCCGAGTAACAGTCCGGGTTTTTTCACTGCTTACGCGTTGGAAAAACAGATCTCGCACAGTTACGATTCAGTCGACTCCCACGAGAACGCCGAGGGCAGGTGATGGGGCGTGTTGCCGCCGCCCTCCGCCGCTCGCACGCGGTACGCCTCCAGGTCCTCGCGGAACGAGGGGTCGGCCACCGCGATCAGCTCCGCGGCGCGCTCCCGGGGCGACAAGCCGCGGAGGTCGGCGACGCCGTGCTCGGTGACGACCACGCTCGCGTCGTGTTCGGAGTGGTCGACGTGCGGCGTCAGCGGGACGACCCGCGAGACGTCGCCGCCGACCGCTGTGGAGGGGAGCGCGACGACGCCGAGCCGGCAGTTGCGGGCGAAGTCGCCGCCGCCGCCGATGCCGTTGACGACGCGGGTACCGCTGATGTGGGTAGCGTTGACGTTGCCGTACAGGTCGACCTCGACGGCGCTGTTGACGCCGACGACGCCGAACCGGTCGATGAGTTCCGGTGCGTTCGACACGTCGGCCGGGCGCAACACCACGTCCTCGGCGTAGCGCTCGACGTCCGCGAACAGCCGCTCTTGCCCCTCGCTCGACAGCGCGAGCGAGGTGGCGCTCGCGCCGCGGAGGTCGCCCGCGTCGAGCATGTCGAGGAGGCCGTCCTGGACGACCTCGCCGACGTACGCCACGTCTCGGTCGCCGAAGTCCACGTCCGCGAGCGCGCCCATCAGCGCGTTCCCGAGACTGCCGACGCCGAACTGGAGGTTCACGGCGTCGGCGAGCAGGGGATTGCGGTCGAGTTCGGCCTCCAGGAACCCGCCGAGGTTCGCCGCGATAGCCTCGTCGGTAGCGGAGACGTCCCGGAACTCGTAGGGGTCGTCCGGCCGGTCCGTCTCCACGACCGCAGCGAGCTTCTCGGAGTCGAACTCGACCGCCGGACTGCCGGTCTCGCCGAGGGGGTCGTCGAGCGGAATCGGCGCCCGGTTCGGCGGGTCGTCGCGGACGTGGACGTCGTGGACGCGGGCCAAGTCGATCGGCTGTGACCGGTTCACCTCGACGATCAGGCGGTCGGCAGCGCCCACGTACGCGGGCGTGTGGCCGATGGAGGTGGAGGGGACGAGCCAGTCGGGCCCGACCGCGACCGCCTCGACAACCGCTATCGTCTCGCCGCGCATCCCCGCGCGGAGACCGCCGAACCGCACCTCGTCGGCGAGCCGAGAGATGTGGCGGTCGTGGAAGGCGAGCCGGCCCTCGTTGGCCGCCTCGCGGGAGGTCTCGTTCGGGACGAACGGGTAGCGCCGAGCCATGTCGCCGGACTCGACCAGGTCGCGATCGATCTCGTCGCCGACGCCGCCGCCGGAGACCACCGTCAGCTCGCGCTCGCCGTCGGCCGCCGCCAGCGCCTCGGGGACCAGCTTCGGGTAGCCGACGCCGCCGAAGCCGGAGACGAGCAGCGTCGCGGTCTCGGGGACGAGCGCGGCCGCCTCCTCCGGGGCGGCGAACGGCAAGTCGCCGCCGAGCCGTGTCGCCGGGACCGGGTCGTCAATTGTGGGCGCCGCGGGGCCGGAGGGCGCGGGCGTCACTCCAGGTCCTCCGGCTGGGTGCCGATCCCCTCCGGCCACCCCGTCGGCTGCGCCGCGCTCGGCTGCGCGTGCGACCGCTTGAGCACCATCGGCGTGCGCTCTAAGGAGAGCACCAGCTCGTCGTCCTGGTTGTACGTCCGCAGCTCCGTGGTGACGATGCCGACGTGGTCGCGCGAGGAGGACTCGCGCTTCTCTATCACCTCGGACTCGGCGAACAGCGTGTCGCCGTGGAAGACGGGCGCGTGGTGGCGGATCTCGTCGTACCCGAGGTTCGCGGTCGCGTTCGCCGACACGTCGATGACGCTCATCCCGACCGCCAGCGCGATGACGAAGGTGCCGTCGACGAGGCGCTCGCCGAACTCCGTCTCGGCGGCGTACGCCTCGTTGAAGTGCATCGGGTTGAGGTTCATCGAGAGGTTGGTGAACCAGACGTTGTCGGTCTCGGTCACCGTCCGCCCGTAGGGGTGTTTGTACACGTCACCCACCGCGAAGTCCTCGTAGTAGCGTCCCTCCCAGCCGCCGACCAGCCGGCGATCCGTCTCCTCGCCGTCGTGTGCGTCGCTGTCGCGTGCCATACCGCTCCCGACAACGAACGACTAAAAGAGGATTGCGCTCGCGGCCCCGTCCGCCGGATCGGTCGCGCCGCCGGAACCGGCCGCACCGGCGTTACAGCGACGACGTGTACAGCAGCAGGCCGACGGAGATGACGGTGACGAGCAGGATCCACCCGACCATGATGATCCCCATCTGCCGGTGCGTGAGGTTCGTTCCCTCGAGTATCTCGGAGACGCCCATACGCCGACGGATTCGCCGAGAGTATTTAGTCGCTTTCAACGGACGAGGTGGACTCACGGGCCTACGAGCGAACGGAGTGAGCGCGGGAGTGGACTCGCGGGGATTTGAACCCCGGGCCTCTTCCTTGCGAAGGAAGCGATCTGCCACTGATCTACGAGCCCTCACGACGAAGCAATCGCCGTTCGTATTTGTACCTTACCTTTCGCCGACCGGCACGCGAGAGGGTCCCACCCGTCGACCGAACGGATTCGGCCGGTGCGGCCGACACCCGCGAACCCGGCCGGCACCGACGGGGTTACGTACCGCGAGCGCGAATTCGCTGACACGACGCGGATTCTCGCCGCCGGCAACCAATTAACGTTTTTGAGACGCATCCCATATTCGTTACTCTTTTGCCCGCGGGCGACCGAACGTTCGGTATGTCAGACGCGACGGCGACCGACGCGGCGGCCGACGTGGATCCGGCCGCGCTCGCGGCCCTCAAACACGTCGGGCTGGTCGGCGGCCTCTCCGAGACGAAGGTGTCGTGCGCGGCGCTGGGCGACCAACTCGACGCCTCCACGCAGACCGCCTCCCGGCGCCTCCAGACGCTCGAATCCGCGGGCTACGTGGAGCGCGACGTGGTCAGCGACGGGCAGTGGGTCCGCGTGACGGACGCGGGCGAGGCCGCGCTCCGCGCGGAGTACGCCGACTACCGCCGGCTGTTCGAGTCGGACGTCGAGCTCTCGCTCCGCGGCGCGGTCACCGGCGGGATGGGCGAGGGACGCCACTACATCACCCTGCCGGGCTACGCCGAGCAGTTCCGCGAGCGGCTCGGCTACGACCCGTTCCCGGGGACGCTCAACGTGAACCTCACGGAGGAGAGCGTCCGCCGCCGCGGCGAGATGGCGAGCATCGACGCCGTGCCGATCGACGCGTGGGAGGGCGAGGACCGCACCTACGGCGCCGCCACCTGCTACGGCGTCACCCTCGTCGCGGACGGCGAGCACTACGAGGAGGTCCACGCCATCGTTCCCGACCGGACCCACCACGACGACGACCAGCTCGAACTGATCGCGCCGGACCGGCTGCGCGACGCGCTCGACCTCGAAGACGGCGACAGCGTGGAGGTCCGCGTCGAGCCCGCGAGCCGCGCCGACGAGCCCGGGTCGGCCGCGGTCGAGACGGAGGTCGCCTGATGCGCGCCGACGTCGACGCCGACCCGGACGCCGCGGGGGCCGACGCCGGCGAGGCCGCCGATGGGACGGACCCCGTCGAGCGCGCGCTCGACGCCTTCCGCGCCGGCGACCCGGTCTGCGTCCACGACTTCGCGGACCGCGAGGGGGAGACGGACATCGTCTACCCCGCGGGCGCGGTCGACGAGGCCGCGGTCGCGCACATGCGTAACGACGCCGGCGGCCTGATCTGCGTGGCCGTGAGCGACGCGGTCGGCGACGCGTTCGACCTGCCGTTCCTCGCGGACGCGCTCGACCACCCCGCGGTCGACGACGACCCCGACTACGACAACCGCTCCTCGTTCTCGCTCCCCGTGAACCACCGGGAGACGTTCACGGGGATCACGGACGCGGACCGCGCGAAGACCATCGTCGAGGTGGCGGACGCGGCCGCGCGCGTCCGCGACGACCCGACCGCGTACGGGCCCGAGGAGTTCGCCGCCGAGTTCCGCGCGCCCGGCCACGTCCACGTCCTGCGCGGCGACCGCGACGGCCTCGACGGGCGGACCGGTCACACCGAACTCGGCCTCGCGATGGCCGAGGCCGTCGGCGCCGCGCCCGCCGCCGTGGTCTGCGAGATGCTCGACGACGAGACCGGCGACGCGCTCGCGCCCGCGGACGCCGCCGCCTACGCGGCTCGCCGCGACATCCCCTACGTCGAGGGCGCGGCGCTCGTCGAGGCGCTGAAGTAATCGACCGTCGTTTACTGTCGGCGCGCGCCTGCGAGCGGCCGCCCCCGGCGACCGCTCGCCAGCGCGTGCGAGGGACGCGGCGACCGGAGCGAAGCGGAGGGAGCCGCGAGGCTGGGGAGGCGTGAGGCGCTGTGCGGAGCCGCGCGGGACTCAAACGGGCAGTCACGAGGGCGGCGCAGGCGTTCACGAGAGCTTCGCTCTCGTGAGCCAATCAGAACGCGGAGCGTTCTGATGACGACGCAAGCACTGGAAGGACGAACGAAGTGAGCGACTGAAGCGCACAGCGAGCGTGCGCCGTCCTCGCGACTGAGGCTTTGGAAGTGTTCGTCGTCGATCCGCAGTCTATTATCTATAGGTGAACGGCTGGGGCTTCGGAGATGTTCGCCGTCGATTTCTCAGAGAACTCCGAACGCGATTTCTCGCGACAGCCCTGACCGGTTGTCACAGTTTTAAGCCCGCCGACCGCAACCACGAACCATGGGATTCGATGAGATGGACGTCGACACGATCTGGAAGAACGGGGAGTTCCTCGACTGGGAGGACGCGACGACCCACGTTCTGACGCACGCGCTCCACTACGGGAGCGGCGTGTTCGAGGGCGTCCGCTGTTACGACACCGAGCGGGGGCCGGCCATCTTCCGGTGGGACGAACACCTCGACCGGCTGTTCGACTCCGCGAAGATGTACGACATGGACATCGAGCACTCCCGCGAGGAGATAACCGAGGCGACCCTCGAACTGCTCGACCGACAGGACCTGGAGTCCTGTTACATCCGGCCGATCGCCTACTACGGCTACGACTCGCTCGGCGTCTCGCCGAAGGACTGCCCGACCGACCTCGTCCTCGCGGCGTGGCCGTGGGGCGCCTACCTCGGCGAGGAGGCGCTCGAGGACGGCGTCGACGTGATGGTCTCCTCGTGGCGGAAACACGCGTCCTCGCAGGTGCCGACGAACGTGAAGACGACCGGCCTCTACGTCAACTCCATGCTGGCGGGCGAGGAGGCGCGCCGGAACGGCTACGTCGAGGCCATCGTACTCAACAAGGAGGGCAACGTCGCGGAAGGGCCCGGCGAGAACGTCTTCATGGTGAACGACGGCGAAATATACACCACCGGGCCCGCCCAGTCCATCCTCGAAGGGATCACCCGCGACACCGTGATCGCCCTCGCCGAGGAGCGCGGCTACGAGGTCCACGACGAGGCCGTCATCTCGCGGGGGCAGCTGTACACCGCCGACGAGCTGTTCTTCACGGGATCCGCCGCGGAGGTCACCCCGATCCGCTCGGTCGACGACACGGAGATCGGCGCGGGCACCCGCGGCCCGGTGACCGAGGAGCTCCAGAGCGCCTTCTTCGACCTGGTCGAGCGCCGGACGGACGACCACGACGAGTGGTTCACGTACCTGTAAGCCGCGCGACCCCGTCTCGGTAGACCGGTCACTCACCGGAACGCGGACCGTCTACTCGCCGGAACCACCGCCGTCGGCCGCCGACCCCTCACCGTCGCTCGGGGTGCCGTCGGTCCGGACGTGACCGTAGCCGCCGGGAGCGCCCGCCCCGTCCCCCTCCTCGGGGGGCTCCTCGTGGACGGGAACCTGATGGGCCGACTCCGCGAACCCGGCCGAGAGGACGCGCGTCATCCCCTCCTCGACCGTCTCGCCGGTCTCCTCGATCCGCTCCGGCTCGACCTCGATGACGAAGCCGGTGGTGATGTTCGGCGCGGTCGGCATGAACAAGACGATCTTGCCGTCGCGGGTCTTCTTGCCCGTCCGGAAGGCCGTCATCCGGATCCCCGGCCACGTCTCGATGTACACCGGGCTCTGGAGCTCGTCCGTGCCGGAGATCGCCGTCTCGATCGCGAGCTTCGAGGCGTTGTACACCACCCGCAGCGCAGGGATCCGGTTTATCGCGTCGTCCACCGCCGACTCCGCCAGCCGCCCGAGCGTGGTCCGCATGAAGTAGCCGACCGCGAGGACGACGGTCGCGAACACCGCGAACGCGATCACCACGCGGGAGACGGGCTCGAGCGGCGCCGGGATGACCGCGGGCTGGAGCCCCTCGATCAGCGGGATCGACGCGATGTACTGGTAGATCCAGCGGAGGACCAAGAGGAGGACGAGGAGCGGCGCCAGCACGATGAGCCCGCTGGCGAAGTCGCGTTTCCACGTGGACATCTATCGGATCGGTATGTGTCGGCAATCCTTAAGAGGGCTTCCACGCGGCGGCGGCCTCGGGCCGGTCGGCGGTCGCCTCGCCTATCTCCCCAGCACCGCCCGCGCCGCGAACGTCAGGTTCTCCTTGCGCTCGCGGACGCGGCGGTAGAAGTACGAGAGCCACTTGCCGCCGTACGGGGCGTACTGGTACACGTCGATTCCCTGTGCGACGAGGTCCCGCTGCGCGTCCTCGCGGACCCCCATCAGCATCTGGACCTCGTAGTCGGCGCCGCCCTCGCGCGCGAGCCGGTCGGCGAGCGAGATCATCTCGGGGTCGTGGCTCCCGACCGCGATCCCGCGGTCGCGGCGCTCGAAGAGGAACCGGAGGTCGTCGCGGTACGCCTCGTCGACGCGCGCCTTGTCGGTGTACGCGATCGACGACGGCTCGTCGTAGGCCCCCTTCACGAGCCGGATCTTGCCGGGGACGTCGACGAGGCGGTCGAGGTCGTCCGCGGTCCGCTTGAGGTTCGACTGGATACACTGGCCGACACTCCACGGGTAGTCGGCCGCGATGGACTCGAAGGCGTCGAGGGTGGCGTCGGTGGTGTCGGCGTCCTCCATGTCGCACCAGACGAACGCGCCGAGCTCGTCGGCGCGGGCGACGATCTCGCGGTAGCGCTCCTCGAACAGGTCCGCCGACACGTCCATGCCGATCTGGGAGGGCTTCACCGAGACGCAGGCGTCGAGGCCGCTGTCGGCGATGTCGTCGAGGAGCTGGAGGTAGGCGTCGGCGTCCGCGCGGGCGTCCGCGGGGTCGTCGTAGTGCTCGCCGAGCAGGTTCAGGATGACCGCGACGCCGTCCTCGTTCGCCGCCCGAGCGTGGTCGAGGGCGGACGGGACGCTCTCGCCGGCGACGAACCGACTGGCGATGGGGGGAATCATACGAACAGTTCCGGTCGGGGCGAACTTTACCTTTGTCGACCCGGCGGCGACGACCGCAAGCCCGATCCGGGGTTTATAAAACGCCGCGCGCCGGCGGTGAGGACATGATCGGTACGCTCGTTGCGACCGCGTTCTGGGCGATGCTCCCGGCGTACGTCCCGAACAACGCCGCGGTGCTGGCCGGCGGGGGCCGCCCCGTCGACGGCGGCCGCGAGTGGCGCGGCGCGCGGCTGCTCGGCGACGGGAAGACGTGGCGCGGGACCGCGGTGGGGACCCTCGTCGGCGTGCTGCTCGCGCTCGCGCTCAACCGCCTCGCCGACCCGGCGAGCGCCGCGCTCGGCGCCGATCTGCCGACGTTCGCGCTCCCGGCGGCGTTCGCGCTCGCGTTCGGCGCGATGTGCGGCGACATCGGCGCCTCCTTCCTCAAGCGACGGTCCGGGCGCGAGCGCGGCGCCGCGTTCCCCGGGCTCGACCAGTTGGACTTCGTCGTCGGCGCGCTGGTCCTCGCCTTCGCCGTCGACACCGACTGGGCGCTCGCGGTGTTCACGCCGCGCGTCCTCGCGGTCGTCCTCGTGATGACCCCCGTCCTCCACGTCGTCACGAACGTCGGGGCGTACGCGCTCGGCGTCAAGGACGAGCCGTGGTGAACGCGACGGGAATCTCCTCGCGCGGCGAAATCCCATCCCGCGACGACCGGCGCGCGCCGAAGTTCCGCAATTGCGCTTCTGTTCGGAAAAGTTGATCGAGCGGTCGCGTAATTCGCAGCGACGAGAACGGTAGAAAGATATATATGCTGGTGTGACATACAGTGTCACGCATGTCCAGTAGTGCACCCAGCTCGGACGACGACGTGTTCGACGAGTTCCTCTCGGATCACGGCCACGAGACAGAGATCGTAAGCTGGGAGCGATCCTATAACAAGCTCCAGTGTCCCGAGTGCGGTGCGCTCCACGAGGAAGGAACGGCGCGGTGTTCGGTCTGCGACTGGCGGCCGAACTGACTCCCGCGGCACCGCCGCGGTGCGGGGATTTTCTTTCCGTCACACTCCCCGGTAGTATTATGAGGAATTACTCGATAGTGACTACCATGCCGACCTGTCAGAACTGCGGTTCGTTCGTCACGACAGATTACGTTCGGGTGTTCACCCCGAACGAGGTCGATCGGCCCCGCGTCTGTCCGGCCTGCGAGGACCTGGTCCGCGACGGCGCCGACGTCCGCGAGGCCCGCGCGACGCGGAGCAGCTGACGGCCGACCGGCCGGCGAGGCGCCCGTCCGCCGCGGCCGGGCCGAAGCCCGGGGCGACGACCGCCGAGCCACGGCGTTTAAGGAGAGTCGGAATCTGGGTGTACCAATGACTGATACCACGGTGACGCGGCTGTTCGGGGGTCCCGGGAGCGGGAAGACGACCGCGCTCCTGGACCGCGTCGAGGCGATTCTCGACGAGGAGGGGGCCGACGTGCGCGACGTGCTCGTCGTCTCGTACACGCGCGCGGCGGCGGCGGAGATCCGCGAGCGGCTCGCCGAGCGGCTCGGCGTCTCCCCGCGCAGCCTCCAGGGGAACGTCAGCACGATGCACGCGAAGGCGTACGAGCTGCTGGACCTCTCGCGCGGCGACGTGGTCGGCGAGGACGACAAGGAGGCGTTCTGCGAGGAGTACGGCATCGAGTTCGAGGACCAGCACGGCGGCGCCGGCCGCCGGACCGCGCGGTCGACGACCATCGGCAACAAGATCATCGCCACCTCGCAGTGGCTCCAGCGCACCGAGCGCGACGTGGCCGACTGGTACGACGTGCCCTTCCAGTGGAACGTCGAGGAGGTCCGGCTCCCGCCCGAGGAGGACCCGAACGCCCAGCAGGGGAACAAGTACACGCCGACGTGGCCCTCCGACGACGACCGGATCGACATCCCCGAGACGATCCGGGCGTGGCGCGCGTACAAGGGCGACAACGACCTCGTCGGCTTCGCCGACATGCTCGAACGGGTCGCGCAGCGCTCGCTGGTCCCCAGCGTCGACTACCTGATCATCGACGAGTTCCAGGACATCACGACGCTCCAGTACAACGTCTTCGAGGAGTGGCGCCCGCACATGGAGACGGTGCTCATCGCCGGCGACGACGACCAGGTCGTCTACGCGTGGCAGGGAGCCGACCCCGACCTCCTCCTCGACACCGAGGTCGACGAGGATGTGGTCCTGCCGAACTCCTACCGGCTCCCCTCGGAGATTCTCAACGTCGTCAACGCCGAGATCCGCCACATCGACAAGCGGCAGGAGAAGGACCTCCACCCGCGCACGGAGGGCGGCACCGTCGAGGCGATCGAGTCGCCCTCGATGATCGAGCTCGTCCGGAACGTCCGGTACACCGTCGAAGACGACGAGGGCGACATCATGTGCCTGTTCCGGGCGCGCTACCAGATGTTCGACTTCATCGACGAGTTCATCGACCACGGCATCCCGTTCACGATGCTCACCGACGGGCGCATGTGGACCGATCGGGTCCGGGACTACGTGAGCGCCATCGAGAAGGCCGAGGCGGACGAGCCCGTCACCGGTCTGGAGGCGCGGCGGCTCGCGGACATGCTTCAGGAGTCGGCGTTCGGTACCCACGACCGCGAGGAGTTCTACGACTTCCTCGACGACCGCGAGGAGGCGGCCGACGCCGACGACGTCGCCGAGATCGAGGTCGCCGCCGACACGCTGAACGAGTACATCCCCTTCATGCCGGACACCGCGAGCGCGGACGACATGGTCCGGAAGGTGACGAGCTTCCAGCGCAAGTCGATGGGCGCGTACTTCGACGGCGACTACCGGGGCACCGACCCGACCCGCGTCCGCGTCGGCACCATCCACTCGGCGAAGGGTCGCGAGGCCGACCACGTGTTCGTCGCCACCGACCTCACGGAGAAGGTGGTCGAGCAGATGGCGGCCTCCATCGACGACCCGACCGACGTCGACGGCGTCGAGGAGTTCACGAAGTCGACGAGCCCCGTGCCGGTCCTCACCGACAACGAGCGCCGCGTCTTCTACGTCGGGATGTCCCGCGCCCGCGAGCGGCTTGTGATCATGGAGAGCCTCATCAGCGGCGCGCCGACGCTCCCGATCAGCGTCCTCCTCTTCAACGAGCTCCGCGACGAGCCGGCCCAGGAGCTCGTCGACGAGGTCCAGGCGGAGCTGGCAGTCCCCGAGCCCGAGCCGTGAGCGGGGACGACGCGGCGCCGGGAGACGGCGAGGGGGGACCCCGCCCGCTGCGGACCGACCTCCGGCCCGTCGTTGAGGCGGTCCGCGAGGCGGACGCGGCGGCGTTCGTCGCCGTCGGCGACCGCTCCGACGACGACCTCCGGTACCTGACGCGCTTTTCCGGCCCGGACCGTCCGTACGCGCTGGTCGTCGCGCCGGGCGGCGGGACGACGAGCGACGGCGGCGCCCGCGACCGCGCGGTCCTCTGTGCCCCCGCGCTGTTCTGCGAGCAGGCGGAGCGGGAGTTCGTCGCGGGCGCTCGCGCGCCGGGCGGGGTGGCCGCTGCCGACGCCGAGGAGCGGTTCCACGACGGGGTCGCTCGCGAGGTTCGGACCGAGGCCGTCGGCGGCCACGCCGGCGAGCGCGCGGCCGCGGTCGTGGAGGACCTCGTCGACGGCGCGGGCGCGGCGGCCGAGGGCGCCGACCCGACCGTCCTCGCGCCCGCCTCGATCCCGCACGACGCGGCGGTGTACCTGGAACGCGCGGGGGTCGACCTGGCCTCGACGGACGCGGTCGCGGACGCGCGGGCGCGAAAGACGCCGGCCGAAGTCGACCGACTACGGCGCGTCCAGCGCGCGGCGGTCGCCGGGATGGCCCGCGCCGAGGCGGTCCTCGCCGAGAGCGAAGTCGACGGCGGTGGGAGCGACAGCGACAGGGGCGGCGGCGAGGAGGCGGAGACGGACCGCCGTCCCCCGCTCCGCTGGAAGGGCGAGCCCCTCACGACGGAGCGGCTCCGTCGGGAGGTGAACGCGGTCCTCGCCGCGCGCGGCGTCCGCGACGCCGGCAACACGGTGATCGGCGCCGGCCCCTCCGCGGCCGACCTCCACTGCGTCGGCGACGACCCGATCCGGCCCGGCGAGACGGTGCTGCTCGACGTCTCGCCGCGGGGCCCGGACGGGTACTACGGCGACGTGACCCGGACGTTCGTCGTCGACGGCGACGGCGGCTGGGAGCGCCGCGCGTACGTCGCGGTCGAGGCCGCCCGCGCGGCCGCACTCGACGAGATCGAGCCCGGAGTTCCGGCGAAGACCGTCCACGGCGAGGCGGCCGCGGAGCTGGCCGCGTACGGCTTCGACCCGAACGCGGGCGAGGGCGAGGCTGGCTTCACCCACGGCACCGGCCACGGCGTCGGCGTGAGCCTCCACGAGGGGCCGTCGCTGTCCGGCGCGGGTGAGCTACGGCCGGGACACGCGGTGACCGTCGAGCCGGGCGTCTACGACCCCGACATCGGCGGGGTCAGGCTGGAGGACCTGATCGTCGTCACCGACGACGGGTACGAGATACTGGCCGAGTACCCGTTCGGTATCGTGCCGGAGGAGCGGTCGGACGCGGACGACGTCTGAAGGCCAGCGAGCTACCGCCCCGTCGCGTCGTCGCCGTCGACCGCGCCGGCGTCCGTCGACCCGGACTCGTCGTCGCCCGCTCGACCCGAAGCCGTCCCGTCGGGATCGCCGCGAAGTTGGCGCGGCAGCAGCCCGGACAAGAGCCTGCGGGCGATCCGCGCGGGGTCGAGGAAGTACTGCGGGAGGACGACCATCGCGGCGGCGACGACGAGCAGCCCGGCACCGAGCGCGGTCTCGCCGGCGGCCAGCCGGATGACGGCGTAGTTGGCGAGCGGCAGCGCGAAGACGAGCGAGGCCGCCAGCCCGATCATGTCCAGCAGTCCCAGTCGCATTGCGACCCCGTTGATCCCCGGGGGGCAAAAGGGACGCGGCGCGGCCTCGCGAGCGCCCTCGGCGTCCAGGTGCGCCGCGCGGTCGCGGAGCCGGTCCGGTCGCGCGGCGCGACCGCGCGGACCCAGAACCGATATCCGTCGGCCGTCCCCAGTTCCGGTATGTTCACCGGCATCGTCGAGGGCACCGGCGCGGTCCGGTCGCGGACCGAGACCGACGACGGACTGCGGCTGCGGATCGGCGTCGACGGGTTCGACGACCTCCATCACGGCCAGTCGATCAGCGTGAGCGGCGTCTGCCTGACCGTCGAGGAGTACGCGACCGGCGGCGCGGCCGAGGCAGGGGGCGACGAGCCCGACTGGTTCGAGGTGTTCCTCGCGAGCGAGACGGTCGCGAAGACGTACCTCGGCGACGTGCGCAAGGGCGACGCGGTCAACGTCGAGCGCGCGATGCCCGCGGACGGGCGGTTCGACGGGCACGTCGTCCAGGGCCACGTGGACACGGTCGCCGAGGTCCGGGGGATCGAGCGCGTCGGCGAGGACTGGCGGTTCACCTTCGCGATCCCCGAGGGGCACGGCGACTACCTCGTCGACAAGGGCTCCGTGACGCTCGACGGCATCTCGCTGACGGTCGCCGAGAAGCGCGGCGACGAGTTCGACGTCGCGATCATCCCGACGACGTACGACCTCACCACGCTCTCTGAGAAGTCGGTCGGCGACCCGGTCCACTTGGAGGTGGACGTGATCGCGAAGTACGTCGAGAACATGCTGGACGGGTACGCGGGAGCGGACTGAGCGGGAACTGACTGCGCTGTTGACCGTTTCAGGCGTCCTTCGCGCCCTTCACCGTCTCGCGGACGGCGTCGACGCCCTCGTCGTGGAGCAGGTCGCCGACGACGATCACGTCGCTGTGGGCGGCCATCTCGTTGGCCGACTCGTAGTCGTGGATGCCGCCGCCGTAGAAGAGGGTGGCGTCGTCCAAGGCGTCGTGGGCGGCCGCGACCTTCTCCGTGTCGCCGAAGGTGCCCGAGTACTCGACGTAGACGATCTCCTGGCCGAACATGCGCTCCGCGATCTTCGCGTACGCCTCCACGTCGTCCGCGGCGAGGTCGCAGTCGGCCTCCGTCAGCTGGGCGACAGACGCCTCGGGGTTCAGCACGATGTACGCCTCGGTGTGGGTCCGGCTCCAGTCGAGGTCGTCGATGCGCACCCACTCCTTGTGGGCGCCCGTGATCCAGAAGGGACCGCCCGCGTTGAACACGGTGGGGATCAGGTAGCCGTCGAGCGACGGGGAGTCGATCACCACGCCCGGGTTCGACGGCTCCTGGTACAGCGGCACGTCGTACTCGGCGGCGGCGTCGACGACGCGCGTCATCTTCTCCGCGGTGACGTCGAGGGTCCCGCCGATCTCGATCGCGTCCGTCCCGGTCCGACACACGTCCTCGAAGGTTTCGCCCGGGCGGAGGTCCTTGTCGGGGTCGACCTTCAGCACGTGGTCCCAGTCGTCCCACGGGTTAGTCATCGGGCGAAACTCCACCGGGCGTGACCAAAAAGGTGCGGAACCTGTCTCGCGGGGGAGAGAGCGCCGAGCCTACAGCAGATCGTCGATCTCGTCGTTCTCGAACGCGGCCGCCGGGTCGGGGCGCTCCTCGCGCTCGTCGCGGACCGCCTGCCTGGCGCGCTCCAAGAACGCCTCGACGCGCTGGGAGCGCTCGACGCCCGCGAGGAGGACCAAGGCGGCGATCCGGTCGGAGTCGAGCGGAAAGTCGCCGCCGCGGACCTGCATCGACCCCGTCTCCTCCTGAAGCCACTTCCGGGCCTTCTCCGCGCCCTTCCGCGAGATCCGGTCCGGGTCGCCGGCGACCGCGACGAGGGCGGCGTCGGCGTCGGTCGCGTTCGGCAGCGAGAGCCCCGTCATCACCGCGCTGCGGACCGCGCTGGTCACCGTGGTGACGTTCTCCTGCGGGTCCTCGGCCGCGGGCGCCGACGCGAAGCCGACCGCGGCCATCCCGCCCGCGCGGAGCGTGTTGATCACCTCGCTCGTGTCGACGACGGACTCGCCGACGCCCTCGACCGCCTCGCCGGCGGCGAGGATGAGGCCGATCCGCTTCGCCATCGAGGCGTTGATCGCCTCGTAGCCGCCCTCGACTGACTCGCCCGCGGAGCGCCACGCGTCGTTGTCGAGCAGGATCGTCGCGTCCGCCTCGCGGACCAGGGTCTTCAGCGACCGCCCGGCGTTCACCTGGTACATCGTCCCCTCGTCGCGGCCGGGGAGGACGCCGATGGCGTAGACGGGCACGTCGTACACGCGGTTCAGTTCGCGGACGAGGACCGGCGCGCCGCCGGAGCCGGTGCCGCCGCCGAGACCGGCGACGACGAACACCGCCTCGGCCTCCGCGGTGACCTTCGGGGCGAGCGCGTCGAGCACCTCGACGGCGTCCTCGTCCATCACTTCGGCGCCCAGTTCGTTGTCGCCGCCGACGCCGTGACCGTTGACGCGCGACTGCCCGACGAGGACCGTTTCGAGCGGGAGGGGGTCGAGGTCGGCCGCGGCGGTGTTGACGGCGAGCGCGTCGAGGACCGCGCCGTAGCCGGCGTCGGCGTCGAACTCGGCGATGGCGGTCGCCAGCTTCCCGCCGGCCTGTCCGACACCGAGGAGGACTGCTTTCATGCGAGAACGTTCCACTTCCCGCGACAATACCCTTTCCCCGAGGTTTAAGAGTGGAGCCGCGGGCAACGGGCCGCATGACCGATCACGCACGCGGGACCGAGCCGCCGAGAGCGGAGACGGAGGCGGAGAGGGCGACGCCGACGGACGCGGACGGTCCGAGCGACCGGATCGAGTCCCGGCTCCGCGCCGTCGAGCGCGCGGTGACCGGAGGCGACGCGCGGCCAGTGGACGCCGCCGGGGAGGCGCGGGCGACGGCCGAGCGCGAGCGCCTCGAATCGCAGCTCGACGACCTGGAGGAGCGCGTCGCGGAGTTGGAGGCCGCGACGCAAGCCGTCCGCGGCTACGCGGGAGCGGTCAGGG
Organism: Halorubrum sp. ASP1; assembly: GCF_005435135.1. NCBI lineage: Archaea > Methanobacteriati > Methanobacteriota > Halobacteria > Halobacteriales > Haloferacaceae > Halorubrum > Halorubrum sp. ASP1. The sequence continues at coordinate 195,081 of NZ_SGUA01000002.1, read as the reverse complement.
CGGTCAACGACGAGGTCGAGCGGCGGGCCGACCTGGCGCTGGCGCGGGCGACCGAAGCGAGCCGAGGGGCCGACCGGGACGGCGACCGCGACGACGGGCTCGGCCGAGCGACCGACGCCGGCCCCGACGACGGGGCGGTCCCGTCGGAGAGCGCCCTCGACGCCGCCCTGCCGGACGACGGGCCGGCGTCCGGCCCCCGTACCGGCGGCGGCGGGAGCGTCGGGGGCGACAGGAGCGACGAGGGCGGCGGGGGCGCGAGCGACGACGGCGGCGCGTGGGCCACGGACGCGCTGGACCGGCTCCGGGAGTCGCTGTGAGCGCGCCGTGATCCGCGTGGTCCTCACCGTCCTCGTGGCGGTCGCGCTGCTGGCGGCGTCGATGCCCGCGGTCGAGACGGCGCGGACCGCGACGACGGCGGAGCGGCTCGGCGCCGAGACGGACCGGCTGGAGCGAGCGATCGGCGGCGTCGTCAGCGAGTCGGCCCCCGTGGGCGATCCGGCGATGGCGGCGGGGACGACGGTCCTCGTCCGCGTGCCGACGGGCTTCGCCGCGGCCGAGACGGACGGCGTCGCGCTCGTCGAGTCGGCGGAGGGGCCGGGCGGCGTCGCGCTCGCGTACCGGATCGACGGCGGACCGAGGCGCACGCTCCGCGTCGGAACTGGTCCCGCGGAGACGGCCGTCGACCTCGTCGGCGGCCCGGTCGAACTCCGACCGGGACCCAACCGGGTCCGGATCCGGTACGTCGACGACGGGGGACCGACGGTCCGGATCGGTCGCATCGGCTGAAGCGGGTCGGGAGCGGAGGGGAGGCGAGTGAGCGTCGTGTTAACTTAAGCATGATTCCACCAGACGGCGTGGGCTTGCAACCACGTTTCCGCGGTCGGTGGATCGACGTGGCTAAAACAGTTTGAAAACGAAGAGGTTCGTCGTTCTACTTCTCGAAAGACACGTTCGACAGAATTTCTGAAGCCGTGTTGTTCGACGCGGTAGCTGTAGTTTTCGCGGCGAAGCCCACCGATCAGATCGTCTGCGTCATCGACGAGAAACAGCGCGTCTTCGACATCGTGTTTCTCAGCTAATTCAGTGAGAAATTCTCGTGCGATCGGGATCGTATACGTCGGAAACAGCCGTGAGTGAAGGATTCTGTTCGTTTCGGGATCGACAGCAGCGTACAGCCAGTACTGCTCGTCGTTGATCCGGATCGCTTTCTGATCGACCGCAACACGATCCGGGCTCTCACCGCCAGCTGGCTGTAGATCGGCTTTCTGTACCCAATTGTGAACAGCGACACGACTTCGTCGGACACCCAATTCTTCAAGAAGAATAACTGTATTCGAAAGTGATAATCCAGCGAGATGGTGACGAATACCCTTTTCAATGATCTCGCGGGGTGTCCGCTCTCGCTCCACAAACTCCAAGTCGATCCACTCGGTACACTCGGTGAGGCGGGCGGTTTTCGGCATAGAGCACTGAATCCTCGTCCCGCCTCTTCCTTAACTTAACACCGCCGAGTGAGCGGGCGATCGTTTATATACCGAACCGCGGCCACGGCCGGCATGAACCTCGACCTCACCGAACGGCTCGCCGGCGGCGACGGCGAGACGCCGCTCGGACGGCTCCCGTGGGTCGACGACGGTCCCAATGCGTGTCGGTGCGAGCCGACGTTCCGCGAGCCCGCGGGGACGGGCGTCGGGGACCGGGTCGTGCTCGACGTCGACGCCGACGGCTGTCCGGGGCGCGGCGACCTCGCAGCGAGCCCGGACTGCCTCGCGACCGTCGTCTCGGCGCTCGCCGACCGCGACGCCGACGTGATCAGGACGCGACACCGCGGGCGAGAGCGCTCCTACGCGGACCGCGCCGCCGAGCTCCTCATCGCCGCGGGACGGTTCCGCGAGCGGATCGGGTTCCACGAGGAACGGCTCGCGGACCGTGTCGTCCGCGACCCGCTCGGCGCGGCGGCGGAGGCGGCCGGGCGTGCGGGGGCCGCGAAGCGCGTCGCGAGCGAGACGGGACTGCTGTCGGCCGCCGAGGAACTCGCTGGGGACGCAGACGAGAGTGGAAGCGACCGCGACCTGCGCGAGAGGCTCCGGGCGCACGTCGGCCCGACGGCCGCGACGGCGCGCGTCGCGGCCGCACCGCCGCCGGGCGCGACGCTGGTCGACCGCTGGACGGTCGCGACCGGCGCGACCGTCCGACTCTACGAGGGCGACGACTCCCTCAGGACGTACCACCTCACGCCGCCGAGCGCCGAGTTGGACGCCGAGGCCGTGGCGACGCTGGCCGACGCTCGGGACCGGCTGCTCGCCGACCCTCGCGGGGGCGACAGGGCGCCCGGGAGAGCGGTGCGGGCGGCCGCGGACGACGGCGATCCGGTCGCGGACCTGACCGAGGTGCTGCGGCGGCACACGCACGGCTACGGCGCGTTCGAGCACGTCTTCGCCGACGAACGCGTGAGCGACGCGACGGTGACGGCGCCGGTCGCGGAGAACCCCCTGCGCGTGGTCCTCGACGGCGAGCGGTGCCGGACGAACGTGCGGCTCCCCCCTGAGGGGGCCGCCACGCTGGCGTCCAGGCTCCGACGCGAGAGCGGGCGGGCGTTCTCGCGGGCGACGCCGACGCTCGACGCGACGATCGAGTCCGAGACCGGGCGCGTCAGGGTCGCCGCGGCCACGGCGCCGGCGAGCGACGGCCTCTCGTTCACTTTCCGGCGCGGTGACCCGGAAGCGTGGACGCTCGCCCGGTTGGCGTCCGTCGACACGCTCACGCCCGCGGCGGCCGGGCTGTTGTCGGTCGCCGTCGAGCGCGGCGTGGCCGGACTGATCGCCGGGGGGCGGGCGGCCGGGAAGACGACCGCGCTCGGAGCGCTGCTGTGGGAGCTGCCCGCCGAAACGCGGACGGTCGTCGTCGAGGACACGCCGGAACTGCCCGTCGACGCGCTCGCGGACGTCGGCCGGGACGCCCAGCGGCTCCGTGTCGGGGACGGCGCCGAACTCGCGCCGGCGGACGCCGTGCGGACCGCGCTCCGCATGGGCGGCGGCGCGCTGAGCGTGGGCGAGGTGCGCGGCGAGGAGGCGCGGGCACTGTACGAGGCGATGCGCGTCGGCGCCACCGGCGAGACCGTCCTCGGGACCATTCACGGCGAGGACCCGGCGGCCGTCGAGGAGCGCGTCGTCACCGACCTCGGCGTCCCCCGCTCGTCGTTCGCCGCGACCGACCTGGTCGCGGTGCTCGACTCCCATCGCGTCGAATCGATCGTCGAGGTCGTCGACCGCGGCGACGGCGTGAGCTTCGAGCCGCTCTTCGAGCGAACCCGGGACGGGCTCGTCGCGACCGGGCGGGTCGACCGCGGCGAGAGCCGACTGATCGAGGCCCTCGCGGGCGCGAACGAATCGTACGCGGCGGTGCGAGCGGCCGTCGATCGGCGGGCCGAGGGGATCCGGGAGGCGGTCCGGACCGGTCGGACCGCCCCGGCGCGGTACGCCGGAGGCGACCGATGACGGGAGTCCCCTCGCCGGGGTCCGACGGATCGGTCAGATCGAGCGACGACGGGGAGGGTGCCTCGGAGGAGCTACGTCGGGCGGTCGCGTTCCTCGGGTGGGACCGCTCCCCCGAACGGATCATCAGCCTCGGGTACCGGGTCGGGATCGTCGCGGGCGCGGTCGTCACGGCCGTCGCGGCGCTCGTCGCCGGCGCGGTCGCCGCCGCACCGGCGGGGCTGGCCGCCTTCGTCGGGGGGGTCCACGCGGTCCATCGGGCGCCGGTCTGGCTCGCCTCGCTCAGGCGGACGCGGGCGCTCGGCGCGGCGCCGGGGCTCGTCGGACGGCTCGTGTTGCGGATGCGCCTCGACCCCTCGACCGAGCGCGCGGTGCGGTTCGCCGGGCGGACCGGGGACGGGCCGCTGGCCGCGGCGCTCGCCCGCCACGAACGGGGGAGCGCGGACGGGCCGACGAGCGGCCTTCAGGCGTTCGCGCGCGAGTGGCGCCCGTGGTTCCCGGCGATCGACCGCGCCGCGGCGCTGGTCCGGACGGCGGCGACGGCGCCCCCCGAGCGCCGCGGACGGTGCCTCGACCGCGCGCTCGACGCGACGCTCTCCGGGACGACCGACCGGCTCGCGTCGTTCGTCGGCGCGGTTCGGGGCCCGGTCTCCGCGCTGTACGCCTTCGGCGTGCTGCTCCCGCTGGCGCTCATCGCGCTGCTTCCCGCGGGCGCCGCCGCCGGCGTCGCGATCGGTCCCGGGGTCGTCGCCGGCCTGTACCTCGTCGCGCTCCCGAGCGGGCTGGTGGCCGCCTCGGCGTGGCTGCTCTTCCGGCGCCCGGTCGCGTTCCCGCCGCCGCGGATCGACGGCGATCACCCCGAGGTGCCGGACCACAGCGGGTTGGCGCTCCTCGTCGGGCTCGCGCTCGGCGCCGCGGCCGCCGTCGTCGCCGCGCGGGCGGTGGCGCCGTGGGCCTGGCCGGTCGCGGGGGCCGGCTTCGGCGTTGGAGGCGCGCTGTTCGTCCTCGCGCGGCCCCGTCGGGCGGTGCTGTCGGACGTGCGCGACGTGGAGCGGGGGCTCCCCGACGCGATGACCGTGATCGGCGGCGATGTCGCCGAGGGGATCGCGGTCGAGACCGCGGTCGCGAACGCCGGCGAGCGGCTGGACGGCGCGACCGGCGAGGTGTTCGAGCGCGCCGGGCGACGCAGCGACACGCTGCGGGTCGGCGTCCGCGAGGCGTTCGTCGGGCGGGGCGGCCCGGCGGCCGCCGTCCCGTCGCCCAGGCTCCGGGGCGCCATCGCGCTGCTCGCCGTCGCCGCGCGGGAGGGTCGCCCCGCCGGCGACGTGCTGCTGGAGCTCGCGGACCAACTGGAGTCCCTGCGCGAACTCGAGCGCGACGCGCGCCGCCAGCTGGCGACCGTCACGGGGACGCTCTCGAACACGGCCGCCGTGTTCGCACCGCTCGTGGGCGGAGCGACCGTCGCGCTCGCGACCGGGATCGACGCGGTCGACGTCGGCGGCCTCGGCGCCGGGGCGGCTGCGGGCGCCGACGCGCTCGCCGGGGGGCTGAGCGCCGGCGGCAGCGCGAGCGTCGAAGCGGGGGGTTCCGCCGGCGGGAGCGGTCCGGTCGGGACGAGCCGCGGCGCGGGGAGCCTGTCGGTGCCCGTGCTCGGCCGGATCGTGGGGACGTACGTGCTGTTGCTCGCCGCGCTCCTCACCGGCCTGGCGACGGGGCTGGAGCGCGGGTTCGACCGGACGCTGGTCGCGTATCGGGTCGGGATCGCGCTGCCGACGGCCACCGCGACGTTCCACGTCGCGTTCGCCGGCGCCGGCCTGCTGTTCTGAGACCCGGCGGGGGGCGACGAGCCGGCCGGCGCCGGCCAGGGGTGCCGGCCCGCGACCCGACCGTTTATATATCAAACCGCGGCCAGCCGCGCCATGTTCGAGACGCACCTCGACGCCACGTACGCGTGGCTCGGACTGGCCGTCGTGAGCGTCGCGGCCGTCGGCGTTGCGGCCGCGTTTCCCGCCTCGCCGCCGCCGGACGCCGACGGCGTCGCGCGCACGGTCGACTCGGTCGCGGACGGGGAGTATCCGGCGACCGCCGAGCACGGGGTCGCGGCGGACCGGATCCGGCTCACGGCGGGCGCCGTCTCGCTCGGCGACGACCGGGGGACGGCGCGGGCGACGCTCGACGCGCCGCGGATCACGCCGGTGGTCCGGCCGACGGCGGGCGTGGCGCCGGCCGCGGTGACGGACGCCCGGCTTCGGCGCGTGCTCGACGGCGCTCCGCCGGACGCGGCGTTCGACGACCCGGCGGCGTTCGCGGCTGCGGCCGAGCGGGCGCGGGCGGCGGACGCGACGTGGACGCCGGCGCCGGAGCGGATCACGGTTCGACGGGTACACTACGGCGACGTTCGCGTCACGCTCGTGGGGTGATCGCGCGTGTTACCAGACTCCGCGATGCCGGGCGATTCGACGGCGCCGGGGGCGACGGAAGACCCGACTCCGACGTTCTCGGCCGCCGACCGCGCCGCTGTCGAACCGGTTGCCGCGCTCGTCGCGGTGATCGTCGTCGGACTCGCGCTGGGACTGTACGCCGGCGCGTTCGCGGACGCGGCGCCCGACGGGAACCGAGCGAGCGCGGCGGCGGCGCTCGACCGCGTTGAGGACGCGGTCACCGTCGGGGGCGTGGTCGACCCGGAGCGGCTGCGGCGGGCGGAGGCGCCGGGGACGGCGACGGCGATCGAACTGGAGGCGGACGGCGAGCGGTGGTCGGCCGCGTCCGGTCCGGAGGCGCCGGGACCGCCGGGGGTCCGGTCGCCGGAGGCGGTCGCGGTCGCCGAGCGGCGGGTGACGGTGCGCGTGGCGCCGGGACGGAACGTCCGGGGGACGCTCCGGGCGGTGGTGTGGCGGTGACCAGCACCGTTCTCGACGTGACCGTGCTGCTGCTGTGCGTCTCCGCCAGCGTCGTCGCGCTCGGCGCGACCGACGCCGGCGGTCCCGACGGCCCGACCGCGACCGACGCCGCCGACCGACTCGTCACCGAGACCGCGACCGTGGCGTACCCGGACGGGGACGCGCCGAACGGCACGCGACGCGTCGCCGCGACGCGGGCGGAGCTGCTCGCGCTGCTCGCCGTCCGCGACGGCGAAGGGGCGTTCGACCGCGAGGCCGTCGCGTCCGTCCGGGCGGGGATCGGCCCGCGGACGCGCGTCGACGCGACGGTCCGGCGCGAGGACGCAGCGAGCCGGGGCGACGCCGCCGGGGAGTCACGAGGCAGCGACGCGGAGGGGTCGGTCGCCGTGGGCCCCGAGCCGCCGCGAACCGCCGACGTCTCCGCCGCCGTGATCCGACAGCCGGTCCCGGACGGGCCGGGAGATGCGAGCGGCGAGCGCCGCCCGTCGGAGGGCGTCGTTCGGATCGTCGTCAGGAGGTGGTGATCGTGGGGGATAGAGGGCGCGGTCGGTCCCCGGACGCCGGTCGCGCGCGGGCATTCGCCGTCGACGAGCGGGCTCGGGTCCCGTTCGCGCTCGTCGGCGTGCTGCTGCTCGTGACGAGTTCGGCGTACGCCGCGGGCCTCGCCGAGCAGGGGCTGGTCGGTGAGGACCGCCGCGTCGAACGCGCCGTGGAGCGCGTCAACGCCGACGCCACCGCCGCGCTCAGGAGCGCCGCCCGCGAGGCCGCCCACGACGCGGCGGCGGCCCCGGTGACGCGCGCGCCGGAGGGGACCGGGCCGGGGGCCGAAGCGGTCCGCGAGGGGTCCGCGTTCGAGGACGCGTTCCGGGTTCGGCTCGCGATCGCCGGCGCGGAGGCGCTGCGCGCGGTCGAGAGCGACCACGGCGCCGTGACGGCGAACGTCTCGCTCCCGCCCGTCGACTCGGCGGACGACCTCGTCGCCGCGCGCGACCGGGTCCGCGTCGAACCGGCCGCCAACGGCACCGCGACCCGGGTCACCTTCGAGGGCGTCGCGACGACCGCGACCCGGGACGGTCGGACGGTCGTCAACCGGACGCGACCGCGGACGGTCACGGTCGCCGTCCCGACGCTGGCCGCTCACGAGCGGACCGAGCGGTTCGAGCGCCGGCTCAACCGCGGGCCCGTCGAAGGGCCGGGGCTCGGGCGACAGGTCACCGTCAGCCTCTACGCGATCGCGTGGGCCCGCGGGTACGGCCAGTACGCCGGCGCACCGGTCGAGAACGTCGTCGCGAACCGCCACGTCGAGCTGTCGACGAACGCCGGCATCGTCCGCGTCCAGCGGGACGTGTTCGGGACCAGCGACCCCGACGCGCGCGGCGGCGTCGCCCGGGCGACCGCCCGCACCGGCGTGACCGACCTGCTGTCGCCGACGGGCGTCCGCGAGGCCGCCTGGACCGACGCCGTCCTCGGGGCGCCGACGCCGACGGGGAGCGTGGAGGGAGAGTCCGCGGCCTCGACCGGGGACGCGACGGCGAGCGAGGACGGCGCCTTCGACCCGGGCGAGGAGGCGACGGGCGAGACCGCCACGGTCGAGGTCGGTCACGCGGCCGACCGCGCCGCGACCCGCGTCCACGACGACCTCGAATCGATCCTGCGGGCGAGCCACCGGGTCGAGGCGACACTGGAGGCGGAGGCGACGCGGGTCGTCGACGGCGGCCCGGTGTCGCCGGACCGTCCCCGCTCGCGGTTCGGCGAACCGTGGCGCCGGGTCGACGCGTCGCGGACGGAGCGAGTCCGCGTGACCGACGGGAGCGATCGCCGGACGGGGACCGACGGCGCGACCGTGTCTGCGGGCGAGTCGGTGTCGTTCGGCCGCGCGACCCGGACGGTCGTCGTCGAGCGCACCGCGACCGCGACGTGGGAGCGCCGGGTCGTCGAGCGGGGGCCGAACGGGACGGTTGAGAACGTGAGCGTCGACTGCGCCGTGACGCGGGACGAGGCGACGGACCGCTACCGCGTCCGCGTGTCGGTGACCGGAACGTACGCGCCGCGCGGCGACGCGCCCGACCGGCCGACCGCGACGTTCGGGGCCGCCGAGGGCCGCGGCGTCGGCGGTCCGGGCCTCGCGGACACCCCGGCGGCAGCGCGGGCGGAACTCGGCGTCGAGACCGATCGCGACGTCGACCGGCTGGCGCGCGAGGCCGTCGAGGGCGGCGACGAGACGCGGTCGACGGTCGTGTACGGCGACCGTTCCGACGCGGACGTAGACCGGGTCGCGAGGGACGTCTCGGAGCTGTCCGGGCGCGTCCGCGGGGTGGAGACCGAGGCGTCGATGACCGACGCGGCGGTCGGCGAGTCGACGCCGTACCGTGACCTCGCCGCGGCCGTGCGCGACCGCCGGGAGCGCCTCCGGGACGCCCCGGCGAGGTACGACGGCGCCGTCGACCGGGCGCGCGTCGCCGCCCGCGTCGCGTACCTCGACGCCGTGGTCGCGGAGTTGGAGTCGGCGGCCGAAGACCGGGAGGCGGCGACCGAGGGCGTCCTCGACCGCGTGAACGACGCGTTCGGCGGGCCGCCCGTTGGCGAGGTGATCGCCAGCCGCGAGGCCGCCCGCGACCCGGGCACCTACGCCGTCGGCGGCGGGGGGCCGGGCGGCGCCGTCACGTTCGCGCCGGAGGGGTCGCCGGGGTACCTCCCGCGGACGGCGGTCGACGGCGAGCGCGTCGCGGGCGTCGACGGCACGACGACGCGACCGCTCGCGGCACGGAACGTGAACTACGTCACGCTCCCGTACGGGGACGTCTCCGGCGGGATCGCGGACCGGATCCTCGGCACCGACGACACGGTCCGGATCGGCGTCGCCGGACGGGCGCTCCTCGCGGCCGACGAGGCGCTCGCGGCGGCCGACGGCGGCGACGACCTGCGCGCCGACCGCCGCGCGCTCGCCGGACGGGTCGACGCCTCGCTGCGACGCGTCGACGGGGCGCTGGCTGCGCGGCTCGCGGAGCGGACGGACCTCTCTCGCGCACGGCGGAAGGCGGTCTTGGACGCCGTCGCGGCCGAGTACGACTCGCTCGGCGAGCGGGCCGTCGCGGTCGGCGACGGCGAGTACCCGAACCGCGTCGCGGCGGAGGCGGCCCGGGTCGGGTCCCTGTCGTCGGCCGAGCGGATCGGGCTCGCGGCGCACCTCCGCGTCGAGGCGCGCACGGAGGCGGGGCGGGACGCGGTCCGCGTTCCGGCCCGGTTCGTCGACGAGACGACCGCCGCGTCCCGCGCGATCCGCCGGAAGCGGGTCGAGTCGGCGATCGAGGGGCGCGCGAGGAAGGCGGTCGCGTCGGTCCCGGACGAGCGGGTCCCGAAGCCCGTTCGGACCGTCGGCGCGGGGCTGCCGGTCGCGCCCGTGCCCGGGTACTGGGTGGCGACGGTCAACGCGTGGCACGTCGAGGTGCGCGGGGAGTACCCGCGGTTCGCCCTCCGCGCGAACGTGGGAACGCCCGGGCGCCCGTTCGAGTACGTCCGAGAGCCCGGCGCGGTCAGCGTCGATGTGAACGGCGAGTCGGTCGCGCTCGGCGCCACGGAGCCGGTCGCGTTCGAGACGCGGACGGTCGTCGTCGTCGCCGTCCCCGCCGGACCGCCCGGCGTCGGCGACGTCGGCGGGACGCGCGAGGAGACGTCCGCCGGCTGGCCGTGCCCGGGGGCACTGACAGCGACGCCGGGGGACGGAGACGAGTGTACGGCAGGGTGAACGGCCGCGGAAACCGACCGGCACGCGCCCGACCGCAGGCGTTTTGAGACGGCGCGACCGAGTGAGGGTATGTTCCACGAGGTCGTCGACGGTAGCGGCGGCGGACCCGAGGTCGACGCCGACGAGCCGGCGGCGGAAGAGTTGCTCGCCGCCTTCGAGGCGATGGTGACGGAGGCGGCCGCGGCGGTCGACCCCGACCGGCTGGTCGGAGAGGTCGGGCTGAGCGAGGCGGACGCGGGCGCCCTCCGCGACGGGGAGGTCGCGTCGCTCTCGCTCGCGGACGGGGCGGCCGTCCTCGCGGCGGCGAACCCGGACCGAGACGCCGACGCGACGGTGGCCGAGGTGCGCGATCACCTGCTGATGGGGATGGCGACCGCCGTCCTCGACGTCGACGCGATCGCCGCGAAGATCGACGCCGACCTCACCGGCCAGGAGGTCCAGCAGGCGTTGGAGGGGCGGACGAGGATGACGCTCGGCCAGCTCGCCGAGATCCTCGCGGTGATCGAGCGACGCAAGCCATGAGGGTCGTCGTCGTCGGCTGCGGGTACGTCGGGCTGGCGCTGGCGGACCAGCTCGACGCCCGCGGTCACGCGGTGACCGGCGTCCGGCGGTCGGACGCGGGGCTCGACGCGGTCGACGCCGTCGGCCCCGACGTCGAGGCCGTCCGCGCGGACGCGACCGATCCGGCGTCGCTCTCGGCGCTCCCGGACGCGGACGCGGTCGTCTTCGCGGCCAGTTCCGGCGGGCGCGGCGCCGACGCGGCGCGGGCGGTGTACGTCGACGGCCTGGCGAACGTCGTCGACGAGTACGGCTCGCGAGCGTCGCCGCCGGACCGGCTGGTGTACACCTCCTCGACGGGCGTGTACGGCGACCACGACGGCGGGTGGGTCGACGAGGAGACGCCGGTCGAGCCGACCACCGAGAAGACTCGCGTCCTCGCCGAGGCGGAGCGGATCGCGACCGAGCGGACGGCGGACGCCGGGGTCGACGGAACGGTCGTCCGGTTCGCGGGGCTGTACGGCCCCGACCGGTACCGCCTGGAGCGGTACGTGGAGGGACCGGTGACGGCCGGGTACCTGAACATGGTCCACCGCGACGACGCCGCGGGGTCGATCCGGCACCTGCTGGAGACGGACCGGGCGCGCGACCGCGCCGTTCTCGTCGTCGACGACGAGCCGGTCGACAAGCACGCGTTCGCCGACTGGCTCGCCGACGCCTGCGGCGTCCCGCGCCCGGAGAAGCTGTCGAAGGACGAGCGGATCGCGGCCGGCGACCTCTCCGCGGCGGCGGAGCGCCGGATCCGGACGAGCAAGCGGTGTTCGAACGCGCTGCTCCGCGAGCTCGGCTACGAGTTCGCTCACCCGACGTTCCGGTCGGGGTACCGCGACGCCGTTCGCGCGTTCCGGGCGCGGTGCGAGTAGACCGCCCCGTCGAATCGCGGCGCGCCGTCACACAGCTCCGGAATGACGGGGGGTTCCGTCGGTTCCGGTCGGTCGGAACGGTGACGAAGCTTCATGTGTCGGGAGCGACTCGCCACAACGCATGCGAGCGATGAGCGCGGTCGGCGACCGGTTTTCGCAGGCGGCGACCATTGCCCGGGAGCATCCCGAGCTCGCCGTCGCCGCGGCGCTCGTCGTCCTGATCGCGGTCGGCGTCGGCCTGATCGTGCTTCGGTCCCGGCGGACGGCCGGAGTGAAGTTCCGCCGACTGCTGGCCGCCGAAGACGAGATCACGGTGTTGATGCACCCGAATCCGGACCCCGACGCGATGTCGGCCGCGGTCGGGGTCGCCTCGCTCGCCGACCAGGTGGACGTCGACGCCACCGTCCAGTACCCCGGACAGATCCGCCACCAAGAGAACCGGGCGTTCCGGACCGTCCTCGACCTCGAGCTGGAACCGATCGAGCACGTGAGCGACCTCGCGGCGGAGTCGGTCGTCCTGGTCGACCACAACGAACCGCGGGGGTTCGCCGGGGCCGACGGCGTGTTGCCGACGGCGGTCGTCGACCACCATCCGGGAGACGGCGCCGGCGAGCTGTTCACGGACGTGCGGACGGACTACGGCGCGACCGCGTCGGTCGTCGCCGAGTACTTCCGGGACAACGACGCGGTGCCCGTCCCGCCGGACAAACACGCCAGCGAGACGTCGAGCGACCTGACGCTGTCGACGGACACGGCGACCGGCCTCCTGTACGGGATCCTGGCCGACACGAAACACCTCACCGTCGGCGCCAGCGAGCCCGACTTCGCGGCGGCCGCCTACCTCTACCCCGGGGTCGACCAGGACCGGCTCGACCGCATCGCGAACCCCGCGGTCGACGCGGAGGTGCTGGAGGTGAAGGCCCGGGCGATCGCGGGGCGGCGGATCGAGGGGTCGTTCGCGGTCGCCGACGTCGGCGGCGTGAACAACGTCGACGCGATACCGCAGGCTGCGGACGAGCTGATCCAGCTGGAAGGAGTCAGCGCCGTCGTGGTGATCGGCGAGCGCGACGAGACCGTCCACCTCTCGGGCCGGTCGCGCGACGACCGGGTCCACATGGGCAACGCGATTGCGTCGGTGTTAGACGACGTTGACAACGGGAACGGCGGCGGGCACTCCCGGATGGGCGGCGGGACGATCGAACCGGAGGTCGACCCCACCGGAGAGGGGGAGCGAGAGGTCGTCGACCGCGACGCGCTCGCCGACGGGCTGTTCCGCGCGATGGCGGGCGACGTGTGACCGAGCCGGCGAGCCGACGGTCGCCGCGACGCCCTCGGCGGCGCGACGCGCGGATTTAAGTCTCGGCCCGCGGTGGGTCCGACATGGACATCGATGCGTCGGTCGACGACGGCTGGCTCGCGCTCACCGGCGTCGGCGCCGGCTACGGGATCGCGGTCGGACTGGTGTTCCTGCTGGTCTTCGTCGCGCCGTACCTCGTCGTCGCTGCGCTGTAACGGGCGCTTCGACGGGAGCGGACGGTCGGAAAAGGACTGAGCGGCCGCGACGCGATCAGGCGAACGCCAGCGAGTCGTCGGCGTTCGTCTCCTCGTCCTGGCGGAGCTTCTCGTGGGCCTCGAGGAAGTCGTCGACGGTGACCTCCGTGCGGTCGTCGCGGATGGCGAACATCCCGGCCTCCGTACAGATCGCCTTGATGTCGGCACCGGACGCGTCGGGAGTCAGCTCGGCGAGCTCACCGAAGTCGACGCCGTCGGCGAGGTTCATGTTGCGGGTGTGGATCTGGAAGATGATCTCGCGGCCCTCGGTCTCCGGCTTGGGCACCTCGATGAGGCGGTCGAAGCGGCCGGGGCGCAGGATCGCGGGGTCGAGCATGTCGAAGCGGTTGGTCGCGGCGATGATCCGGACCTCGCCGCGCTCGTCGAAGCCGTCCATCTCGGAGAGCAGCTGCATCATCGTCCGCTGGACCTCGGCGTCGCCCGAGGTCTTCGAGTCCGTCCGCTTCGAGGCGATGGCGTCGATCTCGTCGATGAACAGGACGGCGGGCTGGTTCTCGCGGGCGACCTCGAACAGGTCCCGGACCAGCTTCGCGCCCTCGCCGATGAACTTGTGCACCAGCTCGGAGCCGGCCATCTTGATGAACGTCGCGTCCGTCTCGTTGGCGACGGCCTTCGCGAGCATCGTCTTGCCCGTCCCCGGCGGCCCGTACAGCAGGACGCCGCTCGGGGGCGTGATGCCCACGTCCTCGAACATGTCGGGGTGTTCGAGCGGCATCTCGACGGTCTCGCGGACCTCCTGCATCTGGTCTTCGAGTCCGCCGATGTCGGCGTAGGTGACGTCCGGCGAGTGCTCGACCTGCATGACGCGGGCGCGGACGTCGGTCTCCTTCTCCAGCTTCTTGACCACCGACAGCGAGTTGTTGACCGCGACGCGGTCGTCGGGGTCGAGCTTCTCGCGCATCTCGTCGGTGACCTCGGTGAGCGCCTCCTGGTTGTTGCCGTGCTGTTTGATCACGGCGCCGTCGGGCGTGATCTCCTGGACCGTCGCCACGAACAGCGGGGACTGCTTCAGCTTCTTGTTCTCGTGGGTGAGCCGTTCGAGCTTCTGCTGGTACTTGTTGTTCTCCGCGTTGGCGTCGAGGAGCTTGTCGCGCATCTCCTCGTTCTGGGACTCTAAGACGTCGAGCCGCTCCTGCAAGGAGTCGATCTTCTCCTGTTTCGACGCCGCTCCCTCGTCGTAGGGCATATCGACGTCGTCGACGGTGTCGCTCATTGTGCTTATTAAAGCGTCTCGCGGATAAGAGGCTTCGGGTGGGGGCACGATGCCGCCAGTATCGTCTGCGAGACGACGACGCGCGGGGGGTTCGCCGGACGGACTGGTCGGACCGAGGCACATGAATGCCCAATAGTAATGAAATGTGATAGTAAATATTATTATCCAGCATGCGATCGATCGAGGTACGCATGAGCACGACCGATGCCGTCACCGCCGAGGACGGGACCGCGGACCGCTGGGCGGCCGTTCGCGACCTGCCGCCGAGCGCGAAGCTCGTCGCGAAGGTGTTAGACTACAACGACACGCTGACCCAGAGCGAGCTTGCCGAGGAGACGCTGCTCCCGCCACGGACCGTCCGCTACGCCCTGTCGCGGCTCGAAGAGGAGGGCGTCGTCGACTCCCGGTTCTCCTTCACCGACGCGCGCAAGCGGCTGTACTCGCTGGGGATCTGAGGCGGGGTTCGGACCGCGCCGCGGTCCGTCGGGTCGAGGGAGCGTCCGCGACCGTTTATCACCGATGCCGCGCCAGTCGACCCGTGGTCTCGACTACCGCCGTCAAGCGCGCCTTGGCCGCGCTCGCGACGCGCACCGACACCGCGAGGCGCCCGTACGTCGCCGTGATCGACGAGGCGGACGCCGCGCGCGCCGACCTCCGCCGGGCGGCCGGCTTCGTCGACGCCGTCGGTCTCGACCGGCTGGCGGAGGCGGTCGACGCCGCGGAGCGCGCGGACGACGAGGCCGCCGCCGAGCGCGGGCGCGAGGCGCTGGCCGCGTACCGGGCGTTCCGACGCGCGGCGGACGGCCCCGGCCGGGACGGCGACGCCGACGCCGGCGGCCCCGAGCGGCGCGGCGACGGGCGCGACCACTTCCGCTCCGGCCCCGGAATCCCTAAGCCGGACACCGGCCAAGACGCGGACAGATGACACGGGTGATCCACACCGGCGACACCCACGTCGGGTACTCGCAGTACCACTCGCCGGTCCGACGCCAGGACTTCCTCGACGCGTTCGAGGCCGTGGTCGACGACGCGGTCGACGACGGCGTCGACGCCGTCGTCCACGCGGGCGACCTCTTCCACGACCGCCGGCCCGAACTCGGCGACCTGATGGGGACCATCTCCGTCCTCCGCCGGCTCGACGACGCGGGGATCCCGTTCCTCGCGGTCGTCGGCAACCACGAGTCGACGCGGGGCGGGCAGTGGCTCGACCTCTTCGAGCGCCTCGGCCTCGCGACCCGGCTCGGCGACGAGCCGGTCGTCGTGGGCGACACCGCCTTTTACGGCCTCGACCACGTCCCCGTCTCGCGGCGCGACGACCTCGACTACGCGTTCGCCGACCACGACGCCGAGTACGCCGCCCTAGTCGCGCACGGCCTCTTCGAGCCGTTCGGCTACGCCGACTGGGACACGGAGACCGTGCTGACCGAGAGCGACGTCGACTTCGACGCGATGCTTCTCGGCGACAACCACACGCCCGACACCGCGCGGGTCGCCGGGACGTGGGTCACGTACCCGGGCTCGACCGAGCGCGCGAGCGCCAGCGAGCGCGAGGGGCGCGGCTACAACGTCGTCGTCTTCGACACCGAGGCGGCCGGCGGCGACGACCGGGTCGAGATCCGACGCCGCGCGCTCGACACGCGCCCGTTCGTCTTCGTCTCCGTCGAACTGCGCGAGGGCGAGGGCGAGTCGCGGGTCCGCGAGCGCGTCCGAGAGCACGACCTCGCCGAGGCGGTCGTCCACGTCGAGGTCACCGGGGAGGGCGACCCGGTGACGCCCGCGGCCGTCGAGGAGTTCGCGACCGACGAGGGCGCGCTCATCGCGCGCGTCACTGACAGGCGCGAGGTCGACGCCGACGGCGAGGTGGACGTGAGCTTCGCCGACCCGGAGGACGCCGTCCGCGACCGCCTCAACGAGATGTCGCTGTCGACCGCCGCGCGCGACGTGGAAAGCGCGGTCCGCGAGGACACCGTCCCCGACGCGAACGTGCGCGAGACGGTGAAGCGACGGGTCGAGGAGCGGCTCGACGGGGACCTCAGCGCGTTCGAGGCCGTGGAGCCCGACGCCGAGACCGACGAGGATGACGACGGCAAACCGGGTGCCGAATCGGATGACGCCGAGGGCGGCGACGAATTGGACGGCGACGCACCGGACGACGAACTGGACGACGGCGAACCCGAGCCGGACGAGTCCGACGCCGACCCCGCCGAGGCGACGGACGCCGACTCGGCGTCGCCGGACGGCCAGGTCTCCATGGAGGACTACCTGTGAAGTTCGACCGCGTCCGCCTCGCGAACTTCAAGCCGTACGGCGACGCCGACCTGCGGCTGACCGAGGGGGTCACCGTCATCCACGGGCTCAACGGCAGCGGGAAGTCGTCGCTGTTGGAGGCCTGCTTCTTCGCGCTGTACGGCTCTAAGGCGCTCGACGGGACCCTCGATGACGTGATCACGAACGGCGAGGAGGAGACGGAGGTCGAGCTGTGGTTCACCCACGACGGCGTCTCCTACCGGGTCGAGCGGCGGCTCAAGTCGTACGACGGCCGGATCGACCACCAGTGTACGCTCGAATCGACCGACGGGAGCGACGTGACGCGTGACGGCGCCCGCGCGGTCCGCGAGTTCGTCACGGAGCTGCTGCGGATGGACGCCGAGGCGTTCGTCAACTGCGCGTACGTCCGGCAGGGAGAGGTGAACAAGCTGATCAACGCCACCCCGCGGGAGCGGCAGGACACGATCGACGACCTGCTCCAGCTGGGGAAGCTGGAGGAGTACCGCGAGCGCGCCGGCGACGCCAGGCTCGGCGTCGAGGACGTGCTGGAGAACCGGCGCGGGCGGCTCGACCAGCTCGACGAGCAGATCGCCGCGAAGGAGGACCGCGACCTCCACGCGCGGCTCAACGAACTTGAGGGCGAACTGGGCGAGGTCACCGACGACATTGACCGGTACGAGACACAGCGGGAGCAGGCGAAGGAGACGCGCGACGCGGCCGCCGAGACGCTGTCGACGCACGCGGAGAAGCGGGAGAAGCTGGAGGCGGTCGAGTCGGAGATCGGCGAGATCGAGGCCGCGATCCGCGAGGCCGAGCGCGAGCGCGACGGCCACCGCGACGCGATCCGCGAGACGCGCGAGCGGATCGACGAGATCGAGGCCGAGATCGACGATCGGCTCGACGACGCCGGCCTCGACGCGGCGACCGAGGAGGCGATCGCCGACCGCCGCGCGGCGCTCGACGAGCGGGAGGCGACGGTCCGCGAGGGGCTCGACGACGAGCGGGTGAACGCCGAGGGGCTCCGCAATCAGGCGACGAACCTCGCCGGGAAGTCCGACGACCGGACCGAGCGCGCCGCGGAGGTCGAGGCCGAGGCCGACGACCTCGCCGACGAGGCCGAGGCGACGGCGGCGGAGGCCGACGAGGCCGAGTCGTCGGTCGCGGACCTCCGCGAGGAGGCCGACGAACTCCGCGAGCGGTTCGCGGCCGCGGACGCCGACGTCGACCGCGACGGCGTCGCCGACGAGCGGGACGCGCTGCGCGACGAGCGCGGCGAGGTCCGCGAGCGGATCGCCGAGCTGTCGGCGGAGCTGAAGAACGCCCGCGAGCGCGTCGCGGAGGCCGAGGAGCTGCTCGCGGCCGGGAAGTGCCCCGAGTGCGGCCAGCCGGTCGAGGACTCGCCGCACGCCAGCGGGATAGAAGAGGACCGCGAGCGCGTGGCGGAGCTGGAGGCCGAGCTCGAGGACGCCCGCGAGCGCGAGGGCGACCTAGACGACCGGATCGCGGAGCTCGACGGGCTCGCGAGCGCCGCCGACCGGCTCGACGAGATCGACGAGCGGGTCGAGACGCTCGAAGCGCGCGTCGAGGAGAAGCGCGAGGCGGCGGACCGAAAGCGGGAGACGGCCGAGGAGAAGCGCGAGCGTGCCGCCGATCTCAGGGAAGAGGCCGAGGAGACGCGCGAGGTAGCCGCCCAGAAGCGCGAGGAGGCGAAGGCGGCCGCGGCGCGCGTCGAGGAGCTCGAGTCCGAGCTCGCGGAGATCGACGACGCCCGCGAGGCGGTGACGGCGATCGAGGAGCGCCTGTCCGCCGTGGCGGACGCGGAAGACGAGATCGAGCGCCGCCGCGAGAAGCGGGAGAACCTCGAAGAGGTGAACAACGAGCGGCGCGACCGGCTCGCCGACAAGCGCGAGCGGCGCGACGAGCTCGCGGACGCCGTCGACGAGGCCGCGGTCGAGACGGCGAGGGAGCGGAAGCAGGAGGCCGAGCGGTACCTCGAACAGGTCGCCGAGGAGCTCGACCGCCTCGGCGAGCGCCGAGAGGAGCTCCAGAACGCGATCGGCGGGGTGAAAGGCGAGCTCCGCGAGCTGGAGGAGCTCCGCGAGGAGCGCGAGGCGCTGGGCGAGCGGGTGGCCGCGCTGGAGGGCCTCCACGAGGAGACGAGCGAGCTTGAGTCGATGTACGGCGACCTGCGCGCGGAGCTCCGCCAGCGCAACGTCACCGAGCTGGAACGCACCCTCAACGAGACGTTCGAGCTCGTCTACGGCAACGACGCCTACTCGCACATCGAGCTCGACGGTGAGTACGTCCTCACCGTCTACCAGAAGGACGGCGAGCCGCTCGACCCCGAGCAGCTCTCCGGGGGCGAGCGCGCCCTGTTCAACCTCTCGCTGCGCTGCGCCATCTACCGGCTGCTCTCGGAGGGGATCGAGGGAGCGGCGCCGACCCCGCCGCTCATCCTCGACGAACCGACCGTGTTCCTCGACTCCGGTCACGTCTCTCGGCTCGTCCGACTCGTCGAGGAGATGCGCGGCTTCGGCGTGCGCCAGATCGTTATCGTGAGCCACGACGACGAGCTGGTGGGCGCGGCCGACGAGCTCGTCACCGTCGAGAAGGACCCGCGCTCGAACCGCTCGACCGTCCGGCGGGAGGACGCGGCGGACATCGAGGCGGCGTCGCTCGCCGACGACTGACCGCAGTCCCGCAGGACCGCCCTCCGCGTACTCCGACGGGCGGCCGTTCGTATCTCTTCCCCAGGCAGCGGGCGACGCTCACGCCCCGGCCTGCCCGAGCAGATAGGCGAACGTACCGAGGGCGACGGCGACGGCGAGCCCGGCGTACGCGAGCAGGTACCGCCACGAGTCCGCCGAGGAGTACCGGAAGGCGGCGACGGCACCGACTCCCGCGAGCGCGAGGAACCCGTACGCGACCGGGGGTCCGGCCAGGCCGAGGCGATGCGCCAGGACTCGTTCCGAGATGAGCGGGGCGAGGAGACCACAACAGACCGCGAGGAGGGCGCCGCCGAGGCGCCCGTTCGGTCGGAGCGCCATGGGCGAGGGGCGTCGGCCGACCGGCAAGTGCTTTCTGTCGGCGTCGGCCGTTCGACGCCGGCGGGATCAGCCGTCGTCCGACTCGGCGCCGCCGTCGTCCGCCGACTCGCCGCGCAGCAGCGCCAGCGCCTCGACCGCGACCGAGGTCGCCTCGTAGCCGCGCCGTCCGGCGACCTCGGCCTCGCCGACCAGGCCGGCCGCGCGGAACTCGGAGAGCGCGCCGTGGAGGTCGGACTCGCACATGTCGGCCGCGTCGAGGAGGTCGATGGCGGCGATCGGTCCTTCGTCGACGACCACCGCGAGCAGGCCGAGCGACCGGTCGTCGCGGACCGCGCCGAGCGTCCGACGGACCGGTTCCGGCACGCCGGAAGCGGCGGTCGCGAGCGGCGACTCGCCCTCCACGACCCGGAGGTCGTCGTTGTCGACGTAGCGCTCGACGCCGGTCGCCGGGTCCCGCACGCGGCTCGACTCGGCGGAGCGCTTCACGAGGAGGTACGTCTCGCCGTCGCCGTCGCGGACCGTCTGCATGATCGGAGGAGGGCCCTCGCCGGGTATTACGCTTCCGGGGGCGTCTCGTCGGGGTCGCGGTCGTCCGCCTCGGTCACCGTGTCGTCGGAGTCGGCGTCCGCCTCGGCCTCGTCCCGTGACCGCTTCCACGATCGATACGTCTGGTAGGTCCGGACCCCCGCTAAGAGGCCGACGACGAACAGGGCCGGACCGATCCGCGACCAGCCCTCGAAGAACCACACCATCGGGCCGAGCGCGACGAGGAGGACGGCGGCGTTGGCGTAGATGACGGCGACGACGAACGCGCGGAGGGTGTCCCGGTCCACGTCGCTCGCGCCCTCGAAGTCGCCGCCGTCGTCGAACGACTTCACCGAGGGCGCCTTCGGGATGTCGGGCGTCATCTCCCGCTCGGCGTCGGAGCTCTCGCCGACCGAGATCTCGCCCTCGTCGTCCTCGTCGAGGCTGAACACGTCCGGTCGTACGCCGCGCCGGTGCAAATGGGTTCCGTCCGAGCGCGGCGGCTACGGGGGACGAGATCGGCGCGGCGGGACCGAGGGCCGAACCCTCTCAGACCGCGTCGGCGAGCCGGACGGTTCGGCTCGCCTCGACCCACGCGAGGGGGTTCGCGGCGTCGAAAAGCACCACGTTTCCGTCGTCTTCGTACGCCTCCACCTCGGCGTCGACCGCGTCGGAGTCGGCCGGGCGAGCCACCTCGGATTCGGAGCGTGGGTCCGAAGACATAGACCGTGGTAAGTCATCACACATTATATGCCTTTCCGTGGCGGGATAGCTCGCCGCACCCGAAAGCCGAGTTTTTTAGCCGGGTGCCGCCGAAGGACGGATATGACTCAGTCGGGGCTGTCGGACTTCTCGTCGACCGGGGACGCGGGCGACGGGGCCGACGGCGACACGGACACCGAACGGGAGGAGCTGGCCGCCCAGGAGGCGGCCGTCGTCGCCGGCGGCGGCCGCGGGCACGTCAGCGACGTGGTCGACGTCGACGAGGCGAAGTTCCCGGAGTCGACCGGGACCGTCGAGTTGATGATCACCCAGATCGACTACGCCGTCGAGGGGTACGGGAGCGACGAGTACCCGGTCGTCCACGTGTTCGGTCGGCGGCCGGCCGAGAACGTGGACGGGGAGGCCGAACACGTCGACGGGGACCCGGACCACGATATCGTCGAACACCTCCGCGTGCTCGGCGTCGAGCCGTACTTCTACGTGCCCACCGCCGACCTCGACCGCGACCCCGTCGAGGAGTACGACGTGGTGATCGGGACCCGCGAGGAGAGCCCCGACGGCGAGCCCTTCGAGAGCATCCGCGGCGAGCCGCTCACCCGGATCGTCACCCGGACGCCCCGCGACGTGGGGAACATCCGGGACGACTTCGAGACGAGCTTCGAGGCCGACATCCTGTTCCCGAACCGCTTCCTGATCGACAACGGGATCAACGGCGGGATCCGCGTCGAGGAGCGGCGCCTCGACGACGGGGAGGGGACGATCCAGGTCCACGAGGGCCACCTCGAACCCGCCGAGGTCGACGCCGACCTCCGCGTGAACACCTTCGACATCGAGGTCGACGACCGGCGCGGCTTCCCCGAGGACGGCGAGGAGCCGATCATCTGTCTCACCAGCCACGACTCCTACGACGACGAGTACGTCGTCTGGCTGTACGACGCGCCCGAGGCCGACATCCCGCCGCCGGCGGACCTCCCCGACTACGAGGGGATCGTCGGCGGCGACGGGGAGCTGGACTTCCGGGTCCGCACCTTCGAGGAGGAGGCCGCGATGCTCGACGCGTTCGTCGAGTACATCGACGAGACGGACCCGGACCTCCTGACCGGCTGGAACTTCGAGGACTTCGACGCGCCGTACGTCCTCGACCGGCTGGAGGTGCTCGACGAGGGGAGCCAGTACGACCTCGACGTCGACCGGCTCTCCCGGATCGGCGAGGTGTGGCGCTCCGGCTGGGGCGGCCCGGACGTGAAGGGGCGGGTCGTCTTCGACCTGCTGTACGCCTACAAGCGCACGATGTTCACCGAGCTGGAGTCGTACCGGCTCGACGCGGTCGGCGAGCGCGAGCTCGGCGTCGGAAAGGAGCGCTACACGGGCGACATCGGCGACCTCTGGGAGCAGGACCCCGAGCGCTTGCTGGAGTACAGCATCCGCGACGTGGAGCTGTGCGTCGAGATCGACCGGAAGCAGGACGTGATCGCCTTCTGGGACGAGGTGCGGACCTTCGTCGGCTGTAAGATCGAGGACGCGCCGACGCCCGGCGACACCGTCGACATGTACGTCCTCCACAAGGCGTTCGGGAAGTTCGCGCTCCCGACGAAGGGCCAACAGGAGTCGGAGGAGTTCGAGGGCGGCGCCGTCTTCGACCCGATAACGGGCGTCAAGGAGATGGTGACGGTCCAAGACCTGAAGAGCCTCTACCCGATGTGCATGGTGACGATCAACGCCGGCCCGGAGACGAAGGTCGACCCCGACGAGTACGACGGCGAGACGTACGTCGCGCCCAACGGGACCCACTTCCGGAAGGAGCCGGACGGCATCATGCGCGAGATGGTCGACGAGCTGCTCTCCGAGCGCGAGGAGAAGAAGGCGCTCCGGAACGACCACGACCCCGGGACCGAGCCGTACGAGCAGTACGACCGCCAGCAGGGAGCTGTCAAGGTTATTATGAACTCACTCTACGGCGTGACGGGGTGGGATCGGTTCCGTCTTTACGACAAAGAGGGCGCAGCAGCCGTCACAGCGACCGGTCGCGAAGTCATCGACTTTACCGAGGAGGCCGCTGAAGAGCTTAATTACCAGGTTGCTTATGGAGATACCGATTCGGTAATGTTGTCTCTTTCTGACATGTCGAAGGAGGAGGCGATAGAGACCTCCTTCGAGATAGAGGACCACATCAACGAGCGCTACGACGACTTCGCGCGCGAGGAGCTCAACGCCAGCGAACACCGCTTCCAGATCGAGTTCGAGAAGCTCTACCGGCGGTTCTTCCAGGCGGGCAAAAAGAAGCGGTACGCGGGCCACATCGTCTGGAAGGAGGGGAAAGACGTCGACGACATCGACATCACCGGCTTCGAGTACAAGCGCTCGGACATCGCCGGCATCACGAAGGAGGTCCAACAGAACGTCATCGAGACGATCGTGACGGGCGACGACATCGACGACGACATGGAGGAGGTCAAGGGGTACCTCGTCGACGTCATCGCGCGGGTGCTCGACGGCGACGTGGACCTCGACGAGGTCGGGATCCCCGGCGGCATCGGCAAGAAGCTCGACGCCTACGACACCCCGACCGCCCAGGTCCGCGGCGCGAAGTACGCCAACCTCATGCTCGGGACGAACTTCGGCAGCGGGTCGAAGCCGAAGCGGCTCTACATCGAGAAGGTCCACCCGGACTTCTGGGCGCGGATGGAAGACGAGGCGGGGCTCGACCCCCAGCGGGACCACCTCTACGGCGAGTTCAAGCGCGACCCGGACGTGATCTGCTTCGAGTACGCCGACCAGGTCCCCGACGAGTTCGAGGTCGACTGGGAGAAGATGCTCGACAAGACCCTCAAAGGACCGATAGAGCGCGTGATAGAGGCGCTCGGCATGTCGTGGGAGGAGGTCAAGACGGGCCAGGAGCAGACGGGGCTGGGCTCGTTCATGTGACCGACGGCGAGGCGAAACGCCGGTCGTCGAAAGCACTTTTCGATCGGAAGAAAATTTCTTGGTCGATCTGCGATTTTTGAGGCGGAGATGCGTAACCGTTAACCCCCGCAACGCCCACTGTTCGCACACGAGGCACGAGAACACAATGGCAACTCTCGAAATCAACGACCTTCGGGCACGAGTGGCCGAAGAGGGCGGTGAACGGATCCTTCGCGGCGTCGACCTGACCGTCGAGTCCGGGGACATCCACGCGCTGATGGGTCCCAACGGCTCGGGCAAGTCGACGCTGGCGAAGGTGATCGCCGGCCATCCGGCCTACGAGGTGACCGACGGGTCGGTCTCCCTCCACCTCGACGAGGACGACGTCGCCGACATCGACGCCGACCTCGACGACGAGGATTACCACTGGGAGCTCCTGGAGCTGGAGCCGAACGAACGCGCCGCGCTCGGCATCTTCCTCGGCTTCCAGTACCCCGCCGAGATCGAGGGCGTCACCATGACGAACTTCCTCCGCCAGGCCCTCAACGCGAAGGCCGACGAGCGCGAGGAGCTGTTCGAGGACGAGGACGAGGAGTCGGCCGAGGCCGACGACGAGGGGTACGAGACCTCCCCGATGGAGGGCCCCGCGGACGACGGCGAGATCGGCGTCGCCGAGTTCCAGGAGATCCTCTCCGAGAAGATGGAGCTGCTCGACATGGACGAGAAGTTCATGCAGCGGTACCTCAACGCCGGCTTCTCCGGCGGCGAGAAGAAGCAGAACGAGGTCCTCCAAGCCGCGATGCTGGAGCCGAGCGTCGCCGTGCTCGACGAGATCGACTCCGGGCTCGACATCGACCGCCTGAAGGACGTCTCGAAGGGGATCAACGCGCTCCGCGACGAGCAGGGCACGGGGATCCTCCAGATCACCCACTACCAGCGCATCCTCGACTACGTCGAGCCCGACCACGTTCACGTCATGCTCGACGGCGAAGTCGTCAAGAGCGGCGGCGCGGAGCTCGCCGAGAAGCTGGAGGACGAGGGGTACGACTGGGTCCGCGAGGACGCCTTCGAGGCGGCGTAACCGAATGCGGGCACGCGACACACCTAAACACGGGAATCCGTAACAATACACTATGAGTTCACAACAGGACGACCTCAAGGAGACAGACACCGAGGCTCGCTTCGAGTTCAAGAAGGAGGAGAAGTCCGCCTTCAAAAGCGAGAAGGGCCTCACCGAGGAGACGGTCCGCGTCATCTCGGAGGACAAGGACGAACCGGAGTGGATGTTGGAGCGCCGCCTGCGCGCGCTCGAGCAGTTCCAGGAGATGCCGATGCCGACCGACTGGCCCGGGCAGCCCGATCTCTCTGAGGTCGACGTCGAGGAGATCGTGCCGTACATCCGCCCGGACATCGACAAGCGCGGCGGCGCGGACAGCTGGGAGGACCTCCCGGAGGAGATCCAGGACACCTTCGACAAGCTGGGCATTCCGGAGGCCGAGAAGAACGCGCTCTCGGGCGTCGGCGCGCAGTACGAGTCCGAGATCGTCTACCAGAACATGCAGGAGCGGTGGGAAGAGAAGGGCGTCATCTTCTGTGACATGGACAAGGCCGTCCAGGAGCACGAAGAGCTCGTCCGCGAGCACTTCATGACGAAGTGCGTCCCCCCGAGCGACAACAAGTTCGCGGCGCTCCACGGCGCCATCTGGTCCGGCGGTTCGTTCGTCTACGTCCCGGAGAACACCACCGTGGAGATGCCGGTCCAAGCGTACTTCCGGATGAACTCCGAGGGGATGGGCCAGTTCGAGCACACGCTCATCATCGCCGAGGAGGGCTCCGAGGTCCACTACATCGAGGGCTGTTCCGCGCCGAAGTACTCGGCGTTCAACCTCCACTCGGGCGGCGTGGAAGTGTTCGTCGGCGAGGACGCCCACGTCCAGTACTCGACCGTCCAGAACTGGTCGAAGAACACGTACAACCTGAACACGAAGCGCGCCATCGCCGAGAAGGGCGGGCGCATGGAGTGGATTTCGGGGTCGATGGGGTCGAAGGCGACGATGCTGTACCCCTCGACGATCCTGAAGGGACGCGGCGCCTCCGACAACCACATCACCATCGCCTTCGCGGGCGAGGGTCAGGACATCGACACCGGCGCGAAGGTGTACCACAACGCGCCGAACACGAAGTCCACCGTCGAGTCGAAGTCGATCGCGAAGGACGGCGGCCGCACCAACTACCGCGGCCTCGTCCACATCGCGGACGGCGCGGAGAACTCCTCGACGGCCGTCGAGTGCGACGCGCTGATGTTCGACAACGAGTCGACGTCGGACACGATGCCGTACATGGAGATCAACGAGTCGCAGGTCGACGTCGCCCACGAGGCGACCGTCGGCAAGATCGGCGACGAGGACATCTTCTACCTCCAGTCGCGCGGACTCGACGACGACGACGCCAAGCAGATGATCGTCTCGGGCTTCATCGAGCCGATCACGGAGGAGCTGCCGATCGAGTACGCCGTCGAGCTCAACCGGCTCGTCGAGCTGGAGATGGAGGGTTCGCTCGGATAACATGAGCACGAAGCAAATCGAGAGCCTCTCGGAGGAGACGGTACGACGCATCGCCGACGAACGCGACGAGCCCGAGTGGCTCTTAGAGACCCGACTGAACGCGCTGGCCGCGCTGGAGACCGCGGAGCTGCCCGACGTCATCCAGACGCCGGGGCGCCGCTGGACCGACCTGGAGGCGCTGGACTTCGAGGCGCTCGTCGACCCGCTGAACCAGGCCGACGAGACCGAGCGGACCGCGGGCGACGACGAGGTCGTCGTCCTGCCGTTCACCGAGGCGCTCGCCGAGTACGGCGACGTGATCGAGGCGAACTTCGGCTCAGTCCTCGACCCCGAACACAACTACCTCACCGCGCTTTCGGTCGCGCTCTTCACCACCGGGACGTTCGTCTACGTCCCCGAGGGCGTCGACGTCGAGGACGTGACGGTGCGCGCGGAGATGAACTCCCGCTCGCTGTTCAGCCAGACGCTCGTCGTCGCCGAGGAGTCCTCGTCGGTGACGATCCTCGAGTCGATCGAGACCGGTGACGCCGAGGTCGACGACGACCGGTACTTCTCGAACCTCGTCGAGGTCGTCGCGGGCGAGAACGCGAACGTCCAGTTCGGCTCGCTCCAGAACCTCGACTCGGACGCGTACACCTACTCGCTGAAGCGCGGCGTGACGGACACGTACGCGACGATCGACTGGATCGAGAGCAACTTCGGCTCGAAGCTCACCCGCTCCGACATCGAGACCGACCTGAACGGCGACGGCTCCGAGAGCCAGATCGTCGGGACGTTCTTCGGCACGGACGACCAGCACTTCGACATCAACGCCCGCGTGTGGCACCAGGCCGAGCAGACGACCGCCGACCTGGTCACCCGCGGCGTGCTCGACGACGTCGCCCGCTCCGTCTACGAGGGCGTCCAGGACGTCGGCGAGGACGCGTGGAACACCTCCAGCTACCAGCGCGAGAACACGCTGATGCTGTCGGACGAGGCCGAGGCGGACGCGTCGCCGAAGCTGATCATCCACAACCACGACACCGAGGCCTCCCACTCCGCGACGGTCGGGCAGGTCGACGCAGAGGACCTGTTCTACCTCGAGAGCCGCTCGATCGACTCGCGGACGGCCCGGAACATGCTCGTCGAGGGCTTCTTCGTGCCCGTCCTCGAGGAGATCGCGGTCGACGAGTTCCGCGACGACGTCGAGGAGCTCGTCTTCGAGCGCCTCCAGTAAGCGGTCGGCACTCGCCGCCCGCCCGCCGAACGGATTTTTCCGACGCCCGACGCGCCGACTCCGCGACCGGCGCGCGAGGGGAACCGCTTAAGACCGACGACGCCCGAGTCGATGGTATGCGAACCCGCGTATCGCGCCGTCTCGGGTGGTCGCGGTGAGCGTGAGCCAGCGGGTCGCCTCCGACGACCAACTCGCGCGACTGCTCCAGATCGGCATCGTACTCGAAGAGGTCGTCGAAGCGCGAGCGCACCGCCACTACCAGCAGCTGGACGCCGAGCTCGACGAGGAGGTGGAGACGCTGCTCGCGGACGCCGCCGAGGAGTCGGCCGACCACCGCGAGCGCTTGGAGGCGATCATCGAGGGGCTCGGCGTCGACAGCGTCCCGTTCGACGAGATCGAGTCGCTGGTCGACGCCCGCTACGGACGGACGCGACCGGAGGACTTCGACGACGTGCTGTACGACCAGCTGTGCAACGAGGAGACGGCCTACAAGTTCTACGACGACCTCATCGAGGCGATCGAGGGCTCCGACGCGGCGTTCTCGATCGACCGCGATGAGCTGATCGCGACCCTAACGGCGATCCGCGACGAGGAGGCCGAGGGCGTGCGCGAGGTCACGGAGGTCATGGAGCGCCGATGAACCGGACAGACGAGTCGCCGACGAGCGCCGACGGAGGACAGCCGTGAACACCGCAGATCAGTACCTCAAGACGATATACGTCGTACAGGACCAGGAGGACGGGCCCGCCTCGACCGGGTCGATCGCCGACGCGCTCGGCGTCAGCCCGGCCAGCGCCAACGAGATGATCGGCAAGCTCGAAGAGCGGGGGCTCGCCGAACACGAGAAGTACAAGGGCGTGCGCCTCACCGACGACGGCATCGTCCGCGCGCGGGACGCCCTCCAGACGTACTGTATCATCGAGCGCTTCCTCGCCAACGTCCTCGCGGTCGAGGACTTCCAGGCGGAGGCCCGCGAGCTTGAGGCGGTCATCGACGACACGGTGGCCGAGCGGCTCGACACGATCATCGACCGCCAGCCGGAGTGTCCGGACTGCTTCGACCCCGAGTCCGACGCCTGCGCGTGCCTGGAGGTCGCGGCGACGCCGGTCGAACCGGAACAGCAGTAACGTTTCGCCCCGTCGCGGAGAGCGGCTTTACACGCCGGTGGAGTAGCGCAGGATGCCCGCGATGCCGCCGAACGCGTCGAGCAGCTGCTCGCCCTTCTCGAAGTCCGTCGAGATGAACCGCGTCTCGGTGCCGCGCTGCTCCGCGATGGCCATCAGGTGTTCGATGACGTCCTCGCGCTTCTCGACGGTCGCCTCGTCGCCGCACTCGCTACACTCGTGGTCTGGCGTCGAGTGACGGGCGTCGACCACCTCGTACTCCTCGTGGCCGTTCGGGCACTCGTAGACGACGACGTCCGAGCGGAGGTCCTCGGAGATGAGCAGGCGGTCGACCGACCCCATGATCAGGTTCCGGCGGGTCTGTTCGAACCCGTAGGTGGCCTCCTGCCCGGTGTTGAGCTTCTCGAAGAACTCCT
Organism: Halorubrum sp. ASP1; assembly: GCF_005435135.1. Lineage (NCBI taxonomy): Archaea > Methanobacteriati > Methanobacteriota > Halobacteria > Halobacteriales > Haloferacaceae > Halorubrum > Halorubrum sp. ASP1. Next base: position 165,949 of record NZ_SGUA01000002.1, on the reverse strand, counting down.
CCATGTCGTTTTTGTCCTGGACGATCTCCTGGTCCGCGAGCGCCTCCTGGCCCGCGTCGACGAGGTCCTTCAGGCCGGACTCGTCGGTGTAGGCCACGTCGAACTTGCCGAGGACCTTGTCCTGAAGTTCGTGGTGGAGGTAGTCGCCGTCGAGGAACTCGTCTTTCGTCGGCGAGGGGCCGCCGACGAGGATGCCGTCGAGCTCGTGGCGCCTGTCGACGAACAGGTCGTTGGCCATCCCCGCGACCTCCTGGTAGAAGTTGTCGATGGCCTCTAAGCGCAGACGGGCGAACCGCTGTGCGGACTGACCCCCCTTCCGCTGCTTGCCGGGGACGAGCGAGGAGGCGGACTTGACGGGTTCGACGCGCTTGCCCTTCAGCCAGCCGACGTTCGCCTCGCGGCGGTCCAAGACGATGAGCCCGAAGAGCCCGGAGTCTTCGAGCATGTGTTCGAGCGGCTCGGTGAGGAACTCCGAGTCGCAGTGGTATCGGAACGACTCGACGGGCTGTGGCGGCGACTCCAGCGTCCGGGTGACCATGTCGGTCTGGCCGCCGCCCGCGTCGATGGCGCCGGAGAAGATCACCAGTCCGTTCTCGGGCGGGAAGGTGTCGTAGTAGCGCAGTCGGTCCTTGATCGAGGTGAGCGCGTCCTGAACGGCGGTCCGGGTCTGCTTGGACTTGATGTTCGACGCCTCGCTGTGCTCCTGGGTAACGTGGGCCACCACGTCGGAGATCTGCCTGTCTTCGGGGATGTAGATGGTGACGAGCTGGGTGCCGGAGCCCTCGTAGTCTTTGAGTTCCTCGATTACCTTGCGGAACTCGTACTTCCGGCGGTCCTCGTTCGCCTCCTGTGCGTCGCTACTCATTGTCCGAAATACGGTCGCGTGCGTGTAAGTAAGCTTTGACCTGACGATACCCCCGGGAGCGACCGTCTCGCCGCGCTACATCGACTCCGGCGCCTCGACGCCCAGCACGTCGAGCGCGTTCGCCATCGTGTGCTTCGCGGCCGCGACGACGGCGACGCGGGCGTCGCGGAGCTCGTCGGTCTCGGCGGTCACGACCGGGCACTCGCGGTAGAAGGCGTTGTAGGCGTCGGCGAACTCGCGGGTGAACGTCGCGATCGTGTGCGGCTCCAGGTCGTCGGCCGCAGCCTCGATGGCGGCGGGGAAGCGGGCGACCTCCCGGAGGAGGTCGCGGGCCGCCTCGGTCTCTAACGCGCCCGCGTCCACGTCGAGCGCGTCGGGATCGACCGCGCCGTCGGCGTCGGCGGTCACGCCGGGCACGTCGACGCCCTCGGCCGCTGCCTCGTCGAGGATGCCGGCGCAGCGCGCGTGGACGTACTGGACGAACGGGGCCGACTGCGCCTCGAAGTCGAGCGCGTCCTCCCACTCGAAGGTGATCGCCTTGGCGGGCTGCTTCGAGACGATGTCGTACCGCACGGCGCCGATCCCGACCTGGTGGGCGATGCGCTCGACGTCCTCGTCGGTGAGGTCATCGCCGCGGATGCGGTCGTCCATCCGCGACTCGACGGCGTCGCGGGCGCGGTCGATGGCCTCGTCGAGGAGGTCGTCGAGCATCACGCCCGTCCCCTTCCGCGTCGACATCTTCCCGTCGGGGAGGTTGACGTACGAGTAGATGACGTGGCCGAGCCGGTCGGTGTCGTTGCCGAGGAGTTCGAGGGTCGCGTCGAGCTGGTCGGCCTGGAGCTTGTGGTCCTCGCCGAGGACGGTGACGGCGCGGTCGTAGTTGTCGAACTTCCACTCGTGGTGGGCCAGGTCGCGGGTGGTGTAGAGGCTCGTGTCGTCGGAGCGCAGGAACACGAGGTTCTTGTCGATCCCCCACTCGTCGAGCTCCAGCTGCCAGGCGTCTTCCTCGTAGACGGCGTGATCGGTCTCCTTGAGCCGCGCGGCGATGTCGTCCGTCGAGCCGTCGCGCATGAACCGCGTCTCCTTGACGAACTCGTCGAACTCGGCCGGCAGGCGGGCGAGGCACTCCTTCATGCCGCCCAGCACCGCGTCGACGACCTCGCCGACGCGCTCGTAGGTCGCCTCGTCGCCGGCCTCGAGCCCCTGGAGGATCGCCTGTATCTCCTCCTCCGCGGCCTCGACCGCGTCCGGGTCGGCCTCCTCCAAGAAGGCGTTCCCCTTCCGGTAGTAGCGCACGAGGTCGTACTCCGCGCGGTCGCGGGCGGGCTCGGCGTCGAGGTCGGCCTCGTCGAACCGCTCGTACGCCCACGTGAACACCGCCATCTGCCGGCCGGCGTCGTTGACGTAGTAGTGGCGGTCGACGTCGTAGCCCGCGTACGCCAGGAGGTTCGCCACGGCGTCGCCGACGATGGGGTTGCGCGCGCGGCCGACGTGGACGGGGCCGGTCGGGTTCGCGCTGGTGTGCTCGACGACGACCGAGGCGTCGCGGTCGGGGAGCGCGCCGTACGCCGGATCGACGGCCGCCGCGTCGAGCGTGTCGGCGAGGTAGCGCTCGTTCGCGTGGAAGTTGACGTACGGCCCCGCGGTGTCGACGCGCCCGACGTAGTCCGCGTCCGCGACCGACACCGCCTCGGCGACGGTCGCCGCGACGTTCGGCGGCGCGTCGCCGACCTCGCCCGCGAGCCGGAACGCGACGCTGGAGGCGAGCGTCGCGTCCATGTCGTCCGGCGGGCGTTCGATGCCGAGGTCGTCGGTCGGGAGGTCGAGCTCGGCGAGCGCGTCCGCGAGCGCCGCCTCGACCTCCGACCGGAGCTGCCTGAACATACCGTCCGTTCGACGGGCGGGTTAAAAGGCCCTTCCGAACCGTGCCGCGGACTCGAACGGACGGAGGGCCCTCGGGTCCGCCGCGGCGCGCGCCGCCGACCCGTTTTCGAATCGATAATTTCCGCTCCGACTGGACCACTCATGGGCAAATCGTACCGGGAGATATTTTGTCTCCGGGGTTCAGACCAGGAGGTAACCATGTTCTACGGCATAGCGGCGAGACCACGGCACGACGCGATCGGTCGACGCGGACAACTGGTACGCCGGACGCTCCTTCGCACCGATGGTTGAGCACACCCGGACGCTGGACTTCAAGATCGCGTTCGCCATCGGCCTGGGGACGATGATCGCCGCCGGCATCTTCTCGCTCTCCGGCACCGCCGTCGCGGCGATCGGCTCCAGCGCCGTCATCGCGTTCGTCATCGCGGCCGTCATCGCCGGGATCACCGCCGCCGGGTACTCGGAGTTCGCCTCGATCTACTCCGAGAACGGCGGGGGGTACCTGTTCTCCTCGCGGACCTTCGAGAACGACACGCTCGTCTACGCCATCGGCGCGATGCTCTTCCTCGGCTACACCGGGACGACGGCGTTCTACCTCGCGACGATGGACGAGTGGTTCTTCAGGTTCGTGCTCCCGGAGGCGTTCCACGTCCTCCCGCACGGGACGACGGGAGTGCTCGCCGCGCTGCTCCTCGGGACGCTGAACGCCCGGGGGACAGAGGAGAGCGGGATGTTCCAACTGTTCGTGACGGGGGCGAAGGTGGCCGTCCTGCTGGCGTTCATCGGCGGCGCGTTCTCGTTCCGCGGCCCGTCGACGGCGGTCGGCACCTTCGCGACGGGCTTCACGACGGACGTGGTGGGGATCGTGTCGATCGCCGCGCTGGCGTTCATCACGTTCTTCGGCTTCTCCGCCATCGCCGCCAGCGCCGGCGAGATCATCGAGCCGAAGCGGACCGTCCCGCGGGCCATCGCCGCGTCGATTGTCACGGTCACCGTCCTGTACGCGCTGGTGATCGTCGCGATGGTCAACTCGCCGGTCCCCGCGGAGGTCATCGCCCGCGAGGGCGAGACCGCGATGGGCGAGGTCGCCGCCGGCTTCCTCGGCCCCGTCGGGCGGTCGCTCATCGTCGCCGGCGCCATCTTCAGCATGGTCAGCGCGTCGAACGCCTCGATACTCGCCGCCAGCGGGATCGGCTCGCTGATGGGCCGCCAGGGGCAGGCCCCCCGACCCTTCTCGCGGATCCATCCGGAGTACAACACGCCGTTCTGGAGCATCGCCACCGCGACCGGCACCATCGTCTTCCTGATCGTCGCGTTCATCATGTTGTTCCCGGCGGAGGGCGGCGTCCTCCCGTTCCAGATCAGCGTTCCCCTGCCCGTGGTCGGCTCCCTCGCGATCACGGAGCTGGGACTGACGACGCTGACCGGGTTCGCGACGCTGAACCTCCTGTTGCCGCTCTCGATCGTCAACCTCGCGCTCATCTACTCGCGGCGGCGCTACCCGGACATCGAGCGCGGGTTCCGGGTGCCCGGAGTCCCCCTCGTCCCGATCGCGGGCGTCCTCGCGAACCTCGGGCTGATCTACAACCTCCCGCTGAAGGGCGTCCTCGTCGGCGTCGTCCTCGTCGGGGCGCTGCTGGTCGCGTACCTGTCGTGGGGCGGGGCGCCGGCCGTCGACGAGCTGTTCGAGAAGGTGGTCGAGCCGGAGCCGGCCGCCGAGGAGACGGCCGGTGGCGCGGACACCGAGGCGACCGACGAAGACCGATACCGAGTGCTCGTCGCGGTCGCCCGCCCGGACAGGGCGGCGCGATACATCAGGCTCGCCGATACCCTGGGGAAGCTCCAGCACGACACGCCCCACATCCACGTGCTGAACGTCACGCAGATACCGGAGCAGACGCCGTCGGAGGTCGTCCGGGAGACCGCGGAGAGCCGCGTGACCCGGATCGAGGAGCTGCTCGCGGGCGAGGACCTCGACGCGGACTACACGGTCGAGGGCCACATCTGTCAGGACGTGGCGTTCGACATCCTCCAGACCGCCCGCGAGGGCGACGTCGACCAGATCCTGATGGGGTATCCCGAGGAGCACACCGACGTGGCCGAGACGATCGAGTACAAGGCGCCCTGCGGCGTGATGTTCGTGCGCGGGTTCACCGACGAGACGGACGCCTCGGTCGTCAACGTCGGCGCGGGCGGCGGCCCGCACCACAAGGCGCTGCTGCCGATGGTCGAGCGGCTCGGGCGCGACGGCGCGGAGCTCCACGTGGTCAGCGTCAATCCCGACGGCGGCGGGGGACGCGCGGAGTCGGCGGACGCGACCGTCGCCGGCCTCTCCGACGCCCCTGAGGTACAGATCCACAACGTCCAGGCGGCGACCGTCGCGGAGGGGTTAGTCGAGACGGCCGCCGAGAACGGCGGGATCCTCGTGATCGGCGCGACCCGGACCCGCAGGCTCAGGCGCTGGGTGTTCGGGAGCACGCCCGACCGCGTGATCGACCTCGCGGACGGGGCGGGCGTCCCGGTCATCGTCTACGCGGGCGACCGCGGCGTCCAGGGGCCGATCGAGGACTACCTCTACCCCGTCTACCGCTCGCTGACCGGTCGACAGCGGACCGAGGCGCCCGCCGACGGGACGTCGACCGAGGGCAACTGACCGCGTCGGCGCGGACCCTCCGGGGACGGTCGCCGGCTCACTGCCGCTTTTCGACGTGTTCCAGGGCCGTCTCGCGGTCCGAAAGCTCCAGCGTGTGTTCCCGTTCCGCGCCGCACCGGGGACAGGCGTGCGTGTACACGATGTCCGCCCCGTCGGCCTCGGCGTCCCACGCGCCGTCTTCGTCCTCGAACCCGCACGCCGGGCAGACGAGCTCCTCGTGGTCGTAGTGCTCTTTGAGCCGTTCGAACGGGGAGCGGCTGCGATCCGACGCCATACGCGACGTTTTGGTTTTTGAACCACAAAAAATTACTTCGTTTGAGTACGGTATACGTATTTGAGATGTTTCGAATCCGCGTTTCTCGAAACCCCCCTCGGGCACGGGGCGTCGTCGTGTGAGGGGCAAAACGTCTTTGGCCGGATAGCCAGTAGCTGGGGCCATGACCTACCGCCCCGACGAGATCGACCGTCGGATCCTCTACTACCTGGGGATGAACGCGAGGGACACGTCCGCGCCGATGATCGCCGAGGAGGTGGACGTCACTCCGGCGACGGTCCGCAACCGCATCAACCGACTGGAGGAGCAGGGAGTCATCCGGGGGTACCACGCCGACATCGACTACGAGAACTCGAACGGGAAGGTGACGACGCAGTTCACCTGTACGGCCCCCGTGAGCAAGCGGTCGGCGCTCGCCAACGAGGCGCTGTCGACCCCGGGGGTGACCCAGGTCCGAGAGCTCCTCGCCGGGCAGGAGAACCTCGTGGTCACCGCCGTCGGCGAGGACACGACGGACATCAACCGCATCGCGCAGCAGCTCTCCTCGGCCGGGGTGACCATCGAGCGCGAGGACATCGTCCTCGACGAGACGTTCCAGCCGTACCACGAGTTCGCCCCGGAGGAGGACCGGGCCCCGTCGGCGGTGACCGACTTCCAGACCGTCGTCGGCGGCGGGGAGGTCGTGGAGTTCACCGTCTCGGAGAGCGCCGACGTGGCCGGGCTCTCGCTTGAGACCGCCAACCAGCGGGGGCTGTTGTCCGACGAGGTGCTGGTCGTGGGGATCGAGCGCGACGGCGACCACATCGCGCCGAACGGCGACACGCGGATCAAGCCGGGCGACCTCGTCTCGGTGTTCTCGCCCGAGGCGCTCCCGGAGCGGCTCGTCGACGCGTTCGACGGCGACCCCCGACCGGCGAACGAGCGGGCGTGACCAGGCGGGGCCGTCTCGTCGCCCGGGGCGACGGCCGGAGCCGCGACCGGCTCCGCAGCGGTCGACCGCTCCCTACTCGACTATCTCGTCGATGAGTTCCCGGGCGCTCCGCCGGACCGCCTCGTCGCTCTCGATCGACGGCTCCCAGCCCAGGGCGGACAGCTTCTCGATCGACAGCCGCATCTTCGGCACGTCCCCGGTCCAGCCGCGGTCGCCGCCCGTGTAGCTGTACGCGGGGTCGACGCCCAGTTCCTCGCTGACGACGTCGGCGATCCGGGTCACCGAGGTGGTCGTCCGCGTCCCGAGGTTGTAGACGTTCAGGTCGTCGGCGGCGTGTTCGACGACGTGCTGGATGGCGTCGACGCACTCGGTGACGTGCATGTACGACTTCTCCTGGCGGCCGTCGCCGAGGATCTCCAGTTCGGTCGGGTCGTCGTCGAGCTTCTGGACGAAGTCGGGGATCACGTTGCCGCGCTGGCGCGGGCCGACGATGTTCGCGAACCGGAACACCCACGACTGGATCCCGTAGGAGTGCGCGAACGTCGAGATCAGCGCCTCGTCCGCGAGCTTCGCGGAACCGTACATCGAGATCGGTTCGAGGGGGGCGTAGTCCTCGGGCGTCGGCCGCGGCGCCTCGCCGTACACGGTCGACGAGGAGGTGAACGCGAACCGGTCGACGCCGACCTCGCGCATCCGTTCCAAGACGTTGTACGTCATCGCGGTGTTCTCCTCGAACAGCGCGCGGTCGTCGTCGTAGTTCGTGTCGGTGTACGCCGCGAAGTGGAAGACCGCGTCGAGGTCGGCGGAGACCGCGCGGGCGACGGCGTCGGGGTCCGTCACGTCCGCCTCGACGAACTCGGCGCCGTCGGGGACGCGGTCGCGGGTCCCCTTCGAGAGGTCGTCGGCGACGCGGACGGTCGCGCCGCGGTCGAGCAGGGCGGCCGCGAGGTGGCTCCCGACGAGCCCGGCGCCCCCGGTGACGAGGACGCGCGAATCGGCGAGGTTCATACGGGGTCGTCGTCGGTCGCGAATAAGTAGGTGTGGAATCGGAACGGAGGACGGGCGCGAGGCGGGCAGGGCGGGGCAAGAGCGACGCGACCTTACAGGTTCGCGAACGCCTCGTCGACGATCTCGCCGGTGTCGGCGACGATGTCCGCCATCTCGTCGTCGTCCGGCGCCATGCCCACGAGTCGAGCGATGCGCATGATGGAGACGTGGTAGACGCGCTGCGTGCCGGGCTCCTCCTCCCACACGACCACGTTACAGGCCATCAGCGCGCCCAGCTTGTTGTCCGTCGCGTCGAGGGCGCGGTCGGCGACCTCGGGGTTACACGCGCCCAGCACGTAGTAGGGGTCGCGACCCGCGTCGATCTTCTCGTTGAGCATCTCGGACGGCGAGAACTCGACGGGGATGCCGAAGCCGGCGTCGGTGAACACGTCGCGGACGTGTTCGATCGCCTCCTCGTGGTCCATTTCGAGGGTCGTCTGTTGCTCGCCGATGTCGTCCGGGTCGATCTGGGTCGGGTCGATCGGAAGCGTCATTCGTGTATCGTCTTGGGCCAACGTAGCAAATACCCTTTGGATAGGACGCCGAGAATCCGAGCGACACGCCGACCGAAGCGCGTCTGTGTCAACGCGGGAGAGATAGTCTTGTGCTGTTCGGGAACATCTTTAACCACCTCCGCCGCCCTATAGCCCGGTACGATGACCGCGTCAGTGCGCGAGGACCTCGAACGTGACATGGAGTGGCCGGACGTGCTGGAGTGTATCCACGGGCTCAACGACCGGGACCGGGCAGTCTTCCGGGCGCTCCAGCGGGCGGACGAGGGGCTCACCGTCGACGACGTGGCGGACCGGCTCGGCTGCGAGCGGTCGACGGCGCACCGGTCGATCTCGCGACTGGTCGAGGTCGACCTCGTCGTCCGGCGACAGGTGAACTACGACCACGGCGGCTACTACTACGTGTACCGGCCGCGGGCGCCGGAGGCGATCGCCCGCGAGATGCGGCGGCTCCTCAACAGCTGGTACGCGACCGTCGGCCGGCTCGTTCAGGAGTTCGAGGACCGGTACGGTCAGGAACCGGACGGGAGCGAGGACCGGACAGCGCAGCCCGATCCCGAGGCGTGAGCTGGCGACCCCCTCCCGCCGCAGCATATTGTGCAATATGTACAAAACAGCTAAATCGCCGGGCACCGAACCGGACGGTATGGCCGAAGACACGAGCGCGTCGCGGTCGGCGCCCGCCGGCGACGCCCCCGCCGAGTACGTGCGGGCCAACCGGGAGGCGCTGGTCTCGCTGGCCCTCGACCTGCTCGCCGTCGACACGTCGAACCCGCCCGGCGACACGCGGGAGATCGCCGCCGCCGTCGAGCGGTTCCTCGACCCGCTCCCGGTCGAGGTCGAGCGGGTCGCCGTCGACCCGGCGAAGCCGAACCTGCTCGTGCGGGTCCCCGGCGACGCCGACCGCACGCTCCTGTACAACGGGCACCTCGACACGGTGCCGTTCGACGCCGACGCGTGGACGCGCGACCCGCTCGGCGAGCGCGCCGACGGCCGGGTCTACGGCCGGGGGGCGACCGACATGAAGGGCGCCGTGGCGTCGCTGCTGTTCGCGCTCCGGGCCTTCGCCGCGACTGATACCGAGCCGCCCGTCGACCTCCTGTTCGCCCTCGTGAGCGACGAGGAGGTGGGCGGCGACGCCGGCCTCCCGGCGCTGCTCGACGCCGGTGTGCTCGACGCGGAGGCGTGCGTGATCGGCGAGCCGACCTGCGAGGCGGGGCGTCACTCCGTCACGGTCGCCGACCGGGGCAGCATCTGGTTGACGCTCGAAGCGGCGGGCGAGGCGGCGCACGGCTCCCGCCCGGCCCTCGGCGTCAACGCCGTCGACCGGCTCTACGCCGCCGTGGAGCGGATCCGAGATCGGTTCGGCACCGAGCGGCTGGCGATCGGCGCCGAGATGGAGCCGATCGTCGAGGAGTCGGTCGCGTACTACGCCCCGTCGATGGGCGAGGCGGCCGCCCGGGAACTGTTCCGGTACCCGTCGATCAACCTCGGCGTCTTCGAGGGCGGCGACGCGGTGAACGCCGTCCCGGGCTCCGCGCGCGCCGAGGTCGACGTGCGGCTCACCGCGGGCGTCCACACGCCCGACGTGCTCGCCGGGATCCGGGAGTGCGTCGCCGACTGCGAGGGGATCACGATCGCCGACGTCTTCTGGAGCGTCGGCACCGCCGAAGACCCCGAGGGCCCGCTCGTCGAGGCCGTCGCGTCGACGGCCGCGGGCGTCACCGGGGACCGCGTCTTCAGGCGGAGCGCGACGGGCGGCGGCGACGCCAAGAAGCTCCGGAACGCCGGGATATCGACGGTCGAGTTCTCGCTCGGGACCGACACCGCGCACGCGCCCGACGAGTACGTCCCGGTCGACGCGCTCGTCGACAACGCGGTCGTCTACGCCCGGCTCCCGGCGGCGTGGCGGGCCCGAACCGATGAGTAGCCGCCGGGGGCGAGCCCCGCGGACCGCCGACGGCGGTGCTGATGTCCCCCGAGGAGACGGCGGCGGCCGTTCGCAGCGCCGCGCCGCTCGAGTACGACCGGCGAGCCGATCTGTCGCCGTACCACTACGCGCTGGTGTTCGATCGGTAGCCGCACGACCACCGCCGTCGCGACCGTCACCGTTCGGCGCTGACCGGTCGATGGAATTTTTAGAATTGTGGAATGCTCGCACAAGACTAATAGGCCGCCCGCGAAACTGTGGGGTGTGAGACCGCCATGACCGACATCGAACCCCAAGAGACCGTCGACGCCAGAGGCGCAGCGTGCCCCGGCCCCCTGATGGACCTCATCGGAGCGATCCGGAGCGCCGAGTCGGGTGACGTCGTCCGGCTGCTGAGCGACAGCGACGGGTCGCTCACCGACGTCCCCGAGTGGGCCGAGGAGGCCGGCAACGAACTGCTCGCCGTCGAAGAGCTCGACGACCACAACGCGTTCTACGTGGAGAAAGCATGACCGAACGCATCGTCATCCTCGGCGGCGGGACCGGCGGCTCCGTGCTCGCCAACGACCTCGCCGACCGGCTCGGTCCGGAGATCGACGCGGGCGACGTCGAGGTCACCCTGATCAACGACGGCCCCGACCACGTCTACAAGCCCGTCTGGCTGTACGTCCCGTTCGGTAAGCGCGAACCGGCGGACGGTCGCCGCGCACTCGACGAGCTGATCGACGACGCGGTCGACCTCCGGATCGGCCGCGTGTCGGAGATCGACACGGATTCACGGGAACTCCGGTTCGACGGGACCGCGCCGACAGTGGAGTACGACCACCTCGTGCTGGCGACCGGGTCGACGCTGAAACCCGAGCGTATCCCCGGGCTCGCCGAGGGCGGGCACGACTACTACAGCGAGTCGGGCGCGACCGCCCTGCGCGACGAGCTGCTGGAGTTCACCGAGGGCGAGATCGTGTTGAGCGTCGTCGGGACGCCCCACATGTGTCCCGCGGCGCCGCTGGAGTTCGTGTTCATGGTCGACGACTGGTTCCGCGAGCGCGGTCTGCGCGAGGACATCGGGATCACCTACACGTACCCGATCCAGCGCGTCCACGGGAACCCCCACATCGCCGAGTGGGCCCGCCCCATCATGGAGGATCGGGACATCGCCGTGGAGACGTTCTTCAACGCGGAGTCGGTCGACCCCGAGGCGGAGACGATCACGTCGATGGAGGGGACCGAGCTCGACTACGACCTCCTCGTGTCGATCCCGCCCCACGGCGGCGTCGACCTGATCGAGGAGGCCGGGCTCGGCGACGACGGTTGGGTCGACGTCGACAAGCACACCCTGGAGGCCGAGGCCGCGGAGAACGTGTACGCGCTCGGCGACACCGCGGACACCGGCGTCCCGAACGCGGGCAGCGTGGCGCACTACCAGGCCGGCGTCGTCGGACAGCGCCTCGCCAGCGAGGTCCGCGGACGCCCGGCCACGGCGACGTACGACGGGAAGACGCTGTGCTTCATCGAGACGGGGATGGACGCGGCCTCGTTCGTCGAGTTCGACTACGAGCGCCCGCCGTCGCCCGCGCCGCCGTCGGAGAAGCTCCACTGGTCGAAGCTGGCGTACAACGAGTCCTACTGGCTCACCGCGCGGGGGCTGCTCTGACCATGTCCGAGACGGAAGCACCCGAGTCGGCCGACCTCGAGGCGGCGATCGCGGAGAATCCGGAGGCGGTCGCCGCGTTCGTGGAGCGGCTCGACGCCGTCAACGAGCTGCTGGACGTGCTCTCCTTGGGCGAGAGCGCGCTCTCCGACGAGATGGTCCGCGAGCTCTCGGCCACGGGGTCGACGCTCGCGGAGTCCGCCGACGGTCTGGCGACCGACGAGACCGTGGCGCTGGCCGAGGCGGTCGGCGAGAACGGCGACGACCTGCGAGCGGCGCTCGACACGCTGCTCGAGCTCCAACGGAGCGGCACGCTCGACGAACTGGCCGAGATCGCAGAGGTCGGCTCGCTCGCGACCGCGGCCCTCGACGACGAGATGGTCGCGTCGCTGGCCGGCACCGGCGCCGCGCTCGGCGAGGTGGCGCAGACCGCGGCCGACGACGACACCCGCGACGGCGTCGAGACCCTGCTGAAGGGCGTCGGCGAGGCGGAGCGCGAGCCGCCGGAGCGGGTCGGCGCCGTCGGGCTGCTCCGCGGCGTGCGCGACCCGGAGGTCCAGTACGGGCTCGGCTACCTGCTCGCGGTGGCGAGCGCGATCGGTCGCGAGCGCGCCGGCCGCGAGCGGAGTGAGTGAGCCCGCGGACCGGCGCGTCCGCCGGTCCGCGGCGCGACGGGGCGAATCCGGTCGCTACCGGTTCGCGTCCGGAGAGACGGTGTCGGGGGCAGCCGCCGCCGGTGGCGGACGGGGAAAACAGAACCGAACGGTCGCTTCGCGGCGCTCAGACGAGGAGCTGGATGTCCGCCTCGGCCATGTCCTGAATGGCGGTCGCGGCGCCGACGCCGGTAGTGACGCCGTCGTAGAAGTCGTCCTCGTCGTAGTCCATCAGCTCGATGGTCATCTGACAGGCCTGGAACTCCACGCCCATCTCCAGACTCGTCTCGAGGAGCTCCTCGATCGTGGCGGTGTCGTTGTCCGTGATCCGCTTTTCCATCATCTTCGTCGTCACGCGGTCCATGCCGGGGAGCGCGGCGACGGCGTTGGGGACGGGCATGTTGGGGTTCCCGACGGAGCTGAGCTGGAGGTTCTTCGACCGCTCCTCGTGGAGCATGTCGAGCCCCCAGAAGGTGGTGAAGACGGTCACCTCGTAGCCGAACGCGGCCGCGGTGCTGGCGAGGATGAGCGGCGGGTACGCCATGTCGAGCGTCCCCTTGGTGGCGATGATGCTCATCTTCTTGGTGTCGTCGTCAGCGGTGGCCTCGGCGAGCGCGTCCTCGAGCTCGTCGACGCGCGCGGCCAGCTCCGCGCGGGAGGGCGCGTCCTCGGTCGGCGCGTCCTCGACCGACGCGTCGTCGCCCGGGGTCTCGGATGTGTCCGTGCTCATCGTCACGCCGTCTTGCGGACGTAGTGTTTGTACACGTCGTCGCCCTCCGTCTGCTCGAGGAGTTCGACCCCCGCGGTGCCGTCGGCCCACCCGTCGATGTCGCTCATGCTGCCGGGGTCGGTCGCGATCACTTCGAGGACCTCGCCCTCCGCGAGGCCGTCGACGGCGGACTTGGTCTTCACCACTGGCATGGGGCACGATGCGCCTTTCACGTCGAGCGTCTCCGCGATGTCGAATTCAGCACTCATTGTGTGTCTGCTCCGGTGTCTGTATTGGAGCTAGCGCACAATACCCCCCGATGAAGTAAAACTGTGTCGGTTCTTGGGAATTCTACTAACTACTGTATAACATGAAACCGGTTTAGACGGTTTACAAGGGTAATGACGGTAGACCTGCCCGCGTATATCTGGATCCGTCGGGAGGTAGTATTGCTCAGAAAAGGAAATACTATGAAAATACTTTTGTGCGTCGGCCCGGTATGAACGACTGCGAAACATGAATGCCGACGACTTCCCGACTCCGGACGTCGACGTCGACTCCGTCGCTCCGGAATCGCTCAAGGACCGAATCGACGCCGGCGAGGACGTCACGATCCTCGACACGCGCATGCAGTCCGACTACGAGGAGTGGCGTATCGACGGCGAGAACGTCACGTCGATCAACGTCCCGTACTTCGAGTTCCTCGAAGACGAGATCGACGACGACGTCCTCGACCGGATCCCCAACGACCGCGAGGTGACCGTCCTCTGTGCGAAGGGCGGCGCCAGCGAGTACGTCGCGGGCACGCTCGCGGAGCGCGGCTACGACGTCGACCACCTCGAAGACGGGATGAACGGCTGGGCGAGCATTTACGAGGCCGTCGAGGTCGAGCGGTACGACGGCGCCGGCACGCTCCTCCAGTACCAGCGTCCCTCCTCGGGCTGTCTCGGCTACCTCCTCTACGACGACGGCGAAGCCGCGATCATCGACCCGCTGCGGGCGTTCACCGACCGCTACCTCGACGACGCCGACGAGCTCGGCGTGGAACTGAACTACGCCATCGACACGCACATCCACGCCGACCACATCTCGGGCGTGCGCGACCTCGACGCCGAGGGCGTCGAAGGCGTCATCCCCGAGGCCGCGGTCGACCGCGGCGTCACGTACGCCGACGAGCTGACCACGGCCGCCGACGGCGACACGTTCGCGGTCGGTGACGCCACCTTCGAGACCGTCTACACTCCCGGCCACACGACCGGGATGACGTCGTACCTCGTCGACGAGAGCCTGCTCGCGACCGGCGACGGGCTGTTCGTCGAGAGCGTGGCCCGCCCCGACCTCGAAGAGGGCGACGAGGGCGCCCCCGACGCCGCGCGGCTGCTGTACGAGTCGCTCCAAGAGCGCGTCCTGACGCTGCCCGACGACACCCTCATCGGCGGCGCGCACTTCAGCGACGCGGCCGTCCCGGCCGACGACGGCACCTACACGGCGCCCATCGGCGAACTCGTCGAGGAGATGGACGCGCTCACGATGGACGAGGACGACTTCGTCGACCTGATCCTCTCGGACATGCCGCCGCGGCCGGCCAACTACGAGGACATCATCGCGACGAACCTCGGGCAGAACGCCGTCGACGACGACGAGGCGTTCACCCTGGAGCTCGGGCCGAACAACTGCGCCGCCAGCCAGGACTCGCTCGCGGGTGACTGACGACGCCGATGGTCGCTGACCCAGTACTGCTGCAGGCGGTCGCCGAGCTGTTCCCGAACGGGATCAGCCGGTACGCCGTCGGCGGGCTGCTCGTCGGCCTCGGGACCGTCGTCATCTACGTCGGGACCGGCATCCCGGCCGGGGCGAGCACGTTCCTCGAGTCGACGCTGTCGTACGTCTCCGATCAGTCGCGGTTCCAGCGGTACGTCGGCTCGCGCGACTGGCGGGTCGTGTTCACTGCCGGGATCGTCTTGGGCGCGCTCGCGTTCGCCGCGACGGTCCAGTCCGGCGTGGTCACCACCTCGCTGTACGAGCCCGGAACGACCGGCCAGCTGTACGAAGTCGCCGGGGTGACGCTGTGGACGACGGACGTCCAGCCGTGGCGGCTGTTCCTCGGCGGGATCCTGGTCGGCATCGGGACCCGCGTCGGGAAGGGGTGTACGTCCGGACACGGCGTCTGCGGCGTCGGCTCGGCGTCGAAGACGTCGCTCGTCGGCGTCGCGACGTTCCTGACCGTGGCGATCGGGACCGCGCAGGTCGTCGCCGCGCTGGGGGTGAGTCCGTGATGCGCGAGACGCGGAGGGCGAACGGAGCGAGCGCCTCGGAGGGCGAACGCCGAACGCCCGTGCGTCGTCAGCGGCGGCCGTCTCGAACTGCGCGAACGGGAGCGACCGGAGGGAGCGACGCGTGAGCGCAGACCGACATCCGCTGTTCAAGCCGCTGGTGTTCGTCGGCGGGCTGATCTTCGGGTTCGGACTCGGCTTCAGCCACATGGCGCGGCCGGAGGTCGTGGTGAACTTCCTCCTGTTCGAGGACCTCGGGCTCCCGTTCGTGATGTTCGGGGCCGCGATCGTCTCCGGCGTCGCGTTCGCGCTGCTGCCGCGGATCCGAGACACCGCGCCCCTCACGGGGAGCCCGTACGAGCGCCGGCTGAAGCCGTTCGACCGGAACGTCCTCGTCGGCGGGGCCGTCTTCGGCGTCGGCTGGGGGCTCTCGGGGATCTGCCCCGGCGCGGCGTACGCGAGCCTCGGCGTCGGCAACGTCACGATACTCTGGGCGCTCGGCGGCATGTTCGTCGGCGCGTACGCCCAGGGGTACTGGCGGAGCCGGAGCGAGTCGCGCGACGCCGCCCCGGCGGGCGCGGACTGACACGCCTGCTTCATGGACCCCGCTCTCATCGCCCTCTTCGTCGGCGCGGCGCTCGCCAGCCTGTTCATGGCGTGGGTGATCGGCGCCGGGTCGAGCGGTGCGACCCCGTTCGCGCCCGCCGTCGGCGCGAACGCCATCGGAACGATGCGCGCGGCCCTGCTGGTCGGCGTCTTCGGCTTCGCCGGCGCCGTCACGCAGGGCGGGAACGTCTCGGAGGCCGTCGGCAGCGGCCTCGTGGGCGGGATCAGTTTACCCGTCTCCGGCGTCATCCTCGTGCTCCTGCTGGGCGCGGGGCTGATGGCGGTCGGCATCACCACCGGGATTCCGATCGCGACGGCGTTCACCGTGACCGGCGCCGTCGTCGGCGTCGGCCTGGCGCTCGGGGGGACGCCGGTCTGGGCGAAGTACCAACAGATCGGCGCCGTCTGGCTGCTGACGCCGTTCGTCGGCGGCGGCATCGCCTTCGGTATCGCCTCGGTCCTCCCGCGACCCGGAGTCGCCGAGCGATACAGCGTTCCGGTCCTCGCGGGACTCGTCGGCGCCGTCCTCGCGAACGTCCGGTTCAGCTTCCTCGGCGAGGGGACCGCGCCGGGGACCGTGCGCGGACTCGCGCAGCGGACCCTCTCGGTCGACGGGCTCGCGTCCGCGGTCGCTATCACCGCCTTCGCGGCGCTGGCCGTCGCCGTCGTCGTCTGGTGGGACGTGCGCCGCGACGAGCGAGGTGGCTTACGGCGCGTGCTGCTCGCGCTCGGGTCGCTCGTCGCGTTCTCCGCGGGCGGGAGTCAGGTCGGGCTCGCGGTCGGCCCGCTGCTGCCGCTGCTCGACGAGGTCGGGATGGTGTCGACGACGGCCGTCCTCGTCGGCGGCGGGTTCGGGATGCTGGTCGGGTCGTGGACCGGCGCGCCGCGGATGATAAAGTCGCTGGCGCAGGACTACTCGTCGCTCGGGCCGCGGCGTTCCATCTCGGCGCTCGTCCCGTCATTTCTGATCGCGCAGCTGGCGGTGCTGCTCGGGGTTCCCGTGTCGTTCAACGAGATCGTCGTCAGCGCGATCATCGGGAGCGGCGCGGCCGTCGGGGGCCGCGACGCGGTGGACGCGCGGAAGATCCTCGCGACGGTGGGCGCGTGGGCGGGCTCGTTCGGCGTCTCGTTCGCGATCGCGTACGCCGTCGCGGCGCTGGCGCTGTAACCGATCCGGGACGCGGCGTAGATGCCGGCGGTAGCGGCGCGCCGGTGTGTGGTGCACCGCGGCGTGACGGTCCGTTCGGCGAGACACCCGTCTTACGTCGCCCGAGGCGGCGGGACGAGGAAGACGTTACCCGCCGCCCGCGCGACGATGTCCTCCGAGACGCTGCCCAACAGGAGCCGCCGGATTCGGCTTCGCCCCTTCGACCCGACGAGGACGGTCGACGGGGTGACCTCGGCCTCGACGGCGAGAATCTCCTCCGCGGGGTCGCCGCGGCGGACCTCGGTCCGCGTCTCGATCCCCCAGCCCGCCAGCGTGCTCGCCCGCTCGGCCAGCCGCTCCGCCGGGCCGACGTCGCCGTCCGGCCCGTCGTCTTTCGGCGACCGAACGTGGACGAGCGTCGCCTCCTCGGTCGCGTGACGGAGGTAGGAGAAGGCGCCGAACGCCCGGTCGGCGTGCTCGGAGAAGTCGGTCGCGAAGAGGACGTGCCGGAAGAGGTGCTCGCGGAGGACGTCGGGGTCGTCGGCCGCCCGCTCGACGCGGTTGACCAGCAGCGGGACGACGGTGGTCCGAGCGAGGTTTCGCGCAGTCGAGCCGACGACCCGGTTCAGTAGCGGGCTCTGTCCGCGCGAGCCCACGAGCGCCAGGTCGGCGTGGACTGTCTCCGCGATGTCGTTGAGTCGGCGGTACGGGGTCCCGCGAACGACGTGCGTCTCGACGCCGAACCCCGCGGCCTCGATCACCTCGCGGTACCTGTCGAGCCCTCGCCGGCGGCGCGCCTCGAAGTCGACGCCGGGCATCCCGGGATGGACGTTCCCCGACACGACCGTGACGAGGTGGACCGTCCGGACGCCGATGCGACCCAGGCAGCGGAGACAGGTCTCGTTCTCGATCGTCGCCTCGCTGGCGGCCGACAGGTCAGTGGCGCACAGGGCCCTCATGCCAACTCCTTCGGCGGGCGTCGACAACACGGTTTTGTTCGGTGTGTGATGCGTTGGCGAGCGCGCGGCCGGCGGCCGTGCCGTATTATCCGTATAAGTTATCGGTACTCCGGCCGAGGTTACCGGAATATAGTATTGTACAGCTAGCCCAAAACCGTTATAGGCACGAAGCAGGTAGGGTAGAGTGAGCAGAAATGTGCCAGAAGCGAATTTCCGCGTTCAGAAGTCGGAGGGTGAGTCGATGGCAGGACTAGAGATACCCACGTGGGATCCGGAGACGGCCCTACTCATCGGCGTGATTCTACTGGAAGCGTTCGTGTTGTACGTCGGGTACGGCGGCCTCGAACGGCTCGTCGGGCCCTATCTGATGCGGCTCCTGGTCGGGGGTGACGCGAGTGCTCAGTAACTTCCTCGGCGGACTCGGCATCTTCGAGACGAGCCCCGAGATGTTGGCGCTGTTCGTCGGGTTCGGTCTCGTCGTCGGCGTCCTGTTCGGCTTCTTCGGCATGGGCGGGTCGTTCCTCGTCACCCCGGCCCTACTCATGCTGGACTACCCGGCGCCCGTCGCGGTCGGCAGCGGGATGGCGTTCGTCTTCGGGACGGCCGTCATCGCGACGCTGAAACACCACGACCTCGGACAGGTGGACTACAAGCTCGGCGTGATCATGATCACCGGGACGACCATCGGCATCGAGGCAGGGCGCGCCAGCGTCTACTACCTCGAGTCGATGGGACTCGCCGGCGGCGTCATCAGCGTCGCCTACGTCGTCCTGCTCGGCGGCGTCGGCGCGATGGTCACCCGCGACGCTCTGAAGGGCGACAGCGACGGCGGTATCGACCACGAGGCCGCCGACAAGGACCTCGACGAGTACGAGATCCCCGAGATCGCGAAGAAGATCCAACAGACCGTTCGGATCCCGCCGATGGTGACGCTCCGCGGCGACGTCCGCGTCTCCGCGTGGGTCATCACGGCCGTCGCCTTCGCGACCGGCGTCCTGTCGGGCTTCCTCGGCGTCGGGGGCGGCTTCATCCGGATGCCCGCGATGATCTACGCGATCGGCGTTCCGGTGCCCGTCGCGGTGGGCACCGACCTCTTCGAGATCGTCTTCTCCGGCGGCCTCGGGAGCTACCTCTACGGGCAGGGCGGCGGCGTGAACCTCGGTATCGTCGCCCCGCTACTGTTCGGGAGCGCGCTCGGCGCGCGCGTCGGCTCCGCCGCGACCGCCGTCGTCAACTCCGACGATATCAAGGTGTACTTCGGCGGGATGCTGTTGGTCGGTTCCATCGCCGTGGGTATCGGCGAAGTGGGGTCGTACCTCGGCAACTCGACGCTCGAACTGCTCGGGCTGGTGCTCGTCATCGGCGCGGCGGTCGTCGTCGCGTTCGCGGTCCTCTACACGACGGTCACCTCGCTCCGCGTGACGCGCCAACAGCAGACGTCTGCCGCGGACTGAGCCGCTTTTCTCGTCGGTCCACGGCAGGTTTGTCTATTCAGATCGACACCGTCGAGAGCCCCCGACCCGGTAGACCGTCGGGAGCGGCCCGGATCGGAAGCTGACGCGGACCGCGGTATCTGCGGGGACCGTTCGCGTCCGTCACAGTCCCTCTTCGCCGCCCTCCTGCGTGAGGATGACGACCATCGAGAGCCCGGAGATGAGGAGGAGGATGAGCGTCGGGACGACCGCGTACTGGTAGAGCGCCGTCGACTGCGCCCGCCAGATCTGGGTGACGATCGTGTCGAAGCCGGACGGGCGGAGCACGAGGGTGACGGGCAGCTCCTTCATCGTCGTGAGGAACACCAGCGCGGCCCCGGCGACGATCCCGGACCGGGTGAGCGGGAACGTCACGCGGCGGAACGCGCCGGTCGGCGACTCGCCGAGCGTGCGCCCGGCCTCGACGAGCCGCCGGTCGACCTGGAGGATCGAGGTCCGGGCGGACCCGACGGCCTGCGGGAGGAAGCGGACGACGTACGCGAAGATCAGGAGCGGCAGCGTCTGGTAGATCCACGGCACGTAGCCGGAGCCGAAGTACACTAACGCGAGCGCCAGCACGATTCCGGGCACGGCGAAGCCGACGTACGTGGCGCGCTCGAAGACGACCGCGAGCGGCGAGTCGTGGTTCGCGGCGAAGTACGCGACGGGGATGGCGGCGAGCGCGGCGACGACCGCGGCCGCCGCCGAGACCGACACCGAGTTGAGCACCTGTATCGGCTCGAACGCGAGCGATGGGCGGCGCCCGGCCTCCGAGTTGACCAGCCACAGGCCGAGGATCCACAGCGGGACTAAGAGGGCGAACGCGGAGACGCCGGCCGGGAGCAGCGTCGCCGGCCAGCGCAGCCGCCCGAGCGACACGCGGTCCTCGGTCCGGCCCGCGTCGTCGCCGCTCGTCTCCCGGTCCGAGCGGACGGCCCACTCCAAGGCGAGCACGAGGACCACGACGACGAGCAGCTGGAGCGAGAGCAGCGCCGCGTAGTCGCGGCCGAAGGCGTTGTACTCGACGTATATCTGCCGGGTGAACACCGGGAGTCGCATGATGGAGGGGGTACCGAAGTCCGAGACCGCGTACAGCGCCGCCAGGAGCGATCCGGCGGCGATCGCGGGTCGGATCGTCGGGAGCGTCACGCGGCGGAACGCCGCGAGCCGGCCGTGGTTCAGCGTCCGGGCGGCCTCTAGGAGCGTCGTGTCGAACGACAGCAGCGCGGCCCGGGTCGTCAGGTAGACGTACGGGTACGTGTACAGCGTGATGACGAAGATCGACCCCCAGAGCCCGGATATCTCCGGAACGCGCTCGACGCCGAGCGGCGCGAGCACCTCGTGGAACTCGCCCTGCGGCCCGAACGCGGAGACGAACGAGAAGGCGCCCACGTAGCTCGGGACGACGAGCGGGAGCGCGGCGGCGACCGTCCAGAACCGACGGAAGGGGAGGTCGGTCCGGGCGGTGAGGTACGCGAGCGGGACGCCGATCAGGATCGACGCGACCGTGACGCCCGCCATCAGGAGCAGGCTGTTGACGAGCACGTCGGCGGTCCCGGCGCTGAAGAGGAGGTCGACGGCGCGCTCGCGCTCGACGGCGACCGCCTCGATGACGAGCCACGCCAGCGGGAAGACGAGGGTGGCGGCGATCGCCGCGCAAAGCAGCGTGAGCCCCAGCGGGAGGTCGCCGTCGCCGTCTGTCAAGCGGTCGCGGATCCGGGTTCGCAGAGTCATTGTGCGGGAGACGGGATCGGGTTGTCGAGGCGAGGGCGCGCCCGGCGTTAGGGGTTCCGATCGCCCGGCGAGCGCGCTCCGACGGATATATGAATTTAGGGCTACCTAAACCCTTCCATGGAACTGACGCGACGCGACGCGGCGGCCGCGCTGGCCGCGATCGGCGCGACCGGTGGCGTCGCGCTGGGCGTCCGTCGGACGACCGACGACGGGGGAGCCGAGGAGGAGGCGCCCGCGTGGGACGGCGACGGGACCCCCGGCGACGAGGCGGTCCGGACGGCGATGACGGCGGTCGCGCAGACCGTCTACCCCGACGCGGTCTCGGGGGTCGAGGCGTTCGTCGAGGCGTTCCTCGACGGCCGCCTCGACGGGTCGGCCCACGGCGAGGGGATCCGGAGCGCGGTCGCCGAGGTGGAGTCGGCGGCTCGCTCGTGGTACGGCGCGCCGGTCGCGGAGCTGTCGGCCGCGGACCGCGACGCGCTGCTCCGCGAGCTCGGCGCGGACGTGGCCGAGGAGAACCCGGACGGCACGGCCGCGGAGCGAGTGCGGTACTACGTCGTGAACGAACTGCTGCTCGCGCTGTACTCGTCCCCGACCGGGGGGGAGCTCGTCGGCATCGAGAACCCGCAGGGGTACGCGGGCGGCGCCGAGAGCTACCAGCGGGGGCCGCCGTGAGCGGCGCCGAGAGCCTGGGCGACGGGCGCGGGAGCGAGGGGCGAGACGTCGACCGGACGCCCGTCCCCGACGCCGACGTCTGCGTCGTCGGCGCCGGCCCCGCTGGGGCGCTCGTCGCCGACCAGCTCGCCGGCGACCGCGAGGTCGTGATCCTCGACGCCGGGCCGCGGTTCGACCCGGCGGACCGACTCGCCAGGCAGGAGCGGGCGATCCGCCCCGCCTACGGCCGCCCCGACGTCTGGGGCGTGGGCGGCGCGCGCGACGCCCACGAGAACGACGGCGAGTGGTTCTACCCGCTCAACCACGCCCGCGTGAAGGGCGTCGGCGGCTCGACGCTCCACTGGCAGGGGATGGTGATGCGGCTCCACGAGGACGACTTCAACTCCGCCAGCGAGCGCGGCGTCGGCGCCGACTGGCCCATCGACTACGCCGACCTCCGCCCCTACTACGCCGAGGCCGAGCGCGAGCTGGGCGTCGCGGGCGCGTCGGACAACCCCTACGCGCCGCCGCGCGAGGAGCCGCACCCGATGCCCGCGTTCGAGCCCTCCTACAGCGACTCGCTGTTCGCCGAGGCCTGCGAGGAGCTGGGGATCGACATGCACTCGGTGCCGAACGCGCGCAACTCCGAGCCGTACGACGACCGCTCGCCGTGCGTCGGCTACGGCACCTGTCAGCCCGTCTGCCCGAGCGGCGCGAAGTACGACGCGACGGTCCACGTCGAGCGCGCGGAGGAACGGGGCGCGACCGTCATCGACCGCGCGCCGGTCGAGCGGCTCGAACACGACGGCGACGACCGGGTGACCGCCGCCGTCTACGCGACGCCCGACGGCGAGCGCCACCGACAGGAGGCGGACGCCTTCGTCGTCGCCGCCGGCGGCGTGGAGACGCCGCGGCTCCTCCTCCTGTCCGCGTCCGACCGCTACCCGGACGGGCTCGCGAACGGGAGCGGCCACGTCGGCGAGTTCTTCATGGACCACCTGTTCGCGGGCGCCGGCGGCACGCTCGACGAGCCGACCAGGCAGAACCACGTCGGCTTCTACACCAGCGCCTGCGACCAGTTCTACGACGAGGCCGACGCCGAGCAGGCGCCGTTCAAGCTGGAGTTCTTCAACTACGCCGGTCCCTCACCGGTGGAGATGGCGCTCACGGGCGACGACTGGGGCGACGCGCTCGCGGAGCGGCTCCGCGACGGCTACGGGAACCACGTGGCGATGGGCGGGCTCGTCGAGCAGCTGCCGGACGCCGAGAGCCGGATCACCCTCGCGGACGACCGGACCGACGACCGCGGCAACCCGGTGCCGCGGATCGAGTGGACGGTCGGCGACCGAGCGCTCGACACCATCGAGCGCGCCAACGAGATTCAGGTGTCGGTCCTCGAAGAGCTCGGCGCCGACGTGGAGTGGGTCGCCGGGCCGGACGCGACCGGACCCGCCTACCACCACATGGGCACCACCCGGATGAGCGACGACCCCGACCGAGGCGTGGTCGACGCAGACTGCCGGACGCACGACCTCGACAACTGCTGGATCGCCTCCAGCTCCGTCTTCCCTACGAGCGGCGCGATGAACCCGACGCTCACCATCGCCGCGCTCGCGCTCCGCGTCGGCGACGACGTGGCCGGCTGGCTCGCCGACGGGACCTGACGGCCGGCTGCCACTGTTTTAGGCAAACCTAAAAATTCAAGTGCGTCCGGGCTGAGATGCGGGTAATGAGCGACTCAGCACACGCGACGAACGGTTCGGCGGCCGCGGTCGAGAACGGCAGCGAGGCGGCCGCAACGGACGATATCGACGCAACAGACGAATCGACCGTCGACGACGGGACGGACGCGGCCGGAGAGTACACCTTCGACGACCTCAGCGTCGTGATGGGCACCTACAACGAGGAGGAGGCCATCGCGACGGTGCTGGAGGACATCGACGAGGTCACCGACGGGAAGGCCGAGGTCGTCTGCGTCGACGGCTCCTCGGACCGGACGCCGGAGATCGCCCGCGAGCACGGGGCGACCGTCATCGAGCAGGAACCGCAGGGGTACGGCGTCGCCGTCCGCGAGGCGGTCCTGACGCCCGACCGGCCGGTCGTGGTCACCACCGACTGCGACGACACCTACCCGATGGAGGCGCTGCCGGAGTTCCTCGCGGAGGTCAACGACGGCGCCGACGTGGTGAGCGGCGACCGGCTCTACCACGGCGCGGAGGCGATGCCGGCGTTCAACCGCTTCGGCAACCACGCGTTCGCGGCGATCGCGAGCCTGCTGATGGGCGAGCGCGTCCACGATACCACCACCGGGATGCGCGCCTACCGCCGCGAGGTCGTCCAGGAGATCGGCTGGACGGAGAACACCGGCCTCTCCGCCGAACTGCTCATCCGTCCGCTGATGCGCGGCTACGACGTTCACGAGCGCCCGATCCGTTACGCCGAGCGCCTCGGCGAGACGAAGCTCGACCCGATCGGCGGCGGCGCCGCCATCGCGAAGTCGATCGTCACCGTCTGTCTCGAAGAGCAGCTGCGACGCTTCTGAGGGCGCGTCGC
Organism: Halorubrum sp. ASP1; assembly: GCF_005435135.1. Taxonomy (NCBI): domain Archaea; kingdom Methanobacteriati; phylum Methanobacteriota; class Halobacteria; order Halobacteriales; family Haloferacaceae; genus Halorubrum; species Halorubrum sp. ASP1. The sequence goes on along the minus strand of NZ_SGUA01000002.1, from coordinate 141,442 downwards.
CCTCGACGCCGTCGTCGGACGGCGGTCCGGACGGACACTGTGGGCACAGTGGACCGCCGCCGGCGACGTTTGTACACTCGTGAGCGACAGCGCCGATTATTTATAAATAAACGATGCGGTGGCGCGTGCCTGCGAGCGCCCCTCGAGCGCGAACCGCACGCGCGAGGGAGTCGGGCGCGACGAGGGCGACCGGAGGGAGCCCGAAGGATGCACCCGACGAGGCTGGGGAGGCGTGAGGTGCGGTGCTGTGCGGTCGGGTGGGACTCAAAGGGGCAGCCGCGAGGGCGGCGCAGACGACGTAAGCACCGCAGCGAGGGAGCGGTAGCGACCGAGCGAGGAGCGCAACGAGCGTGCGCCGCCCTCGCGGCTGGGGCTTTGGAGGTATTCGCCGCCGATCTACTGACCGACATTTATAAGCGAGCGACTGGGGCTTTGGAGGTGTTTCCCGCCGATCCACGGTCGGTTATTTGTAAGCTAGCGTCTGGGTTTATTCCTGTGCGACCGCAAAGTGTCGGCGATGTCGACTCGCTCGACGAGGTCCCCCCGACGCGTCGCCACCGTGGCCGGCGGGCTGTCGGTCGCCGTCACGCTCGTCCTCCGGCTCGCCGTCTTTCCGTATCAAAACCCCGGCACACCGTTGTGGGAACTACCATGGATGACGCTCGGCGCGTTCGCGCTTCTCGCCGTCCCCGCGTACCTCTACGCGGCGCACGGCGTGATCGCGCCCGTTACCGTCGTCGTCGGGACATACGCGCTCGCGGTCCGCGAGACGTGGGAATACTTCGGTGGGCTAGGCCCGCCGGACCCCGGAGCTGCCTCGACGCCGACGATCCTCACGCTGTACCTCGTGTTCTGGGCGGTCCCGCTCGCGGCCGCGGCGGCGGTCGGCGGAGCGGAGTACGGGCTCCGCGCGCTCGGCGCACGGCGAGGCGGAGCGGAGGTGTAGCCGCAACGGCGGTAGGCGCCACGGCGGCACAGGCGGCTGCCGTCCGCGTCACTCATCGCTCGTGTCGGCATCAGTCTCGAAGACGACCCAGTCGGAGTGGGCGTCGGGCTCGTCGGGGAGGTACGTGCCCTCGGTCCCGCACGCGGTGACGAGCCGGCAGGTCGAGCGCTCGGGCGGCCAGACGGCCTCGACTTCGGCCCCCTCGCCGCCCTCGGTCACCCGAACCGTCACCTCCTGGCGGTAGGTGAACGTCGCGCCCGTGGGGTCGACGAGCGTCACGGTCACGGCGACCACGTCGCCGTCGGGGTCGAACGGGACCGGTTCGGCCGCGTCGGGCGCCCCGGCGGCCGCCGCGCCGGGCAGCCGGACGCCCTCGGGCGTCACCGCCCAGTCGACCGCCAGCGAGTCGCCGGGATCGCTCACGGTGTAGGAGACGTGGTCCGGACCGCCCGGGGCGCCCCGGCGCGGGTCGACGCGGACCTGCGCGCGGGCGACGCGGTCCGGCACGCCGACGGTGGTCTCGGCGTCGATCCGGGGGCCCGACCGCCGGTCGAGCGCCTCCAGCTTCGGCGTGACGCGGGCCTCCGGGTCCGCGGTCCAGACGCCCTGATACCCGAAGCGGTACAGGGTGCGGTTCGGGTATGCGTCCAGCACCGCGAAGTTCTCCTCGGGGTCGCGGTCGAGCGCGTACACCACCTCGCCGTCGAGCCCCGGCCCGTTCCGGAGGTACTGGAACGGGTGGTTCTGCCACTCGCCGTACGGCGTCGGCAGGAACACCAGTCCGCTCTCGAAGGTCGTCTCGTCGAAGGGCGCGTACGCGGCCTCGTGTTTCGCGTCGATTTCGGCGTTCCGCTCGATGGGGTCCGCGGCCGCGTCGACGGCCGCGACGCCCCCGCCCGCGACCGCGAGCGCGACGACGGCGGCGACGGCGACGCGCGCGGCCGTCGGCGAGCCGCCGCGCTCGACGACCCGCTCGCGGGCCGCGGCGAGACCCCGCCAGCCGGCGGCGACGGCGAGGCCGCCGAACACCGACAGCGGGACGAGCAGGTCGAAGTGGTAGAACGGCCCGAACAGCGACGCGAGCCCGTCGGTCGGGTCCGAGAGGTCGGCGAGCGCGTTGTGGGTGCCCCAGAAGTAGAGGTTCCCGACGGCGACCGAGACCGCGACGCCGCCGAGGAGGAGCGTCGCCGTCCGTCGGAACGCGGGCGATCCGGCGGGACCGGATCCGCCGTCGGGGGCGGTCGCGGCGTCGGCGGCGCCGACCGCGTCGGCGAGGAGGCCGCGCGGGTCGCCGCGCGCGCGCCACCCGAGGGCCGCGACCGCGACGCCGGCGAGGGCCGCGACCGTCCCGAGCGGACCGGCCGCGAACCACCGGGTCGCGATCTCCTGGAGCGCGTAGCGGTTCGACTCGATCGCCAGCCCGAGCGTGTAGTCGACCGAGTGGCCGAGGATGCGGCGCTCGCCGAAGCCGGGGCCGTCCATCGGCGCGAACTCCTGGTAGGGGAACACGAGCGGCGACCCCGTCATCCGGACGTTGTACGCGAGCGTGACGCCGACGAACAGGGTACCGAACAGCGCCGTGAGCCCGTGGCGCCGGATCGGGTCGGGGAGGCCGCGGGACCCGCCGACCCCGAGCGCGCGGCGAGCCAGGGCCGCCGCCGCACGGGGCGTCGATCGTCCCGTCTCGGCGCCGAAGCGCCGGACCGCGGACCCCACCCGCCACAGCGCGTGGACGATGAACGGCGCGGCGAACAGCACCGCGGTGTACGGCCGCGCGAAGAAGGCGATCCCGATCGCGACGCCCGCGACGCCGGCCGCTGGGAGCGACCGGTCGCGGACGCTCCGGAGGTACGCGACCGCGAAGACCAGGTTGAAGAACGCCGTCGGGGCGTACGGGAGGAACGCCGAGGAGGTCGCGATCGCCATCGGCGACGCGGCGAAGAGCGCGGCCGCGGCGAGGCCCGCGCGGCGGCCGACCGCCTGCGACCCGAGCAGGTAGACGAGCGCGGCGTTGCCGGCGGCGACGGCGGCGAGCGTGACGCGCGGCTCCCCGAACAGCCCCATCGAGACCGCGAACATCGCCGCCGGGACGGGGTTGTACTTCGGGTAGAGCCGGCCGCCGTCCTCGATGAAGAACCACGGGTGGACGGCGTCGGCGAGCGGGCCGGCGTGGAACTCCAGTTGCCCCCCGAGCAGCAGCGCCGCCTGCGTGAGGTAGACCCCCTCGTCGTGGTTCGCGGAGTGGTGCGAGAAGACGGTGGCGGCTATCGCGAAGGTCATCGCGCCGGCGGCGACGGCGACGAGGGCGGCCGCGACCGTCACGCGGTCGGCGCGGGCGAGCCGCTGGCGGAGTCGGGCGGCGAGCCGGCGGGGACGGACGGACGGTGGACGGAGTGACACGGGCGGGACGGTGTGGCGGTGAGAGAGCGGTGCGCGTGCGGCGCGCGGCGGCCGATCAGATCTGGACGCCGGCGTCGCGCATCAGGTCGATCGTCGGTTCGAGGTTGGACAGCTGCGAGAGGTCGAGGTCCGGCACGTCCAGCTCGTCGATCGACGGGAGGTCGCCGATCGGCTCGACCTCGGGGATCAGCGGGTACTCGAAGGTGGAGCGGGCGAAGTAGTCCTGCGCCTCCGCCGACAGCAGGTGCCGGACGAAGTTCGACGCCAGGTCGGCGTCGGAGGCGGTGTCGACGACCGCGGCGCCCGCGACGTTGAACACCGCGCCCGCGTCGCCCTCGGTGAACGTGGTGGCGATGGGCGCCTCCGGGTTCCCGTCGAGCACGCGCTGGATGTAGTAGTGGTTCGTGAACGCGGCGTCGATCTCGCCGTCGGCGATCTCCTGACAGGTGCGGAACTCGTCCGGGTACGTCGCGGCGCCGCGCTCGACCATCGCCTCCAGCCACTCGCGGGTCGCCTCCTCGCCTTCGAGGATCCGCATCGCGGTGATGAACGCCTGCGCGGAGCCGTACGACGGCGCCCAGCCGAGGTCGCCGTCGAACTCCTCGGGGTACGCCATGATGTCGTCCGGGAGGTCGCCCTCGTCGTACTCGTCGGTGTTGTACGGGATGGTGCGGGCGCGCCCGGAGGTGCCGACCCACTGCTCGGTGCGGAACTCCTCGCGGACCTTCTCGGTCACGTCGTCGGGGAGCGCCTGCGTGCGCCCCGCGTCGGCGAGCGCGCCGAGCGCGCCGGCGTTGACCGAGTAGAACACGTCGGCCGGCGAGCCCTCGCCCTCGTTGGCGATCTGGTTCACGAGGTCGGTCGAGCCGCCGTACCGGACCGTCAGGTCGAGGTCGTCGTACAGGTCGTCGATGTAGCTGACCAGCTCGCCGACGAGGAACTCGCCGCGGCCGGAGTACACCGTGAGCTCGCCTTCGAGCGCCGGCATCTCCGACATCGACGTGCCGCCGGGGGCGCCGCGGCCCGCGCGGCCGGAGCCGATCTGTCCCACGGCGTCGCCGCCGGCGTCGTCGTCGCCGTCCGACCCGTCGTCGTCTCCGGTCCCGTTACAGCCCGCGAGCCCCGCCGCGCCGACCGCGCCGGCGGCCGCGAGGAACTTCCGTCGTCGAACGTCGCGTCCGTCGTTGGAGGTGGAATCGTGAGTCGTCATGTGTTTTAGGCGTGCCTAAATGGTTTTAGTCGTGTCGGTTCAGTCGTCCGCGGGCGCCGGCGTCCGCCGGATCGCGTCGAGGCAGTCGAGCCAGTCGCGCATGTACTCGCCGCAGTGGTTGAGGAACGCGCCGTTGTTCCACTCGTCGAAGTCGCCCTCGGCGAGCGCGTCGGCCATCGCGTCGAAGACCGCCGCGTACGAGTCGGCGTCGGCCCCGGCGTCGTCGATGACTTCCCAGACGTGTTCGTTCAGCTCCAGTCCGGCGACCTCGTTCGCGAGGTCGTCGAACGTCGAGCGCGGGGCCTTGTTGTGTTCACAGAGCGGGTCGCCGTTGTAGATGCGCTTGCCGAGCACGTCGCAGGCGCGTTTCAAGAACAGCCCCGACCAGATGTCGTCGAACCGCCCCACGTCCCACTCGTTGTCGTCCATCGGCAGCTGGTAGAACGCCGGGATCACCTCGCGGCGGAACGCGAGGTTCATCGAGCAGACGGTGAGGTAGTTGCCGCGCGCGGCGACGAAGTCGTCGCCGAAGTCGTCGGCGGTCGTCCGCGTCTGCGCCTGGCCCTCCAGGTCGCCGTCCATCAGGATCCGGACCGCGTCGAGGTCGGGGACGTTCGTCCACAGCCCCTGCGAGGCGACGACCTCGCCGGACTCGACCTCGACCGCGTCGGCCTCGACCGTCTCGTCCATCGCCGAGTAGGGGTAGCCGCGCGGGTAGAGGCCGTGCTCGTCGGCGTTGTCGTAGAGGACGTTCACCCAGTCCTCGTCGGAGCTGACGCGCTCGACCTCGCCGCCGAACGCGAGGTTCTCCATGTGGCGCCCGAAGTAGTCGACGTCGTCGTGCGGGAGCGTGTCGTCGTCGATGAAGACGCCGTAGTCGAACGACTCGTCGGCCCACATGTACAGCAGGCCGAAGCTCGTCTCGGCGTGGCTCGCGGCCGGGACGACGTGGCCGTACTCCGCGACGTCGTTGGCCTCGTACCACTCCTCGCGGCGGCTGCCGTCGAACACCTCGCCGGAGACGTCGAGGTCGTCGAGCATGGCGCGCATCTCGTCGGTCTCGCAGAAGTCCTCGGTGACTAAGAGGAAGTGGAGCCGCGAGACGTCGAAGCCGTGCTCGCGGGCGTTCGCGACGTACGCGCGAAGACACTCGTACTCTCGAATCGTCGGGACGATCACGCAGATGTCCTGACCGTCGCTGTCGGGGTCTGTCGGGCTCATACCCGATCGTTTTTAGGCTGACCTAAAAGACTAGCGGTCCGTCGTCGGCCGCGTGGCGCCCGCGTCGGGCTCCCGGTCGGAGTCGTCGGGGGCGCGCGTCACGGAGAGGTCGAGCGCGGCCGCGACGAGGCCGCCGCCCGCGAGCGTGACGGCGTTCTTCAGCGCGTGGTCGAGCGCCGCGGCGGCGAGCGCGACCGCGGCCGGGATCGGCGTGGCGGCGACGACGATGCCGGTGAACGCCGCCTCGTACAGCCCGATGCCGCCCTGCGAGAGCGGCAGCACCTTCGCGAGGTTCCCGGCCGAGACGGCGAGGGTGCCGACGACGCAGAGCGCAACCGGGTCGACCGCCGTTCCGAACCCGCCGAGGAGCGCCGCGAGGACGAGGACCGCGGTCGCCACGTCCGCCGCCCACACGACGCCGCTCGCGAGCGACACCCGGACGAGCGCGCCCGCGTCGGCGGCGACGACGCGGACCGCGGCGCCGAACCGGACGGCGGCGTCGACGGCGCTGGACAGTCGGGACTCCGCGGCGCGCTCGCGGAGCGCCGGACCGAACCGGCGGTCGCTCCGAGCGACCGCGACGACGCCGGCCGAGCCCACCGCGGCCGCGAGCGCGAGCGCGGCGGCGGCCGCGACGGCCCGCCCCGACCCGTCCGGCGCGACGGTGCGTCCGTCGAGGAGGAGGACCGCGAACGCCGTGCCACCGAGCGCGCCGAGCGCGACGAGGTCGAACGCCCGCTCGACCGCCAGCGACGCGACGCCGGTCGGGTAGGGGACCTCGCGCCGGTCGTTCAGCAGGTACGCCCGCACGCCGTCGCCGGCCCGGGCGGGGACGATCAGGTTCGCGGTCTGGCTCGCGAACACCGCCGCCGTGAGGAACGCCGTGCGACACCGGTGGCCCATCGGCGCGAGCACGTCCCCGTATCGGCGGCCGCGGACAGGCCACGACGCGAGGTAGACGACGAGCGCGGCGGTAAGGAACGCCGGGTCCGCGTCGGTCGCCGCCGAGACGACGGCCTCGACGTCGAGGGTCCGCGTCAACACCACGCCGCCGACGGCGAGGACGAGGACCGTCCCCGCGACCGGGAGCGCTCCCCGAGGGAGCCGCTCCCGGAGGCGGAAGAAGCGTTCGCGGAGTCGAGCGGCGGCGACGCGCGGCTTCATGCGTTCGTTTAGGTAGACCTAAAGAATAAAACGCTGGCGGTTCGGGGCGGCGAGCGCCGGCGGAGCGGGCCGGACCGTCCCGCCGCAACGCGTTTGTGTGTGTAAATCGAAATACTACGCATGAACGCTGACGAGGCGGCCCCCGGCGCCGCGACCGAGCCCGTGCGGATGTGGCTCGTCGAGCGCACCTACTCCGACGACGAGCAGAACATGGTGATCCTGACGTACGCGACCCCGGACGGCGAGCGCTACTTCCGCAAGGAGCGCGCGCTCACCTCGTTCTCGGACGTGCGCGACACCACGGCCGCCGTCGACGCGGCGCCGTCGAACGTCGGCACCGTCGACGACCCCGACGACCGCGAGCGCTACGCCGCCGAGGCGGCGCGGATGGCGCGCGCCCACGACCCCGACGACGTGATCTGAGTCGGTTCCGCGACGGTCGGCTCACCCACCCTTTTCACCGCGCGGTCCCAACCGTCGCCAGATGCGCGCCACACTCGAAACGCTCGGAATCACCCTCCTCGTCGGCGCCGCGCAGGCCCTCCTGAGCCTCGTCGGTCTCTTCGGACTCCTCGCGCTGTCGACCCCGCTCTCCGTCGCCCCGTGGACTCTCGTCACGAGCGTGTACGCGCACCGCTCCGTCGGTCACCTCGTCGCGAACGCCGTCGCGCTGCTGCTCGTCGGCCCGCTCGTCGAGCGCCGGACGACCCGTCCGCGCTTCCACGCGTTCGTGATCGCCACGGGCGCGCTCGCGGGCGCCGCGCAGGTGACGCTCGGGGGACTGCTCGGCCCGCCGTCCGCCGTGCTGGGGATCAGCGGCGCGGTGTTCGCGCTCGGCGGCTACCTGCTCGCCGGCAACGTCGTGAGCGCGACGCTGTTCGACCGCCTGCGGCTCTCCCCGCGGGCGCAGTTCCTCCTGTTCGGGCTCGTCGCCGTCGTGCTCACGGCGACGACCGCCGCGCCGGGCGTCGCGCTCGTCGCGCACGCCACCGGGGCGTTCTGCGGGCTCGCGGCCGGTCGCGTCGGCCTGCTCGACGCGCGGTGACCGAGACGGTGACGCGGTACCGCCGCGGTCGAAGCCGAGGGACGGCGCCGTCGCTGGGCGGGGTGAAAAACGGAGGGGGTGAAAGAGAAACGCCCTAGCGCTCAGTCTTCGAGAACGATCTCGATGCTGACGTCGTTCGGCACTTGGACGCGCATGAGCTGGCGGAGCGCGCGTTCGTCGGCGTCGATGTCGATCAGACGCTTGTGGACGCGCATCTCCCAGTGCTCCCACGTCGCCGTCCCCTCACCGTCCGGGGACTTGCGCGACGGGATCTCGAGCGTCTTCGTCGGCAGCGGGATCGGGCCCGACAGGGCGACCCCCGTCGAGTCCGCGATCTCGCGGACGTCGTCGCAGATGTCGTCGAGGTCCTCGGGGCTCGTGCCGGCGAGGCGGACGCGTGCCTGCTGCATCGATTATCGCTCGTTGACTTCCAGCACCTTGCCGGCCGCGATGGTCTGACCCATGTCGCGGATGGCGAAGCTGCCGAGCTCCGGAATCTCGCCGGACGGCTCGATGCTGAGCGGCTTCTGGGGGCGCACGGTGACGACCGCCGCGTCGCCGGACTTGATGAAGTCCGGGTTCTCCTCGGCGACCTCGCCGGACGACGGGTCGATCTTCTGGTCGATCGACTCGATCGTACAGGCGACCTGCGCCGTGTGAGCGTGGAAGACCGGGGTGTAGCCGGCCGTGATGACCGACGGGTGCTGCATGACGACGACCTGGGCCTGGAACGTCTCGGCGACGCTCGGCGGGTCGTCGGCCGGGCCACAGACGTCGCCGCGGCGGATGTCGTCCTTGCCGATGCCGCGGACGTTGAACCCGACGTTGTCACCGGGCTCGGCCTTGGGCACCTCTTCGTGGTGCATCTCGACCGTCTTCACCTCGCCGCCCACGTCGGACGGCTGGAACGAGACGTTGTCGCCGGTGTTGAGGATCCCGGTCTCGACGCGTCCCACGGGGACGGTCCCGATGCCGGAGATGGTGTAGACGTCCTGGATCGGCAGGCGGAGCGGCGCGTCCGTCGGCGGCTCGGCCTCCGGCAGGTCGTTGAGCGACTCCAGCAGGGTAGGGCCGTCGTACCACGGCGTGTTCTCGGACGCCTCGGCGACGTTGTCGCCCTCGAACGCCGAGATCGGCACGAACGTGGTGTCGTCGGTCGCGAAGCGGACCTGGTTGAGCAGGTCCTCGACCTCGCCGATGACCTCCTTGTAGGAGGACTCCTGGTAGTCGACCAGGTCCATCTTGTTGACGCCGATGATGAGCTCGTTGATCCCGAGCGTGCGGGCCAGGAACACGTGCTCGCGGGTCTGGGGGGCGACGCCGTCGTCGGCCGCGACGACGAGCACCGCGTTGTCGGCCTGCGAGGCGCCCGTGATCATGTTCTTCACGAAGTCACGGTGGCCCGGACAGTCGACGATGGTGAAGTAGTACTCGTCGGTGTCGAACTCCTGGTGGGCGATGTCGATCGTGACGCCGCGCTCGCGCTCCTCGGCGAGGTTGTCCATCACGTAGGCGAACTCGAAGCCGCCCTTGCCCTTCTCTTCGGCTTCCTCGCGGTGCTGCTCGATTACGTGCTCGGGGACGCTCCCCGTCTCGAAGAGGAGGCGACCCACGAGCGTACTCTTGCCGTGGTCGACGTGGCCGATGATGGCCAGGTTCTGGTGCGGTTTGTCACTCATGGGGTAATCACGCGCTAAGGCGCTCTGTGAGTAAGTTTCGGTAGATTCCACTAAAACGGTTTCGATACGGCCCACAGAGCATCGCGACGCCGTCTGTCGATTCTCGACAACGCGGGGCACGACAGATCGGCACACGCCCCGGCCCGTGGCGACGGGACCGGTGACCGGAGCGGCCTACTCCAACCGGCCGACGTCGCCGAGGACGGCGCTCGCGGTCTCGGGGCCGCCCGCGCCGCGGCCGGAGATGTTGAGCCGGCCGGCGTGGGAGGTCTCGATCTGGACGATGTTCTGGGTGCCGGAGACCGCGAGCGTCCCGTTCTCGGGGACGAGCCGTGGCGCGACGCGGACCGTCTCGCCGGTCGCCTCGCCGATCAGCCGCACCGTCCGCCCGTCCTCGGCCGCGAGCCGGAGCGCGGAGCCGGGCACGTCGCGGATCCCTGACACGTCCGCGTCGTCGAGCGTGAACTCCCGGGCGTCGGCCGGGTCGTCGGCCGCGCCGAAGGACAGCACGTTCGCGAGGATGACGCACTTCAGCGCCGCGTCGGTGCCGTCTACGTCGAAGGAGGGGTCGGCCTCGGCGACGCCGAGGTCCTGCGCCTCCGCGAGCACGTGGTCGTAGTCGAGCCCCTCGGCGGCCATCCGCGTCAGGATGAAGTTCGCCGTGCCGTTGAGCACGCCCCGGACCGCGGTGACGTGGCCCGGCTCGATGTCCTCGACGGTCGAGACCGCTGGGATCGCGCCGCCGACCGTCGCCTCGAACCGGATCTCGCCGTCGCTGTCGTCGACGGCCGCCCGGAGGTCGCCGAACCGCTCCGCGACCGGGCCCTTGTTCGCGAGGACCGCGTGGCGGTCGCGCTCCAGCGCGCGAGTCACGTGCGAGAAGCCGGGCTCCGCGTCGCCGAGCGTCGTCGGCGTCGCCTCGACGAGCACGTCGTAGTCCGCCTCGAGGGCGTCCTCGGGGTCCGCGTCGCCGACGATCCCCCGCTCCGCCTTCCGCGCGACGACCGCGTCGGGGTCGACGCCGGCGGTCCGGCTCCCGGCGCCCGTCCCGTCCGCGACGACCGCCGTCGAGGAGTCCGCGAGCGCGACGACCTCGTGGCCGTGTTCGCCGGCCAGGTCGACGACGGAGCGCCCGACCGCGCCCGCGCCGATGACGGCGAGCCTCACGCGTCCACCCCCGTGAGCGGCTCGACGACGCGGAAGTCCTTCTCCGCCGCCAGCTCGCGGACCGCCGCGAGCGCCGCGTCCGTCTCGCCGGCGCGCGCCTCGAGCCGGAGCCGCGCGCTCGACACCTCCTCGGTGCCCTGCGGGGCCGCGAGCGACACGTCGGCGACCGACGCCGACTCGCAGGCCTCGATCCGCGAGAGGGTGTCGGAGAGGTCGGTGTCGATGAGGTGGCCGAACAGGAGCAGCGTCACCTCCTCGGCGTAGCGCTCCGTGCCCGCCTGCATCACGTTCACGCCCTCGCTGCGGAGCGCGTCGACGATCTCCTGGAACCGCTCGGGGGTCGCCTCGAAGTCGACCTCGACCGGGATCCGCCCGCGGGGCGTCTTGTTCCCGCGCTCGTGGTAGATCGACAGGAGGTTCCCGCCGTTGTCCGCGATCGGGTGGAGCGCGGCGAGCAGCTGGCCGGGCTCGTCGACCAGCTCCAGCCGCACCGTGTGCGTCGAGGGGGCCGCGGCCGCGTGGCCGCCGTCCGGAGAGGCCGGGTCCGCGCTCTCCGCGGCGTCGGTCGCGTCCTCCGCGTCGAGCGCGGCCGCCGGCGTCCCGTCGCGACGGTCGCTCACGGCGCCACCCCCGGCGCGGCGGCGCGCCGGTCCGGACCGCGCGGTCGCGGGCACGCTCCTGTCCCGGGGCCGGAGCAGTCGCTCGGTGGCTCCGTCGCGGTGCGCCAGGGTGGAGTCGTACCCGTCTGCATACCCGAACGGAGTCGGACGATCGGGTATAAGCCTTCGGCGATGGCAGGCGTTGCCTCGCCGCAGCGGGTGCCAACGTACCGCACGGTTCGGGGAGCCCCCACATATTTGACCGACGGGGCTCGACGACTCCGCGTGCGACACCCTCCACGCAGTCCGCCGAGCGTCGTAACGCGGTCCGCCGCGCCGACCCACCACTTCCCGATCCACCGCTCCCCGAACCGAGGTGTGCGCCCCGTATGAGCGACGGCCTGTCCATCGACGGCCCGAAGACGCTGAAGGGCGCGCTGCTCCTGTTGGCGGTCGGGCTCGCGGTCACCGGCTACGGCGCGTACGACTACACGCAGCAGTCCGACGCGGTCGACGACGCCGTCGCGGTCGACGCCGCGATCACCGACGTCGGCGTCGAGTCGACCTCGACCGGGAGCAGTCCGGGCGCCGACTACCGACCGACCGTCCGGTTCACCTACGAGTACGAGGGGACCGAGTACGCGAGCACCAACGTCTACCCCTCGGCGATCACGTCGAACTACGACACCGAGTCGGCGGCCCGCGAGGTCGTCGCGGCGTACGCCGTCAACGAGTCGACCACCGCCTACGTCGACCCGGCCGATCCGGACGGGGCGTTCCTGAAAGCGCAGACGTCGAACGCGCCGCTGTTCGCGGCCGCGCTCGGGCTGTTGCTCGCCCTCGGCGGCGGGGTGTCGGCCGTCGGGCGGATCCGCGGCTGACGGTCGCGCCGCTGGGGGAATCGAGCGCGGAAAGGAGAATAGAAACCCGACTACCGCGGACCGCGTCGTCGACTCAGAAGTAGTCGATCGACTGCGGCAGCTCCAGCTTCATCCCCTTGCGCTCGCGGATCTCCATGATCTTCTCGCGCTGGAGGTTGTCGACGAGCACGCGGAAGCCCGCGTTCTCGGTGTTCCACGAGGCGCGGCCCTCGGTGGCCGAGCGGATGTCGGAGGAGAACCCGATCATCTCCTCGACGGGCGCGATGCCCTCGACGACCATGAGGTCGCCCTCCTGGTACATGTCGTCGACGCGGCCGCGGCGGCCCTGGATCTCGCCGGACGCCGCGCCCATGTGCTCCGAGGGCACGTCGATCCGGACGTCCTGGATCGGCTCCAGCAGGCGGACCTCGCCGTCGATCAGCGCGCGGTGGACCGCGTCGCGGACCGCCGGGATGACCTGCGCCGGACCGCGGTGGATGGTGTCCTCGTGGAGCTTCGCGTCGTGGAGCCGGAACAGCGACCCCTGGACCGGCTCGGCCGCGAGCGGCCCGTCGTCGAGCGCCTCTTGAAGCCCCTCGAGGACGAGCTCCATCGTCTCGTTGAGGTGCTGAATCCCCTTCGTGTCGTCGATGAGGATGTTGGTCCGGTGGATGTCCTCGACGTTCTGCGAGGTGTCCTTGTCCATGCCGGCCTCCTGCAGCGCCTCGCGGCGCTCCAGTTCGGGCATGTCCATCGAGACCTCGCCGAGCTGGATCGCGTCGACGATGTCCTGCTCGAGCGGCTCGACGGTGATGTAGAACTTGTTGTGGCGGTTCGGCGACTGCCCCTCGACCTCGCGGGACTCCTCCTGGGGCTGCTCGCGGAACACGACGATCGGTTCGCCGGTGATGACCGGGATGCCTTGGTTGTCCTGGATCCGCTGGGTGATCACTTCGAGGTGGAGCTCGCCCTGCCCGCTGATGAGGTGCTCGCCCGTGTCCTCGTTGATCTCGATCTGGATCGTCGGGTCCTCCTTGGCGACCTGCTGGAGCGTCTCGATGAGCTTCGGCAGGTCGTCCATGTTCTGCGCCTCGACGGACTTCGTGATGACCGGCTCGGAGATGTGCTCGATCGACTCGAACGGCGTCATCTCGACCGAGGAGACCGTCGAGCCGGCGATGGCGTCGCGCAGGCCGGTGACCGACGCGATGTTCCCGGCGGGGACGCGATCCACTTCCTCCCGCTCCGACCCCATGAAGAGGCCGACGCTTTGGATGCGGTTCTTGCCCGCAGTACCGGAGACGTACAGCTCCTGGCCCTTCTCAAGCGTGCCGGAGAAGACGCGGCCGGTCGCGATCTCGCCGGCGTGCGGGTCCATCGAGATGTCGGTGACCATGAAGACGACCTCGCCGTCCTCGTCGACGAGCTGCATGCCCTCGGCGAGGTCGGTGTCGGGATCGCCGCGCCAGATGCGCGGGACGCGGCGGGGCTGGGCGTCGACCGGGTTCGGGAAGTGCTCGCAGACCATGTCGAGCACGACGTCCGACAGCGGCGTGCGCTCGTGGAGCTCCTGCCGCTTGTCGTTCCGTTCCAGCTCCATGATGTCGCCGAAGTCCATGCCGGTCCGCTGCATCGAGGGCATCGAGACGCCCCACTTGTACAGCGCGGAGCCGAATCCGACCGTGCCGTCCTCGACGGAGACGGTCCAGTCGTCGGGGATGTCGTCCATGTTCTCGGCCATCCCGCGGATGAGCTCGTTGACGTCGGCGATGACGGACATCAGCCGTTCCTGCATCTCCTGGGGCCCCTCCTGGAGCTCGGAGATGAGGCGGTCGACCTTGTTGATGAACAGCGTCGGCTTCACGCCCTCGCGGAGCGCCTGCCGGAGCACCGTCTCCGTCTGGGGCATCGCGCCCTCGACGGCGTCGACGACCACTAAGGCGCCGTCGACCGCGCGCATCGCGCGGGTGACGTCGCCCCCGAAGTCGACGTGGCCCGGGGTGTCGATGAGGTTGATGAGGTGGTTGGTGTCCTCGTACTCGTGGGTCATCGAGACGTTCGCCGCGTCGATGGTGATGCCGCGCTCCTGCTCGTCCTCCTTCGTGTCCATCGCGAGCTGCTCGCCCGCGGTGTCCTGGGAGATCATGCCGGCGCCCGCCAGCAGGTTGTCGGAGAGCGTCGTCTTCCCGTGGTCGACGTGGGCGGCGATGGCGATGTTCCGGATGTGCTCCGGGTTGTCCATCAGCCGCTCACATTCCTGAACGATCTTCTTGCGTCGGCCCATTATACCGACTGTTACCGAAAGCAGGGTCAAAAGGGTAGTGTTTCGTCGCGGCCGTTTCGCGGCCGAGTACCCCCGATCGCTGCCGATTTCGTGTCGACCGGTGTCACGGAGGGGCCGCGGAGCGACGCCCCGTCGCGACCGGACGGGTCGCCCGCGTCGGCGGCAGCGCCCGCGGGCATCGGCGCGGTTTTAAGTACCGACTCGGGAAACGGAGAGTATGAGCGAGACGCTCTCACGGCTCGTCGACAGCGGCGTCGTCGCGGTGCTGCGCGGCGTGCCCGCCGACCAGCTCATCGAGATCGCCGAGGCGCTGCGCGAGGGCGGGGTCACCGCCGTCGAGATCACCGCCGACACGCCGGACGTCGCCGACCTCATCGGCGAGGTCGCCGGCTCCTTCGACGACGAGGTCGTCGTCGGCACGGGGACGGTCCTCGACAGCGAGACCGCGCGGGCCACGCTGATGGCGGGCGCCGAGTTCGTCGTCTCGCCCAGCCTCCACGAGGACGTCATCGAGACGTGCAACCGCTACGGCGCCGTCACCGCGCCGGGCGTGATGACCCCGACCGAGGCGGTCCGGGGCTACGAGGCCGGCGCGGACTTCGTGAAGGTGTTCCCGGCGAAGACCGTCGGCCCGGACCACCTCGGCGCGATGAAGGGACCGCTCGGCCAGATCCCGATGATGCCGACCGGCGGCGTGAGCCCCGACAACGCGGCGGAGTACATCGACGCGGGCGCGTTCGCGGTCGGCGCGGGCGGCGCGCTCGTCGACTACGAGGCCGCCGAGCGCGGCGACTACGAGACCATCACCGAGACCGCCCGCGAGTTCACGCGGGTCGTCGAGGAGGCGCGCGACGACGACTGACCGCTCGGTCCGCACGGTCCTGCCACCGCGTGCCACAGATTCAATAGCGTGGAGACATAACGCGCGATCGGCTTCCGGCCGGCCGACGAGAGGCACGGGCTGGAAGTCGCTCGCAACACGCTGTCGGTATACCCAACCACGCTCGCCGTTTCCTCCCCGCCCGGGGAGGTCGACCCCGTCGTCGCGGAACAGGACGCGACGGCGGGGTCGTCACATGAAGTCCGCGATCCCGGACTGCTTGTTCGTGTCGTCCTCGAATATCGACTCCAGCGACCCCTCTAACACCTTCAGCCGCTGTTTCGTGTAGGGCCGGCAGTCGAACCGCTCGGCCACCTCGATGGCGGTGTCGACGTACTTGCTCACCGACCCCTCGTGGACCGTGAGGTTCACCCGGCCGCCGCACTCGCGGCAGTCCCCGGTCAGCGGCATTCGGCGGTACTTCTCGCCGCAGTCGAGACAGCGCGTCTCCTGCCGCGAGAACGCGCGGAGGTTGCCGATGATGTCCGGCAGGAAGTGGTACTCGATGACGCGCTCGGCCACGTCGGTCTCGTCGACCGCGCGGAGCTTCCGAGCCAGCTCCAGCTGCGCGTCCATCTTCTCCATCATGTCGCCGAGCGTCTTGTACGCCGAGAGGTCCGGGCCCATCGCGATGTCCGTCGTGTCGTGGGTGTGGTCGAACCCGTGGTACTCGTCGTCGGTCCCGAGCGTGTCCTCGCCGATCCGGATCAGCTCCTCGACCGCCTCCGGGTCGGCCAGCTCGCGCGACGCCTCGTACAGCTCCAGCGGGTACTCCCGCACGATGTCGACGTTGTGCGCCTCGTCGTCGATCTCCGAGGGGTCGATTCGCGAAGACATCACTAAGGGTGCATCCATCCGCCCGCCGCGTTGGTCTGGTAAGAAAGTTTTGGAAAAATTAAGTAAACCGTCCATGAGCAGCATTACGCAATCCTCGTCTCCATCGCACTGATCGACCGACAGATCGTTCGCGACGAGTGAATGCGTGTCCTCAACGGTGAGACAGTACACGTGGTCGACGTCGCTCTCGACAGCCTCGACCTCAGCGACGTCTTCGACGAGATACTCGCCGGACCCGCCGTCAGACGCTTTTCGCGCGTACGGTTCGACGGACGAGACGTTCTCAGTCAATCGGTCCTGCTTCCGGGAGAGGTGGAATCCGGCGATTTCGGAGAATCGAACGGCGTCGTGTGACGAGACACTGAGGACGTACGTCTGTGCGGTCATCCGCGTGTCGCTGTCGTCGTAGAATTCGGGGAACTTATCACGGAGCTGAACCCGCTCGGGTCGGTCGACGCTCGCGTGGACTTCGAGCCGCCGCAGAAGGCCGAGCAAGTCTTCGCGAAGCTCTTCGCTGACCGTCGTTGCCGTGATTCGGAGCGATCCGTCGTCGACGCTGCCGTCGCCGCTGAAGTATCCGCTCAGATACGCACCGATGATCTCGTCGGATACGTCGAATATTTGATCGGGGACGCGCTTCGTGTGTGCGTACACGCCGGAGTCGAGCACCGAGTCGAAGAACGCACGCAACAGGCGACCGGAGACGGTCACTTTCGCGTGGTTCTCTTCGTACGGGTCGACCCCGAACTCCTCCCGCAGAACGTCGAGGAAGAACTCCCTCGCTTCCGTTTCCGTCCCGCAGATCGTTGTCTGGTGGATCGTCCCCTTCGGCGTCTCCTGCTCGCGGGCGAACCCCTCCGCCGCGTAGTACCCGAGCAGCGTCGCGACGCGCTCGTTGAGATCGACGAACCGATCGATCTCCGTGCGATCGCGTTTCATTCCGAGCGAGACGTCGTCCGGAACGAAGGCGAGCATCTCGTCGAGCGAGGAGAAGCACCGCAGGAGATACGACACGGGGAAGCTCTCTCTGTACAGGTAGTTACTCAGCGTCTTCTTGTTCGTCCCGAAGACCTCCGTCATGCTCTGGAGCGGGTAGAATCCCCCCTCCCAGTCGTCGGCGAACGCGTCCTCGAAGAGCTCGTACAGGCGGTCCTTGTCCAGCCCTTTGATCATGAGACGGTCGGTCGGAACCGCGTCGGACCGAATAAATTCGGCGAGCAAATCGAACCGGCGTGAGTCGCGGTCGACGTCGTCGACCCCGACCGAATCGGGAATTACGAGTCTGTCGTCCGCGTCGATTTCCCGCGCTTCCTTGCCGGCGACTGCGTCCCGTTCGCCGTCGTACACGTGGACACCGTGGTCAGGAGTGACGGTTATCGATCTGCCGGATTCGGTCCGGACTCGGACGAGGTGGTCCGGTGCGTCGTGCTTGCTGACCGCCTCTACCGGACGAGAGACGCGATCTCCGTCCGCGGTCAGCGACGGAACGCGCAGGTCGCCGTCGACATGTTCCAGTTCGCCGACGGCCGTTCCGAAGTCGTCGAACTCGACCTCAGACCGATCGAGGTACCTCTCGACGAACGCTTCGATTTCGTCGTATCGTAGCTGACCGGTCTCGTCCTCGTACCAGAGTTTCGTCTCCGGGTGGAAGCAGTTCCGCCGCTTGGCGGCGTGGAAGTACGGATGAGCGTATCCCACCGCGGCCGATGTGAATCCTACCACTCTACCGACAGTTGCCGCGCTCGTGTGGGGCGCCATCCCGAAGACGAGCTCGCCGACGAGGTCGTCGCGCTCGTTGACCTCGTAGAAGCGGTCGAGCCCGTAGAACTGTTCGAGCAGGTCGTCGACGAAGTCGGCGGTCTTCAGCATGTGCTCGGCCGCGCCGTCGGAGAGGACGATGTCCTGGACCCGGAGCTCGACCACCTGGTCGTCGTGGCGGAGGGGCTCGCCGTCGATGTCGGTCTCGTACCCGAGTTCGCGGAAGTGGTCCGCGGTGACGTCGAGCTCCTCGGGCCGGACCGCGGTGACCGGGAGGTCGGTCATGTCGTACCGGACCGTCCCGTCCTTGAACGACGTGACGCCGTTCTTCGCGCGGAGGACCCCCTTCTCGATCGGCTCGGGCGTCTTGTTCCGCGAGGTGAGCCCCTGGACCCCCTTCAGGATCTCGAAGGCGGACTCGCGCTCGCCGACCCGCTCCAGCGCGGAGCGGTACGCGTCGTTGACGTCGACCTCTTGATAGCTCGCGGCCGTCACCTCCCACTCGCAGTTCGGGCACTCGACGCGGCCGGCCTCGTCCGGCTCGCAGACGGTGCCGCAGTCGTTACACTCGTAGTGCGGCTCGGTGTGCGTCTCGCAGTCGGGACAGAGCGCGGCGTAGGTGTGCTCGCCGCAGTCGGGGCAGACGCGGTCGGAGACCTCCAGTTCGTGCCGCCCGCGGCGGCCGGTGTCGTCCATGACGCCCGCGGCCTCCGCTACGTCGCGCTGCGGGCCCCCCGCCTCGTTGATCGGGAAGAGCGTGTGGACCGCGGGCGAGAGGTCGCGGCTCTCGGACTTCTCCGGCCGACCCATCCGGTTGCCGATCCGGGTCGGCGCGCGCTCGCGGACCTCGAACGGGGCGACCTCGTTGACCGCGCGAATCGCGTTCTCGCCGTCGGCGTACTCGCGGGCCGCCGCCGAGAGGTCGTCCGCGTCCCACTCCCTGCGGAGGCCGTCGTCGATCCCGAGCGACCGCGCGAGCGGGCGCCACGTCGGGATCCGGAGCGCGTCGGGAGTCGCGGCGTGTTCGACCAGCAGCGACTCCAGGGCGTCCCGGACCGGCTCGGTGCGCTCGATCGCGAGGACGCCGTCGGCGACCTCGCCGGCGGCGACGGCGTCGGCCAGCGCCGCGAACGCGTCGACCGAGACGTCGTGCCAGAGGTAGGTGTACTCGGGGTGGAGCGGGCAGTCGTACTCGCGAGCCCACGCGAGCGCCCGGTCGACGCCCGGGTGTTCTAAGTCGACGTGCGGGTCGTCGCCCATGGCCTGTACGTCGGCGCCGGCCGCCTCGAACTCCTGGACCCACCACTCGGGGGCGTACGACGCGGGCGCGAGCGGGTGGTTGTTCTCGACGAACTCCCCGTAGTTGACGAGGTACTCGCCCAGGTCGAGCACCTTCTCGACCCCGTTGCTGACCGCCTTCGCCTCCTCGGGGTCGTCGATCCGCCGCACCTCGCCGTTCGCCAGGCGGACCGTCGGCCCCTCGATGGAGTCGACGGGGACGACGCCGTGGGCCTTCCCGGGCCGCTCCGTCTTGATCTGCGTGCCCGCCGCGAGGAAGTCGTCGACGATGTGCATGGTCGCCGGGTGGACGCCGCCGGTCGCGAACCCGTGGTTGCGCGCGCGACCGTACCGGAGGCGGAAGCCGCCCGCCTCGCTCGGGTGCGTGAAGACGGGGCGGCCCGCGATCAGGTCCCGGAGGAACTTCTGGGAGGGGTCGGCGCGGGGCGGGCCGTCGGGCGAGTCGTCGGCCGCGGGGTCGGCCGCCGGCTCGTCGGGTTCCCCGTCGGCGTCGTCGCCGTCCTCGTCCGCGTCGCCCTCGGACGCCGGCGCGTCGCCGTCGCCCGCGCCGTCCTTCCCGATCGTCCCGTCGATCAGGTCCTGGAGCCACGGCCAGTCGACCTCGTCGAGGTTCCGGGTGTACCGCTGGATCTTCGGGGCCTTCAGCGCGATCCCCTCGGCGGCGACGAGACACATCCCGCCGCGCGCGGAGTTGGTGTCGACCCGTTCGAGGTCGCGGAAGCCCGAGACCTCCTCGTCGCTCGTCGCCTCCCCGTCGAGCATGACGGGGATGTGCTTCGCGATGAACTTCGACTCCTTGTCCTTCGGGGTGTACTGGAGCCCGGTCTCCTTGTCGTATAAGGCGATCTCCTCGGCGTAGCGCTCGACCTCAACGTCGCGGGGCTTGTACTCGTCGACGTCGAGCAGCGACCGGGCGTAGTCGGCGACGAGCACCGACAGCGCCTGGGCGGTCCCGCCCGCCGAGCGGATCGGGCCCGCGTAGTAGACGTTGACGAACTCAGTGCCGTCGTCGTTCTCCAGCAGCTCCACGCGGTCGATCCCCTCGATCGGCGCGGCGACGACGCCCTCGGTGAGCAGCGCGACGGCGGTCCGGACGGCGCCCTCGATCTTCCCCTCGCGGGAGTCGTAGTCGCCGACGTTCCCGTCGACGAAGTCGGTGACCAGCTCCAGCGCCGCCTCCTCGCGGGACATCTCGCCCTCCAGCTCGCGGACGCGCTCCGCGACGCCGTCGATCCCGAGGATGTTCTCGACGCGGTCCGCCATGTCGCGGGCGACCGGGATCTCGATCTCGGGCTCCGGGTCGCGGCCCTGCTCTTTGGCCGTCTCGGCCACGTCCCACGCCTCGTCGAGGCGCTCCTCGATCCGCGCGAAGTAGCGCTCGTCGTCCGGTCTCATCGCGGCTCGGTCGCGGGGGAGACGCGGTGCGCTCGGCGGGTCACAGCCACAGGTCCAAGTCGGTGGCCTCGTCGTGCGAGCGCTCCAGCGGCTCGGCGAACGCGCGCAGGTGGCACTCGCCCGCCCAGACGGTCGCCGAGTCGAGGTGCCCCGCGAGGGCCTGCCCGCTCGGGCGCGAGAGCACCGCGTGGGTGTGGGCGAACACGTCCCCCTCCAGAAGCGAGACGTTGCCCACGCAGGCGGCCACCTCCAGCGGCTCGTCGAACGTCACCGACCGGTACTCGGTCTCCTCCTGGTCGTAGAACCAGACGTCCGCGTCCTGGACCGCGCCGAGCGCCGTGAACCAGCCGGCCTCAACGTCCTCCTCGCGGGCGAGGGCCTCTATCTCCTCGCGCCAGTCGGCGCCGGTCTCGAACCGCGCGACGTACTCCGCCGTGGGTTCGACCTCGCGATGGTACATAGCGATTCCCCACGGCTGCCGGGGAGAAAAAGGCTTCAGTCGGACTGAGATCGGGGCGGCGTACGAATTTGATATAGCGCCATAAGATTTACTCCGGGATCCGGTTCGATAACCGTATCCCACGGATTCAGCTCCGAGGAGGCCGCTTCCGTGCGAAATCGGCTACTGGGCGGTGGACGGCGATGCGACTCGGGAGTCGGAGAGAAAGGGAGAGAGAAACCGTCGGTCGAACCGATTCAGAACGGGGCCTGCGGGCCTTCGTCGTCGCCGCCGTCGTCGTCGGTCGTCTCGCCGGGGAAGGAAGGAGACATCCCGCCGCTGCTGGTCCCGCCGAGGTCGCCGTCGGCGCCGGCCGCCGCGCCGGTGTCCGCGTGGACCGTCTCGATCTCGGGGATCTCCTTGACCATCCGGGACTTGATCGCCTGGATCGTCATCGGCGAGATGCCGCAGCCGGAACAGGCGCCGCCGAGCTGGACCGTCACCTCGCCCTTCTCGCGGTCGAGGTGGGCGATGGCGGCGCTCCCGCCGTGCATCTGGATCTGCGGGAAGTTACGCCGCAGGAAGTTCGTGATCCGCTCGCGGAGCTCGTTTTCCGCGTCAGTCGTGTCCGTGCTCATGCCCGCGAGTTGGCGGGCGGCGGGCTTATGCCTTTGGTTCGGCCGGATCCGGGCGCGACGCGGACCCCTCACGGTTGGTCACTCCGGGCGGTCGACGCCCAGCGTCCGGTACAGCTCGGACTCGATCCGCTCGACGTACTCGTCGAGCGTCTCCTCGAACGTCTCGTCGTCGACCGCGACGGCGCCGCGGATGCGCTCGCGGGGGCTCTCCGGGAGTTCGACGCGGAACTCGCCGTCCTCGTAGAACGGCTCCGACTCGTTGAGCACGGTCTGGTCGATGCCGTGGATCAGCTCCGAGTCGTGCCGGTCGTTCATCTGGTTGAACGCGTTCTTGTACGCCCGCTGGAGCTCCTGGAAGTAGTTCGCGTACTTGTCTTCGAACTTCTCCGGGTCGAACTCGTCGGCCATGTCGCGAACGAGGGCCCGGCGGGAAAAAAGGCGGTCGATCGCCGCCGAGACGCCGGTTCGGGCCGGGAAATCGGGCCTGCGGTCGAACGGGAGATTCGGCCGTCGGCGCAGTAGTAAATCACATGTCGCGATATAGAATTCGTTGCGCACGGCGATAGCCGGAAAGCCAGCCGTCCGTTACAAGCCGAGGGTTCGGCAGGTGAGAGGGTCGATTCGGGCCGCGTCGGCGAGGAAGAGCCGGAGCTACCGGAACCGCGCTGCGAGACCGAAAAAATCCGACTGCGACGGGGGCGTTACTCGAGGTCGAAGCGGTCGAGCGTCATGACCTCGCTCCAGACCGCGACGAAGTCCTCGACGAACTTCTCCTCGTCGCTGGCGTACACGTCGGCGATGGTGCGGAGCCGCGCGTTCGAGCCGAAGATGAGGTCCGCGCGCGTCGCCTCCCACGCGACCTCGCCGGTGTCGCGGTCGCGGACCTCGTAGACGTCCTCGGCGTCGGTCACCTCGTCCCACTCGTACGCCATGTCGAGCAGGTTCACGAAGAACTCGTTCGTCAGCGTCCCGGGCTCGTCGGTGAACGCCGTGCGGTCGCCGTAGGTCGCGCCGAGCGTTCGCAGCCCGCCGGCCAGCACGGTCATCTCGCTGGCGCTCAGGTTCAGCAGGTCGGCCTTGTCGACCATGAGGTCCTCGACGTCCTCGTCGGTGTCGCCGAGGTAGTTGCGGAACCCGTCGGCCTTCGGCTTGAGCGCCTCGAACGACTCCTCGTCGGTCTGCTCGGCGGTGGCGTCGACGCGACCGGGCTCGAACGGCACCTCGACGTCGTAGCCCGCGTCGGCCGCGGCCTGCTCGACGGCCGCGGTCCCGCCCAGCACGATGAGGTCGGCGAGCGAGACGCGCACGTCGTCGGAGCGCGACTCGTTGAACTCGGCCTGTACGTCTTCGAGCGTCGAGAGGACGTCGGCGAGCCGTTCGGGCTCGTTGGCCTCCCAGCTCCGCTGCGGTTCGAGGCGGATGCGGGCGCCGTTGGCGCCGCCCCGCTTGTCGCTGTCGCGGTAGGTGGACGCCGCCGCCCACGCGGTCTTGACGAGCTCGCCGGTCGAGAGGCCGGAGTCGAGGAGGGCGCCCTTGAGGTCGCCGACCGCCGCGTCGCCGATCGGTTCGTAGTCGGCGTCCGGCAGCGGGTCCTGCCAGATCATCGTCTCCTCCGGGACCTCGGGGCCGAGGAACCGCTCCGGCGGGCCCATGTCGCGGTGGATGAGCTTGTACCACGCCTTCGCGAACGTCTCCTGGAACTCGTCGGGGTCGTCGCGGAACTCCTCGAGGACGGCCCGGAAGTCGTCGTCGTGTTTCAGGGCGACGTCCGTCGTGAGCATCATGACGTCCTCCTTGTCGTCGGGGTCCGCGACGCCCGGGGCGGCGTCGTCGAGCTCGTCGTTCTTCGTGGTCCACTGCCACGCGCCGCCGGGACCCTTCTCCGGCTCCCACTCGTACTCGAGCAGGTTGTCGACGTAACTCGTGTCCCAGACGGTCGGAGTGGCGTTCCACGGACCCTCGATGCCGCTCGTGATCGTGTCGGGGCCCATCCCCTCGCCGAACTCGTTGTCCCAGCCGAGGCCCTGGAGGTCGATGGGGGCGTCCTCGGGCTCCGGACCGAGGTTGTCGCCGTCGTCGGCGCCGTGGACCTTCCCGAAGGTGTGGCCGCCGGCGATGAGCGCGACGGTCTCTTTGTCGTTCATCGCCATCCGACTGAACGACTGGCGGATGTTCTTCGCCGAGCCCTCGAGGTCGGGCTCGCCGTTCGGCCCCTCGGGGTTGACGTAGATGAGGCCCATCACGGTGTTCCCGAGCGGGGCCTTGAGGTCGCCGTCCTCGTCGAACCGGTCGGGGGAGGTGGCCTCGAACTCGCTCTCGGGGCCCCAGTCGACGGCGTCGTCGCCGCGGAAGTCGTCCGCGCGGCCGCCCGCGAAGCCGAACGTCTCGAAGCCCATCGACTCCAGCGCGACGTTGCCGGCGAGCACGATGAGGTCGGCCCACGAGAGCTTCTCGCCGTACTTCGTCTTGACCGGCTCCAGCAGCCGCCGGGCCTTGTCGAGGTTCACGTTGTCCGGCCAGCTGCTGATCGGCGGGAGCCGCTGGTGTCCGCCGGCGGCGCCGCCGCGCCCGTCGAGCGAGCGGTACGTGCCGGCGCTGTGCCACGCCATCCGGATGAACAGCGGGCCGTAGTGCCCGTAGTCGGCGGGCCACCACTCCTTCGAGTCGGTCATCACGTCTTCGAGGTCGGACTTGACCTCGTCGAGGTCGAGCTCCTCGAACGCCGCCGCGTAGTCGAACTCCTCGTCGTACGGACCGATATCGGCGGCGTTCTGGTCGAGCAGTTCCAGATCCAGCTGATCCGGCCACCACTCTTTGGTGTTACCAGCCATCAAAAAACGGTCGCTCCTCTTCGCAGATAATATTGTCTAATTCTGTGAGGGAAACATCGTTATAACGGAGGGTTTCTATCGAAATAATGAAGTTCTATTTGCGGATCCACGAATTCCCCGTCGGAGACCGTAGCGGCGCTCCGAGGGGTTTACCGCTCGGAGAGGCCCGCTGCCGGCGCATATCTGTCAGAATTCCGGTAATCCGACGGGTGTGAGCGAGAGTAACACGCGAGGGTCCGGCGGTCATCAGTACGCCTCGTCGGGAGACCTCCGCGGGACGGGACCGGGGTCACGCGTGACGGGGAGGGATCGAACGCGGTCAGCGGTTCAGCGTGTGGATCGCTTGCCCACGCGCGTTCTCCGCGGCCTCCATCACCGCCTCCGCGAGCGTCGGATGGGTGTGGACGGTGGCGGCCACGTCCTCGAGGGTGGCGCCCATCTCGACCGCGAGCGCGACCTCGGCGATCAGCTCCGACGCCTCGGGGCCGACGATCTGTCCGCCGAGGACGAACCCGGTCTCCTCGTCGGCGACGATCCGGACGAACCCCTCGGTGTGGCCGGTCGTCATCGCCCGCCCGGAAGCGTTGAACGGCATCTCGCCGACCGCGGGCTCGAAGCCGGCCTCGGCGGCCTCCGCCTCCGTCATCCCGACCGTGCCGATCTCGGGGTCGGTGAACACCGCGGCGGGGACCGCCTGCCTGTCGAGCGCGGCCGGTTCGCCGGCGATCACCTCGGCGGCGACGACCCCCTCGTTGGAGGCCGCGTGCGCGAGCATCGGGTCGCCGGCCACGTCGCCGACGGCGTGGACGTGCTCGACCGCCGTGCGGGTGCGGTCGTCCGTCTCGACGAACCCGCGGTCGTCCGTCTCGATCCCGGCGTTCTCCAGGTCGAGCCCGTCGGTGACGGGCTGGCGACCGACCGCGACGAGGATCTTGTCGACGCCGTACGTCGACTCCTCGCCCTCCTCCGTCTCCGTGCGGAGGAGGTAGCCGCCGTCGGGCGCCTCCGCCCACTCGCTCGCGCCCTCGCCGAAGTTGAAGTCGACGCCGAGCTCCTCGGCGCGCTTGCGGACGACGCGCTTCACGTCGTCCTCGTAGGGGTCGAGGATGTCGTCGAGCATCTCGACGACCGTGACCTCGGCGCCGAGCTTGGCGTACGTCGTCGCCAGCTCCATGCCGATGTAGCCGCCGCCGACGACCCCGAGGCGGTCCGGAACCGTGTCGGCGTCGAGCGCGTCGGCGGAGCTCCAGACGTGGTTCTCGCCGAAGTCGAAGCCGGGGACCTGGATCGGCCGCGACCCGGTGGCGATCACCGCGTGTTCGAACTCCAGCGTCTCCGAGCCCTGCCCGTCGCCGCCGTGCGCGACCCGGACGGTGTTCTCGCCGACGAACGAGGCGACGCCCTCGACCAGGTTCACGCCGTTCGCCTTACAGAGCTTCTCGACGCCGCCCGTGAGCCGGTCGACCACGCCGTCCTTCCACTCGATCATCCTCCCCATGTCGACGGCGGGGTCCGCGTGGACGCCCATGAACTCCGCGTTGCCGGCCTCGTGGGCGAGCCCGCTCCCCGTGATCAGCGCCTTCGAGGGGATACAGCCGCGGTTGAGACAGGCGCCGCCGTAGGCGTCCTTCTCGACTAAGGTCGTGTCGAGCCCCTCCTGTGCGGCGCGGATGGCGGCGACGTAGCCGCCCGGCCCCGCGCCGATGACCAGTACCTCCGTTCCCGTGGTGACGTCTCCGACGACCATTATTCGTTGAGTAGCAGCAGGGGGGTTTCTAAGTGTTCCATGACGGTGTTCGCGAACTCGGCCGCGACCGCGCCGTCGACGACCCGGTGGTCGATCGACAGGGAGAGCGGCAGCGTCGGCGCCGGGACGACCTCGCTGTCGCCGCCGTCGCCCTCGCGGACGACGGGGCGCTCCTCGATGGCGCCGAGCCCGAGGATCGCGGTCTCGGGGTAGTTGATGATCGGCGTGGCGTACTCGCCGCCGATGGCGCCGAAGTTGGTGATCGAGAAGGTGCCGCCCTTCATCTCCGCGGGCTTGAGCTTCCGCTCGCGGGCGCGGGCGGCGAGGTCGTTCACCTCGTCGGCCAGCTCGAAGAGCCCCTTCTCGTCGACGTCCTCGACGACCGGGACCATGAGGCCGGCGTCGGTCGCGACCGCGATCCCGAGGTTGTAGTCGCCTTTCAACACGATCTCCTCGTCGTCCTCGCGGAGCTCGCTGTTGAGGTACGGGTACTCCTTCAGGCCGGCGACGATGGCCTTCATCACGAACGGCATGTAGGTGAGCTTCACGCCCTCGGCCTCGGCCTTCGGCTTCAGCTCCTCGCGGGCCTCGACGAGCGCGTCCACCGCGGCGGTGTCGTGGTGGGTGACGTGCGGCGCCGTGTACTTGGACCGCTCCATCTGCTTCCCGATGGTGCGCCTGACGCCGCGGTAGGGGACGGTCTCGTCGCCCTCGGCGCTCACGGCGGCGTCGGTCGCGGCGGTCGCGTCCGGCGCGGTGTCAGCGTCGACGGTCGCCGGCGCGGTGTCAGCGTCGACGGTCGCCGGCTCCGGCTCGGACGGCGACTCCAGCGCGTCGGCGTACGCGTTCACGGCGTCGACCGTGACGAACGCCTCGCCGTCGCGGGTCTCGTCGGTCGGCACGTCGTCGAGGTCGACGCCGCGCTCGCGCGCGACCTTCCGGGTCGCGGGCGTCGCGAGCGTCGTCTCGCGGCCCGCGGGCTCGGGCGCGCCGGCGGCGGTCGCCGACGCCCCGTCCGAAGAGTCGCCGCGCTTGCTGACCGCGGACTTCCGGCCGGTAGAGCCGGTGTCGGTCGGCGCGGGGCGGGGTTCGGGGCCGTCGTCCGCGCCGCCCGCGTCGGCGGATCCGCCGCCCTCGGCGTGGGCGCGCACGTCGGCCTCGGTCACGCGACCGCCGGGGCCGCTCCCGTCGACCGCACCGACGTCGACGCCAAGCTCGCGGGCGAGCCGGCGGGCGGACGGCGGCGCGAAGGTGCGACCCGAGGGCGTGTCGGGCTCGCTCGTCGTCCCGTCGTCCGCGTCGGCGGTCGCGTCCGGCGCCGGCTCGTCGCCCGCGTCGGCCTCGGGCTCCGGTTCGGCTTCCGCCTCGGCGGTCGCCCCGCCGTCTCCGTCCTCGTCGATCCGGAACGAGATGATCACGTCGCCGACCGGGACCATGTCCCCCTCGTCGACGAACAGCTCCTCGACGGTCCCGTCGTAGCTCGACGGCACCTCGACGAGCGCCTTGTCGGTCTCGACCTCCGCGACGGGCTGGTCCTCCTCGACGCGGTCGCCGGGCGCGACCAGCCAGCTGACGAGTTCGCCCTCCGCGACGCCCTCGCCCACGTCGGGCAGCTTGAACTCCTCGACCGTCACGCGTCGGTCACCTCGGCGTTCATGGGTGTATCTCCGGCGGCCATGTTAAAATTCGACCGCCTCCAGGATGCCGTCCTCGATGCGCGCCGCCGACGGGAGGTAGTAGTCCTCCAGCGCGTACAGCGGGTACGGCACGTCGAACCCGGTGACGCGCCCGATCGGCGCCTCCTGGTACAGCAGCGCCTCCTCTTGGAGGATCGCCGTGACCTCGCCCGCGAGCCCGCCCGTCTTGGGCGCCTCGTGGACGACGACCGCGCGGCCGGTCTTCTCGAACGCCTCGACGATCGCCTTGCGGTCGAGCGGGGAGACCGTCCGGAGGTCGACGACCTCGCACTCGATCCCCTCCTCGCCGAGCGTCTCGGCGGCCTCCAGCGTGGGGCGAGTCATCGCGCCGTAGGTGAACACCGCCACGTCGTCGCCCTCGCGGCGCGTGGCCGCCTCGCCGATGGGGACCGTGTACGGCTCCTCGGGCACCTCCTCGCGGAACGCCCGGTAGATCAGCTTCGGTTCGAGGAAGACCACCGGGTCGGGGTCGCGGATCGACGCCGCGAGCAGGCCCTTCGCCTCGTAGGGCGTCGAGGGTATCACCACCTTCAGCCCCGCCTCGTGGGCGTAGAACGCCTCCTTCGACTCGGAGTGGTGTTCCGGTGCGCGGATGCCGCCGCCGTAGGGCGCCCGGAGCGTCATGGGGAGCGTGAACCGCCCGCGACTGCGGGTGCGGAACCGCGCCATGTGCGAGACGACCTGGTCGAAGCCGGGGTACATGAACCCGGAGAACTGTATCTCCGGGACCGGGCGCATCCCCATCGCCGCCATCCCGACCGCGGTCCCGACGATGCCCGACTCGGCGAGCGGGGTGTCGATCACCCGGTCGCCGCCGAACTCGTCGTAGAGCCCCTCCGTGGCGCGGAAGACGCCGCCGTTCTTCCCGACGTCCTGGCCCATCACGACGACGTCGTCGTCCTCGCGCAGTTCGGTGTGTAGTCCGTCTCGTATCGCCTGTACCAGCGTGAGGTTCTGTGTGTCAGTCATTCAGTCCTCCAGGAACGCCGCGTCACCGCGTTCGTCGCGCAGCGCGGCGAACTCCTCGTACTGCCGCTCCAGTTCGGGCGGGAGCTCCGCGTAGGCGTGCTCGAACAGCTCCCGCGGGTCGGGCCGCGCCATCGACTCCGCCGCGTCGATGGCGTCCGCGACCCGCGTCTCGACCGACGACTCGACCTCGGCCACGCGCTCGTCGTCGAGGACTCCCTCGTCCCGGAGGTACGCCTCCAGTCGGTCGATCGGGTCCTTCCGCTTCCAGCGCTCGACCTCGTCGTCGTCGCGGTAGACCGTCGGGTCGTCGGCGGTCGTGTGCGCGCCGAAGCGGTACTGGACCGCCTCGATGAGCGTCGGCCGCGGGCGGTCGGCGTCGGGGTCGCGCGCCTTCTCCAGGGCCGCTTCCGTGACGCTGTACACCGCGAGCGGGTCCATGCCGTCGACCTGGACGCCGTCGATGCCGTACGCCTCCGCCTTCTGCGCCAGCGTCGCGCTCCTGGTCTGCCGCTCGCGGGGGACGGAGATGGCCCACTGGTTGTTGTTACAGAAGAAGACGGTCGGCGTGTCGAACACGCCGGCGAAGTTGACTCCCTCGTGGAAGTCCCCCTCGCTCGTCGCGCCGTCGCCGAAGTAGCAGAGGAACGCGTCCTCCTCGCCGCGGAGCTTCGAGGCCCAGGCGGCGCCCGTCGCGTGGGGCACCTGCGACGCGATGGGGACGGCGACCGGGAAGACGTTGACGTCGTCCGGCGCGCGGTTGCCGTCCTCGTGGCCCATCCAGTAGAGCAGCGTCTGTTTCAGCGGGAGCCCGTGGACCAGGGCGGCGCCGTGTTCGCGGTACGACGGGATCATCCAGTCGTCGTCGGCGAGCGCGTACGCCGAACCGATCTGGGCGCCCTCCTGGCCGGAGAGCGGGGGGTACGTCCCCATCCGGCCCTGCCGTTGGAGGCTCACCGCGCGGCCGTCGAAGTGCCGCGCCAGCCGCATGTGCCTGTACATCTCGACGAGCGACTCGTCGTCGAGGTCGGGGACGTCGCCGACGACCTCGCCGTCCTCGTCGAGGACGCGAACCGTATCGTCGTACGCCCTGTCGAACACGGTCACGGTCGAACCCACCTTCGCATGTCCGATCCGTCCACCGCCCGGGTAATATCGTTTTCGTAAATAATTTAGTATAATCAGAAATAGCGCCTTCGCACTGAGAAACCGTCCATCGCACTGGAAGAGAATCGGACGTTTCTGAACAAACTTCGGGCCATCCGGCAATATTTTCGCCAAGATGTGCGGTTCGGCGGTCAGTAACGGACAAACAGGAAGGTTTTCGCGCCGGGGGGCGCCGGTCGGAGCGGGACCCGGGCGGCGCGGCGCCGCGGCTCGGCGGGCGAGCGCGGCGAGAGAAGCGCCGGGGGGGACGGTCTCGGTCGGAGCGGAAGGCGGTCCGGGGCGACGTGTGCCCCTATCCGAGTCGGAACGACGGCTCGTCCGACTCGCCGTCGAGGTCCTCTAGGTGGATCACGTCCTCGTCGTCGCCCTCGACCTGCTCCCGGAGGTGGTTGATGTACCGCTTGTGCTCTTCGAGCTGTTCGCGGAGGTGTTCGGCCTCGAGCTCTAGCCGCTCGTGCTCCCGGACGAAGCTCTTCGGCACCTCGACCCGGGGCGGGAAGGCCTCGCCGTCGCCGTCCGCGTCGGTCAGCTCGTGTTCCGGGACGACCCGGACCTGACCGTCGTGGGCAACGAGCATGTCCACGTAGTCCCGGAAGACCGCCGACAGCGAGATGTCCCGCTCCTCGGCGATGTCGCGGAGCGCCTCGAACGCGTCCTCGTTGACGCGGAATGAGACCGTCTTGTTCTTGTTGCCCATTAGCGGGTCGTAGGTCTCGCTGCGTACTTAACAGTTTGTCAGACGGTCGCACGGCGAGCGGAGCCGTCGGGGCGCCGGGCGGGCGTCCCCGGATCAGGGCTGCGGCGCGCTCGCCTCAGGGCTCCGGTGCGCCGGCCGAGTCGGACCCGTCGGGGGCGTCGCTGAGCGCGGCGTCGTCGCCGGCGAGCTCGTCGCCGCTCTCGTCGAGGTCCTCTAACGCCGACAGCGCGGCGGCCTTGTACGTCTCGGGGTCGAGGTCGTACTCCTCGCGCGCCATGCGCGCGTACTCGTTACCCTCGTCGTCGAACGCGGCGACGCGCTCGACGGTGCGGCGGGCGGTCTCCGCGACCCAGCGGTCGCGGGTGGCGGCGTCGACCTCGGTGATCGACTCGGGGCGGACGGAGACCCGGACCGTGCCGTCGTCGGTCTCGTAGGTCCGGGGCTTCCCCACGACTGCGACGTAGGCCGGGGGCTCCAGGTCCCGGAGCTTGGAAGCGGCTTCCGGCTGGTACTGGCCGGCGTACACGAAGAACGTGCCCGTCGGGTCGACGATGCGGCCGCGCCAGTACTCGCTGTCCTCGCCGACGTCCTCCTTCTCCGTGAGCGTGCCTACAAAGAACACGCGGTTCGAGGACTCGCCGGTCGGGAGCAGCGCGTAGACGGGGGCGCGCTCGTCGTCGGACTCGGTGAACGTGTAGCCGGCGTCGTTGAACTCGCTCGCGAACACGCGCCGGGCGACCTCTCGGGTGGGTGCTGACCCGCTCATTTCAGATCGACCTCGCTTCGATCAGCGCGCTTTCAACGTCGACCGCGCCGGGGTCCTCCATCTCGTCGACCAGGACGTACCGGCCGAAGGTGGGGCCGGTGACCCGGTAGTAGCGGCCGAGCACGTCCTCGCCCATCTCCTCGGCGACGACGGTGGTGTCGAGCGCGTCCATCGCCATGTCCTTGGCTTCCTCCAGGGTCATGCCGGTGAGTTCCTCGGTGGCCTCGCGGTCGAAGATGACCTCGGTGACCGTCTCGCCGTCGTCTAAGACGCCCTTGATCCGGAGGTCGAACTCGCCTTCGACCTGGCCGTGTTCGGAGCAGCGCCCGTTCTGGAGGACGCGCGTACAGTCCTCCTCGGGGCACCGCTTGATCAGCCCGGAGCCGGACTGGATGTCCACGAGAGCGCCCTCGACGGTGTCGGCGTTGTCGCCGACCTCGATCGCCTCGTCGATCTCGGTGATACCAGTCGTCCGGTTGAGCTTCACCGAGTAGCTCCCCTCGTACTCGTCGGTGACGACGTTCGAGAGCTCGTACGCCTGCCCCTCCGTCAGCTCGGGGAGGTCGGAGGTCTCGAAGGCGACGAACTTGATCGTGCCCGACTCGTCGCCGAGCAGGCCGACCTGCGAGATGGAGTCGCTGCGCGGCTCCCAGAGGTCGACCAGCGTCACGCGCAGGTCGACCCACTGCTCGTCCTCGTCGATGTCGTTGACGAGGACCTCCTCGCTGCCGCCGCGGCCGAGCTCGTCGCGCTCCATGCCGGCGTCTTCGAGGTAGCTGTTGGTGACGCTCCGGCTCGCCTCGTCGAGCGGCACGCGGTACTCGTCGACGAGCGTTTCGAGGCGCTCCTCGACGTCGTCGGGGTCGACGTCGGTGTGGTCCGAGAACTGTTCCGCTATCGCTTCCGCTTCCTGTCGCAGTTCGCTCATGGGGTGTCTCCGCCTCCGGTCTTGTTTTCAGTGGGAGGCGTACGACAGTTGGTTCCAGATGGTATTAAAACGTACGTGACCGCGGTGAAAGTGGAACGAAACGCCCGCCTGAGGGCCGCTACGTGGAGTTCTTTCGATCCGCGGAGATCGACCGACGGGACGACCTCGCTCGCGTCAGACGCCCGTCAGCCGTGCGCGGGCTTCGTTTCAAGTGGAACTGTCTCACGGGTCAGAGTGACACAAAAGCGGATCCGACGGAGGTGACGAAGCGGTGGCGTCGCCGGCGGCTCTGCCGCCGGCTGCAAGAGGCGCGTCGCGCCTCCCTGCGTGCCTTCGAGCGCCCGTCGGGCGCGAGAAGCACGCGCGAGGGAGGCGCGAACGCAGTGAGCGACGAGGCTGGGGAGGCGTGAGGTGCGGTCGCTGTGCGGGCGGGACTCGAAGGGGCAGTCGCGAGGCGGGCGCAGGCGACGCAAGCACCGCGGCGAAGGAGCGAGCAGCGCGAGCGACTGAACGAGGCGCACAGCGAGCGTGCGCCCGCCTCGCGACTGGGCCTTCGGCGGTCTCCGTGTCGAACGACCGCTTATAAGTAAAACCGTCATCGTACGGTCGAGCGACCGGGGCTTCGGCAGTCTCCATGCCGGTCACGAAGTCATCCGAGTGGGACCGGCCGGTCGAACCCTCAGTAACTCAGTCCGCGTCGGGGAACGGCACCTCGATGAGGTCGCCGTCGTCGGGCAGGAGACACTCGCCGTCGAACGCCTCGCGGGCGTCCCGGAGGATCGGGCTCGGGTCCGCGGCGTAGCGCGAGGAGATGTGGACCAGGGCGAGCCGCTTCGCGTCCGCGCGGTCGGCGATCGACCCCGCCTCGCGGCCGGTGGAGTGGGCCGTGTCGCGGGCGCGGTCGGCCATGTCGTCGGCGAAGGTGGCGTCGTGGATCAGCAGGTCGGCGCCCTCGGCGGCCTCGACGGTGCTCTCTCGCGGGCGGGTGTCGGCGGTGTACGCCAGCTTCCGGCCCGGGCGCGGCGGGCCGACGACCTGCTCCGGCTCGACGACCGTGCCGTCCTCGGCCTCGACCGCCTCGCCCTCGTGGAGGCGGCCGAACTTCGGGCCGACGGGGACGCCGAGCGCCTCCGCCTTCGGGCGGTCGAAGCGGCCGGGGCGGTCGTCCTCCTCTAAGACGTACCCCTGCGAGACGGTCCGGTGTTCCGTCTCGAAGGCGCGGACCGCGTACTCGTCGGTCTCGTAGGCGACCTCGCCGGGGGCGACCGGCTCGATCCGGACCGGGAACGCCGGGTCGTGGCCGACCGCGTGGACGAGGTCGCGGAGGTGGTCGTCGGTCCCCGGCGGGCAGTGGACCGTCAGCGGGTCGGTGCGGTCGTTGAACCCGAGCGTCTGGACGAGGCCGGGGATCCCGAGGACGTGGTCGCCGTGGAGGTGCGAGACGAACACGCGGTCGACGGCGAACCCCGTGCCGCTGCGCATCATCTCGCGCTGGGTGCCCTCGCCGCAGTCGAAGAGGAAGCGGTCGCCCTCGCGGTTGACGAAGACGGCGCTGGCCGCGCGCTCGACGGTCGGGACGGCGCCGCCCGTCCCGAGGAACGTGACGCGAAGAGACATGGCGGGTCATCGGGACGGCGGTTGTAAACCGGTGTCGATGCGGGCGGAGCGGGGAGCGGGCGACCGGGCCCGCCGGCGAATAGCCTCGGTCGCGACCCCGGCCGACACCCACATGTGTCCGGGCCCCCGAGCGCGGCCATGCGAGACCCGATCGCCGCCTTGGTCAGACAGGAGGGGTGGCGCGCGGAGGGCGCGGCCGCCCGCGTCCACTACGAGGGAGGCAGCGACCGATACGCGGTGGAGTTCTACGCCGAGACGCCCCGCGTCCTCTACTGGTCCGTCCCGACCGACGACGAGGGCGAGACGGCGGCGCCGGTCCCCCGCGACGAGGTGCCGGACCCGCTGCGCCGACGCATCCGGGAGGACCTCGACGAGGCCGGGGTCGATCCCGACGTGGAGCGGCGCGAGCTGTGAGGCCGACCCCGGGCCGCGAGGAGCGAGTCCGCGGTGCGGTCGTCGGAGCCGGGACCGGCGCGCGCGACGGTCGCGCTCTCGGATCGGCCGAGGCGTCCGCGCGGCGACCGCGGTCGGCCGGGCGAAATCGCCCGAACGGCCGCGCGCTACCGGCGTTTTCTGCCGATGTATTTCGGTTCGAAGGAAACCTATTTGCCCGCTTACCTGATACGACCGGGTGATGAGTGGCGTCGAATGGGAGGAAGACGATCCCTTCGAGGAGCAGCGGGACAAGATCGAGAATCCGATGAAGCGGCTGTTCGTCGAGTACGGCCGTGACTACGTCCCGCAGGTGACGGTGGGGATCCTCGCGAGCGTCTTCGCGCGGCTGCTCGACCTGCTCCCGCCCCTAATGTTAGGGATCGCTCTCGACGCCATCTTCCGCGGCGAGGCCGCGTTCGACGAGCAGATCCCGCTGGTGCTACTGCCCGACGCGTGGCTCCCGACGACGCAGGTTGACCAGTTCTGGTTCACGATCGCGGTGCTGGCCGGCGCGTTCGCCTTCGGCGCCGGGTTCCACTGGGTCCGGAACTGGGGGTTCAACGCCTTCGCCCAGAACATCCAGCACGACGTCCGGACCGACACGTACGACCAGATGCAGCGGCTCAACATGGACTTCTTCTCGGACAAGCAGACCGGCGAGATGATGTCCATCCTCTCGAACGACGTGAACCGCTTGGAGCGGTTCCTCAACGACGGGATGAACTCCGTGTTCCGGCTGTCCGTGATGGTGATCGGGATCGGCGTCCTCCTGTTCTGGATCAACTGGCAGCTCGCCTTGGTCGCGTTGCTCCCCGTCCCCGTCATCGCCGGGTTCACCTACGTGTTCATCAAGATCATCCAGCCGAAGTACGCCGAGGTGCGGTCGACGGTCGGCAAGATGAACTCCCGGCTGGAGAACAACCTCGGCGGCATCCAGGTGATCAAGGCGGCCAACACCGAGTCCTACGAGTCCGAGCGCGTCGACGACGTCTCCTTCGACTACTTCGACGCCAACTGGGACGCGATCGAGACGCGGATCAAGTTCTTCCCCGGCCTCCGCGTGCTCGCGGGCATAGGCTTCGTCCTCACGTTCGTCGTCGGCGGACTCTGGGTGTTCCAGGGGCCGCCGGGCCCGTTCACGGGCGAGCTCTCCGAGGGGATGTTCGTCGTGTTCATCCTCTACACTCAGCGGTTCATCTGGCCGATGGCACAGTTCGGGCAGATCATCAACATGTACCAGCGCGCCCGCGCCTCCTCCGCGCGGATCTTCGGGCTGATGGACGAGCCCTCGAAGCTGGAGGAGGACCGCGACGCCGAGGAGCTCGTCGTCGACGACGGCCGCGTCGTGTACGACGACATCTCCTTCGGCTACGACGACGAGACCATCGTCGAGGACATCGACTTCGCGGTCGAGGGCGGCGAGACGCTCGCCTTGGTCGGCCCGACCGGGGCCGGCAAGTCGACCGTGCTCAAGCTGCTCCTCCGGATGTACGACGTCGACGACGGGGAGATCCGGATCGACGACCAGAACGTCAGCGACGTGACGCTGCGGTCGCTGCGCCGCGCGATCGGCTACGTCGGGCAGTCGTCGTACCTGTTCTACGGCACCGTCCGCGAGAACATCACCTACGGCACGTTCGACGCGACCGACGAGGAGGTCCGCGAGGCGGCCGAGGCTGCCGAGGCCCACGACTTCATCCAGAACCTCCCCGACGGCTACGACACGATGGTCGGCGAGCGCGGCGTGAAGCTCTCCGGCGGCCAGCGCCAGCGGATCACCATCGCCCGCGCCGTGTTGACCGATCCGGACATCCTCGTCCTCGACGAGGCGACCTCCGACGTCGACACGGAGACCGAGATGCTGATCCAGCGCTCGCTCGACCGCCTCACGGAGGACCGGACGACGTTCGCGATCGCCCACCGGCTCTCGACGATCAAGGACGCGGACACCATCCTCGTTCTGGAGGGCGGGAAGGTCGCCGAGCGCGGCACGCACGACGAGCTGCTCGACAACGACGGGCTGTACGCGCACCTCTGGGGCGTTCAGGCCGGCGAGATCGACGAGCTGCCACAGGAGTTCATCGACCGGGCGCAGGAGCGCACCGCCCGGATCGTCGAGGACGCCGAGAGCGACGACGACTGACCGCGGTCGATCGGAGCGACCCGTCGGCCCGGTCGACCGTCACCGCGGCAGCCGAGTCCACTCGTCGGCGGGCGCCGGGGAGTCGTCGGCGTACCCGAGCGCGTCGAGGACCGCCTCGCGGACCTCTGCGGGGTCGCGGAACTGCGTCTCCTCGCGGCCCTCGAGCAGGCTGTCGAGCCGCTCCGTCGTCGTCTCCGCCTCCAGCGTCGCGGCGCCGTACTGCTCTATCAGCTCCGCCGCCGTCACCGGGTAGCGGTGCTCGCGGAGCGCCCGCTTCAGCGGGCCGAACGTCACGGCGGGGGCCGGCTCGTGCGCCTCCGAGTCGTGGTCCGCGTTGTCACCGCTCATGCGGCCCGGATCTACGGGGAGGGGCATAATACCTCGGGAGCGCCCGCGACACCGGTCTCGCCGCCAGTGGCCGCCGGACGGCGGCGTCGGCGGTGACCGCCGCCTATACCACGCCGCGCGCCGAGGTGCGGATATGCGCCTCAGCGAGGTCACGTGGACCGACGTCCGCGACGCCGACGTCGACGTCGCGTTCCTCCCGGTCGGCAGCACGGAACAGCACGGGCCGCACGCCCCGCTCGGCACCGACACCCTGAACGCCGTCGCGGTCGCCGAGGCGGGCGCCGACGCCTACGAGGCGGCGGCGTCGAGCGAGGCCGCCGCCGCGGAGCGCGGAGGGGTCGCGGTCGCGCCGGCGGTCCCGGTCGGCGTCGCCGAGGAACACCGCGCGTTCGACGGGACGATGTGGGTCTCGCCGGAGACGTTCCGGGCGTACGTCCGGGAGTCCGCCGAGTCGCTGGTCTCGCACGGGGTCGACCGCGTCGTGTTCGTCAACGGCCACGGGGGGAACGTCGAGGCGCTCGCGGAGGTCGCCCGGCGGTTCTCGCGCGACGACGCCCACGCGGGGTACGGCGTCGCGTTCACCTGGTTCGAGGCGGTCGGCGACCACGCGAGCGACATGGGTCACGCCGGGCCGCTGGAGACCGCGCTGCTGCGCGCGACGAACCCCGACTTGGTCCGCGAGGAGCGGGTCGACGAGGCGAGCGCGGGCGCCGCCGAGCGGTGGGGCAAGTGGGTCGCCGGGGTGAACCTCGCGCACGACTCCGACGAGTTCACCGACAACGGCGTCGTCGGCGACCCGCGGGCGGGCGACGCGGAGCGCGGGCGGGAGCTGCTCGACCGCGCGAGCGCGTCGCTCGCCGAGCTGGCGGCGGCGGTGGTCGACCGGGAGACCTGAGGAAGCGAGAGGGGCTACTCCTCGTCGGCCGCGTCCTGGAGCGCGCCGCGGATCGCGGGGACGGTGCCGGTGAGGGAGGCCACCTCGTCGGCCGCGCTCTCGATGTCGCCGACGAGCGACTCCAGCTCCTCTATCTCCGCCTTCAGGTCGTCGGCGTCGTCGAACGCGTCGGCCCGCTCGCCGAGGACGTACGCCTTCTTCGCCGAGCGCACGCTGTCGACCGCGTCGCCGGCGTCGAGCGCGGACTTCAGCCCGTTGAGCGCGCCGAGGACGTTGTCCGCGTCCGTCTCCCACACCGCGTCCGGGTCGGGGAGCTGGTCGCGCGCCGCCGCGAGGTGCTCTTCGACCTCCGCGCGGGTCTCCTCGGCCGCCTCGCCGAACAGGTCGTCGTCGTCGAACGTGGACTGAGCCATGTCCGGACTGTCGTGCCCGCACTTTTTAAAAACGCGCCCGAAAGCGGAAGTGAAACTACCGGGGAGGACGGATCCGCCGGCGGATCGGGGAGATCTGGCGTTCAGTTTCGGTCCGGCGGCGGACGGGTCAGAGACGGACGAGCAGTTCCAGCGCGATCAGCGTCAACAAGAGACCGAGGAGGCCCGCGAGGGCGGCGAGCGTGCGGAGCCGGTCCGACACCGCCTCCGGGTCGGGCGTGGCGGCGAGGAGGGCCGGACGGTCGCGGGGACCCGACTCGCCGTCCGCGTCGCCGTCGGCTTCCGGGGCGGGGCCGCGGTCGGACCGTGGGCTCGACTCCGGCACACACTATCACTCGACACGGAAGACCGTTAAACCGACTATGAGGGGACAGTAGCGGTATTGAACGCTCCGGAGCGCGGGCTCAGTTCCAAGGGGCCTCCGCGAAGTCGACGACCCGCTCGCCGCGGTCGAGCCCGTCGATCCGGGCGATCTGCTCGTCGGTCAGGTCGATCTCGCGGGCGGCCCAGTTCTCCTCGACGTGACCGTGGTCGGCCGCCTTCGGGATCGGCGCGACGCGCTCCTTGGAGAGCAGCCACGCGAGGCTCACCTGCGCGGGGGTCGCGTCCTGCGCCGCGGCGACCTCGCGGAGCGCGTCGACGTCGGCGACGCGGTTGCGCGCGATCGGCGAGTAGGCGACGAGCCAGTGACCGTCCTCGACCGCGTACTCGCGGAGCCGCTCCTGTTGGAGCAGGGGGTGACACTCGACCTGGTGGGCGAACACGTCGTGGTCGAGGCGGTCAATCGCCTCGTCCAGTTGGTCCGGCTCGAAGTTCGAGAGCCCGATCCGGTCGATCACGCCGTCGTCGACGAGGTCGTCGAGCGCGGGCAGCGTCTCCTCGGGGTCGTAGCTGTTGATCGGCCAGTGGACGTACAGCAGGTCGATCGAGTCGACGCCGAGCCGGTCCCGGCTGGCGCGGGCGGTCTCGACGGCGTCGTCGTACGAGAGGTTGTCCGTCGAGAGCTTCGTCGCGACGAACAGGTCGTCGCGGTCGACGCCGCTCCGGTCGATCCCGTCGCCGACCGAGGCCTCGTTGTCGTACCCCTGGGCGGTGTCGACGTGGCGGTAGCCGGTCTCGATCGCGTGCGCGACCCCGGCCGCGCACTCCTCGCCGTCCGCCAGCTTGTACGTCCCGTATCCGAGCCTGTCGAAAGCGGTCGCCATGTCTCACCGTGCGGCCGGCGGCGGCCTCAACGTACCGGTCCGGAGCGGGTCGAGAGACCGGCCTCGGTCGGACCGCGTCGCCGGAGTCGCCTCCCCGCGACCGCCGGGCGCCGCGCCGAGAGTGATTATCACCGTTAATATCCTGGGGAGGGTTATTATCACGGCGCGATCCCTGCGGTCGAGTACACATGCAAGCAGGATCGGCCCCGGGCGTCCGATCGAGCTACGGCGCGAAGCTCGCTCTGTCGCTGGTCGGGGTCATGGGGGTCTCAGTCTCATACGGAGTTATCGTCTACCTTCGCGCCGAGGCGGCCGGCGCCGCGGGCGAAGCGGTGCGGTCCGGGCTCGTCGGGATGACGCTGTTGACGGTGATCGGGCTCGCGCTCATCGGCGTCACGATCGGATCGAACACGGTCATCTCCCTGCGGCAGCTCACGGGTAAGGCCGAGCGGATGGCCGAGGGCGACCTCGACGTGCGGCTCGACACGGGCCGGACCGACGAGATCGGGCGGCTGTTCGGGGCGTTCGACGAGATGCGCGGCTCGCTGCGCTCGGAGATCGCCGACGCCGAGTCGGCCCGCGAGGAGGCGGAGCGGGCGCGGCGGGAGGCCGACGCGCGCGCCGAGACGGTCGAGGAGAAGGCGACCGAGTACGAGACCGCGATGCGCGCGCTCGCCGACGGCGACCTGACGCGGCGGGTCGACCCGGAGAGCGACAGCGCGGCGATGGCGCGCGTCGGCGCCGCGTTCAACGAGATGGCCGACGAGCTGGAGGGGACGGTCGCGTCCGTCGCGACGGTCGCCGAGGACACCGCCGACGTGGCCGGGACCGTCGACGACCGCACGGACGACCTGCGGGCGACGACTGGGACCGTGAGCGAGGCGGTCTCGGAGATCGCCGAGGGGGCCCGCACCCAGCGCGACGACCTGCGGGCGGCGACCGACGAGGCGGAGAACCTCGCCTCGTCCGCCGAGGAGGTCGCCTCCACCGTCACCGACGTCGCGGAGACCGCGGAACACGCGGCCGAGGTCGGCGAGGAGGGCCGCGAGGCCGCCGAGGAGGCGCTCGCGGAGATGGACGCGGTCGAGGAGACGACCGCGGAGACGACCGCGGAGGTCGAGGCGCTCGCGGCGGAGGTCGAGGAGATCGGCGAGGTGGTCGACACCATCTCGGAGATCGCCGAGCAGACGAACCTGCTCGCGCTGAACGCCTCCATCGAGGCCGCCCGCTCCGGCGCCGAGGGCGCCGGCTTCGCGGTCGTCGCCGAGGAGGTGAAGTCGCTGGCTGAGGAGACGCAGGCGTCGGCCAGCGAGATCGAGGCCCGGATCCACGCCGTTCAGGAGCGCGCGGAGACGGGCGCCGACGCGATGGCGCGCACCGAACAGCGGATCTCCGCCGGCGTCGACACGGTCGAGACCTCCATCGACGCCTTAGAGCGCCTCGCGGAGGCCTCCGAGCGTACCGACGCCAGCATGACCGAAATCACCCGCGCCACCGAGACGCAGGCGGACTCGGTCGACGCGGTCGTCGGCCACGTCGAGGACGTCTCCGCGATCAGCGCGCAGACGGCCAGCGCGGCCGGCGACGTGACCGGCGCGGTCGACGAACAGGAGCGGACCCTGGGGGCGGTCGAGACCGCGGCCGGGTCGCTCTCCGACCGCGCGCTCGCGCTGCGCGACGCGGTCGACGACTTCGCGTTCGCGACCGACGAGGGCCTCGACGGCCCGAACAGAGCGACGGGGCGCGGCGCGGCGCCCGACGCCACCGCGGCTCCCGACGGAGGGACCGCTGGCGGTGCGGGGGCCGAGTTCGATTTCTCGCGCGACGACGGCGGCGACGGCGCGGCCGCCGGGGAGGAGGTGAACTGAGATGCTCGTCGACACCGCCGTCTGGGCGTGGATCGGCGCCCTCGCGATGGGCGCCGGGACGGTTCCCCCGCTGTGGGCGTGGTTCTCCCGGTCCTCGGAGGCCGGCGAGTCGCACGCCGTCTACTACGGCACCCTCGCCGGCGTCACCGGTATCGCGGCGGTCGCGTACCTCCTGATGGCGCTCGGGTTTGGCAGCGTCTCGCTGTCGGCCGGGGAGCTCGACGTCGCTCGATACGTCGACTGGCTCCTGACGACGCCGCTTCTCCTCCTCTACCTCGGGCTGCTCGCGCGACCGTCGCGGCGCGTACTCGCCGGGCTGATCGGGGTCGACGTGGTGATCATCGCCGGCGGTATCATCGCCGCCGCGACGACCGGAGCGGTCTCGTGGGTCGCCTTCGGCGTCGCCGGGGCGGCGTACCTCGCGCTCGTCTACGGGCTCCTCGTCTCGCTCCCGCGGTCGGCCTCGGCCGAGAGCGACCGAGTCCGCGCCGTCTTCGGCACGCTCCGGAACATCACGGTGGTGCTGTGGACGCTGTACCCGGTCGTGTGGCTGCTCGCGCCCACCGGGCTCGGGCTGCTGACGCCCGCGACGGAAATGCTCGTGTTCGTCTACCTCGACATCGTCTCGAAGGTCGGCTTCGTCGTCGTCGCGGTCGCGGGCGCCGACGCGCTCGACCGCCTCGGCGCCGACCGCGGCGTCGACGGCGACCGCGTCGCGGGCGACTCCGCCGCCGGCGAGCGGACGACCGTCCTCGGCGACGACTGAACCGCGGCCCGGGTCGTCCCGTTTTCCTGTCCGTTCCCGCTCGCCTTCCAGTCTGTTTACTCCCCGTCCGCGACCAGGTCCTCGTAGCGCGCGCCGGTCTGTTTCAGCGTCTCGGTCGAGTAGAGCCGCTCGTGGGCGAACGGGAGGTGGTCGGCCGCCAGCTCGTCGATCTTCGCGTCGACCGCCTCGGCCTCGCGGCCGTGGATCATCGTGAACATGTTGTACGGCCAGTCCCGGTCGGGGCGGCGCGGTCGGTGGTAACAGAGGGTGACGTACGGG
This sequence comes from Halorubrum sp. ASP1, assembly GCF_005435135.1. Lineage (NCBI taxonomy): Archaea > Methanobacteriati > Methanobacteriota > Halobacteria > Halobacteriales > Haloferacaceae > Halorubrum > Halorubrum sp. ASP1. The sequence goes on along the minus strand of NZ_SGUA01000002.1, from coordinate 98,835 downwards.
AGGCTGCCGACCGCCTCGCCGCGCTCGTCGAGCTCGTCGTCCGGCACGTCCCAGACCACCATACAGTTGTTCGTGAACCCGGTGACGACGTGGTTGACGATACAGCCGACGCGCTTGATACAGCCGTCGGCGAGCAGGCGCTCGACCGCGGCGAGCACGTCGTCGACGGGGGCACCGATCTCCGCCGCCACGTCTTCGTAGGGGGTCGCGGACAGCGGAAAGCCGTCCTGGATCGCCAAGAGGAGGTCGGCGTCGAGCGCGGAGAGGTCGCCGCGCGCGTCCTCGGAGATGCGGGTGGCGGACACGTCGGTCTCGTCGAGGGACTCGCGCGCGAACCGGTCGGCGTTGACGACGGGGAACTCCAGGTCGATGTAGTAGTCAGTGAGCATCGGCAGGGCGAGGACCTCGCAGCCGGTCCGTTCCTCGATCTCGTCGAGGATCTCGTCGCGTCGCTCCCGCGAGCCGGCGGTGACGACGAACCACTGGTTCCACTCGTGGTCGCGGCGGTAGTTGTGGTTCACCTGCCGGTAGCCGTTGATGACCTCGGCGACCTCGTCGAAGCGGTCCTCGGGGGCGCGCACCGCCGCCAGCGTCGAGGAACCGATGACCGGCGGGTTGAGAACTGCACCGAACCGGCGGAACACGCCGCGCTCGCGGAGGTCGCGGACGCGCCGGAGGATCTCGTCGGCGTCGACCGCGGCGCCCGTCTCGGTCGCTATCTCGTCGGCGACCCGCTCGAACGGGCGCTCCGCGACGGGGAAGCCGCTCTGGTACTCGTCGATGAGGGCCGCGTCGACGGCGTCGACGTCGGCCCGCCAGTCGGCGTCCAGACTCATTACCTCGAATAGGGGGCGGGCGTACGTACGGGTTTCGGAGGGCGTCGAGCGTCAGCGGGAGCGCGTCAAGCGTCAGCGCGTCGAGCGTCAGCGAGACGGGTGTCGATGCGGACGAGCGCGCGTCAGTCGTCGGCGGGGGGCTCGCCGGGCGTCGCCGCGAACGCCCGGGCGCTCTCCTCCAGCTGCGCCGTCGAGCAGCCGCCGACGGTCGCGGCCTGTTCGAGCGTCAGCGTGCGGGACCGGTACAGCGTGAGCGCGGTGGCGACGGATTTGGACGTCATCGGGTACAGCCGGCCAGTAGATGGACAAACATATAACTCTAACGCTGATTAGGCCCTGATACAGAATTAGAAAAGCGCAGAACAACCGAAACGTATTACATTTCTTTGTATAAACAGACATCCATACGGTTATTGTTTGCGAACAACTACCACGATTCCCGAGAGAGCGACCCGGTCGGCCGGGCCCGGCGCTCGCGCGCGATGCGAGGGACGGGCGGGCGCGCGTCGCCTGCGGTCGCGTTCCAAAGGGACGGTCCCGGCCCGACGCGTTCCCGACGCGCGGGAGTCGAACGGGGGACTTTTCGTCCGAGAACCCGAACGATGCGTATGGCTCAGGCGACCCAGGAGTTCGGCGACTGGCCCCTCAAGCGGCTGATGACCGAGGTCTGCGGCTCCGGCCACAAGTCGGCCGACGACCTGACGCGCGCGCAGGCGACCGAGGCGTTCGAGCGCATCCTCGCGGACGAGCCGGACCCGACGACGCTCGGGGCGTTCTGGCTCTCCAACCGCTGGAAGCGGAACACGCCCGAGGAGCTCGGCGCGTACGTCGACGTGATGTGCGACCGCGTCGAGTACGCCGAGCCCGACGCCGACCCCGTCGACTGCGGCGCCAACTACGACGGGAAGGGCCGGACCGCAATCTTAGGCGTCGCCGCGGGCGCCGTCGCGGCCGCGGCCGGCACCCCGGTCGTCGTCCACTCCGGCGACCGCGTGCCGACCCAGAAGCAGGACGCGTACAAGCACGTCTTAGACGAACTGGGCGTCCACACCGAGCTGACGCCCTCGGACTCCGCCGACATGGTCGACGAGACCGGCTTCGGCTTCTACTACCAGCCCGCGTTCAACCCCGCCATCGACGACCTGTTCGACCGGCGCGACCAGATGGGCGTCCGGACGTTCGTCAACACCGTCGAGACGCTGGCGAACCCCGCCGGCGCCTCCGTCCACCTCGGCTCCTTCTACCACCTCGCGTTCGCGAAGAAGGTGGTCGACACGTTCGTTGAAAGCGAGTTCCACGACCTCGACCGCGTCCTGATGTTCCAGGGCATGGAGGGGTACGACGACGTGCGCCCGGGTTACACGAAGGTCGCCGAGTGGGACGCCGCGGGCGACGACGGCGACGAGGCCGGAAGCGAGGGCGCCTCCTTCGACGACTTCGAGATCGAGACCGCGGAGTACGGGATGGACCTCGAGGAGGAGGACCTCGCGGTCGACGACGTGGCCGCCGACTCGGCGGCGGTCACGGAAGAAGTGCTGGCCGGCGAGCGCGACGGCGCCTTCGCCGACGCGGTCGCGGTCAACGCCGCGCTCCGGATCTACGCCGGCGGCGACGCCGACTCCATCGAGGACGGCCTCGACGCGGCCCGCGAGGTCATCGACGACGGGAGCGCCTACGACGTGCTCGACGCCCTGCGCGAGTTCTGACCGCCGGGCCCGTCGGCGGCGCGTCGCGCGGAGCGATCGACGGTCGCGGGGAGAGCGGCGGCGCGACGGGACCGCGTCGCCGTCCCGCCCGCTAACCCCCTTCTCGGCCCGCGTTTTTCGCCCGTGTTCCGGCTTCGGTCCCCCAATTTGGGCCTGATTTGGGACGGAGTTTGAAAAGCGCTCTTGAGGTCTGGGCACCAAGTGAACGTGTGTCGAATATGACCCGCGATACCATTCACCGCCATGCCGACCTGTGAACACTGCGAGGCGCACGTCTCCGAGCGGTTCGTCCAGGTCTTCGGGGACGACCGGAGACGGGTACACGCGTGCCCGAACTGCTCGGCGAACGCCGGGATCGCCGAGGTGGCGAAGGAACGGGCGCAGAACGCCTGACCCCCGCTGACCGCTCCGGCTCGCCGTCCCGCACGGTCCTCCCGACCCCGGCGGCTCCCCGCCGCTCCGACCCCTCTTACCGCTCTGAGCCCTCTTACCGCTCCGGCGCCGGCGGCATCGCCCGCTTGTGGGCGCTGCGCTCGTGGAGGTCGACCACGCGGTCGACGGCCGCCTCGGGCACGTCGAGTTCGCGGACCGTCGCCGCCCGGGACAGCCCGCCGTCGACGTGGACCGCGAGGATCGCGTCGACGGTGTCGTAGTCGAGTCCCATCTCCTCGGCGTCGGTCTGCCCCTCCCACATCCCCGCGGTCGGCTCCTGCATCACCAGTTCGCGGGGGACCCCGACGTGCGCGGCCAGCTGGCGCACCTGCTGTTTGTAGAGGTTGCCGATGGGGTTACAGTCGACCGCCTGGTCGCCGTACTTCGTGTAGTAGCCGGTCATCGCCTCCGCGCGGTTCCCGGTCCCGAGGACGACGCGGTCCTCGGCGTTGGCGACGAAGTAGTTCAGCACGGCGCGGGTGCGGACGTAGACGTTGCCCGCGGCCGTGCGGTCGTCGGCCGCATCGGGGACGGCGTCGAAGACGGCCTCCGCGATCGGCTGGATCTCGACCACGTCGTACTCGATGCCGAGGTCCGCGGCGACCCGCTCGGCGTCGCTCATCACGTCCGGGTCGTTGACCGCGGAGGGCATCGTGAGCCCGTGGAGGCCCTCCTCGCCGAGCGCCTCGACCGCGAGGTACGCGGTGAGCGTGGAGTCGATACCGCCCGAGAGGCCGAGGACCGCGCCCGTCGCGCCCGCGTCGTCGACCACGTCGCGGATGAACGAGACGATCCGCTCGCGGGTCGCCGCAAGCTCCGACTCCGAGAGGCGGAGGTCGAGCGGGGGGTCGTCCGACAGCAGCACCGACTGCTCCGAGGTCTGGCTCATGACAGAGTACAGGGGCCGAGGCGACTAATACCTCCCCGTCGGCGCCCGGAACTGGACGTGCGTCGGGTTCTGCGCCGGTTCGCGGCGGCGGTCGGGCACCGACGGGTCGCGGTCCGGCGGCGGGCGCCTACAGCAGTCCCTCGCGCTCGGCGAGCAGGAGCCCCTCAAGGGTCGCGTCGTTCGTCGGCGGCTCCCGCGCGGTCGCCAACGCCTCCTCGACCGGGACCGACCGCGGGGCGAGGAACTCGTTGCTGTCGTGGTCGACGTCGACCGGCTCCAGCCCCTCGGCGAACACGTAGCCGCGCCGGTGGCGCAGCACGCCCGTCGAACACCACACCTCCTGGAGCAGCGAGGTCGACGACGGCTCGAAGCCGGTCTCCTCGGCGAGCTCTCGGGCCCCGGCCTCGGTGTACGACTCGCCGGCCTCGACGACCCCCGCCGGGAGCTCCAGCTGCGTGTTCCGCACGGTGGGGCGGTACTGCTCGACGAACAGCACGCGGTCGTCGGCGACCGCGACGATGACGGTCGCGGGCGACAGCTCCGCCCAGTAGTACTTCTTCTCCGTCCCGTCGGGCTGTTCGACGCGGTCGTAGCCGCCGACGAACCACCCCTCGTCGTACTCGACCGCGACCTCCCTGACGGGCCACTCCGGCTCGCCCGGCAGCGAGTGGTTGCGGCCGTCGGAGAACGCGGGGAGGTCGCGGAGGTCGGCCGCCGGCGCGTCGGCGGGGGCGTCGCCCGCGTGCCCGCCGCGGTCGCCCGTCACGGTCGGACCACCTCGGCGTGGTACACCTCGCCGTCGCGGCGCACCCGCACGCCGCCCTCGGTCGCGGCGCCGGGCACCTGTTGGGTGAGCGCGTCCACCTCGTCGAACGGCGTGTGCGTGAACCACTCCTTCACGCCGTACGGGCCGGTCTGGTAGCCCTTCGACCGACCGTCGTCGCTCTCTATCGCGCCGATCAGGTACGGGTACCGGCGGTCGGAGACGTTGTTCACGTCGGCCGCGGTGCCGTTCGTCTCGATCGGTTCGACCGTGAGGTAGTAGGGGTCGCCGCTGCCGAGGTAGCTGGGGAGCGCGCCGAGCGCGAGCAGCGCGACGACGACCAGCGCGATGGCGACGACGACGTTCCGGGTGACCCGGCGCATGGTCGGGGTAGGTACCCGCGGGGAATACCGGTTTCGACCGGCGGCGGGGCGACGACCGGGGGCGGGCGGAACCGGAGCCCGAGCGCGGTCGCCGACGCGCTTTAGCCCGCCGCGTCCCTTCCTCACCCATGGAGTACCGGTTCGAGCTGGCGCTGTGCGCCGCGCTCGAATCCCCCGACCGGATCGTCGCCCGCCAGCTCGGCGCGGGCGTCGAGACGCCCGGGACGCGCATCGTCGACGTCTGCCTGCTGTCGCGGGGGCCCGGCTTCGACGACCGGGCCGCGATCAGCGCCGAGCGGATCCCGGACCCCGCCGTCGAGGCCGCCGTCGGCCCGGGCGAGGCCGTGCCCGTCGCCGAGGCGTTCGACCTCCCGCCGGACCGCGCCGCGGCCGTCGTCGACCGGGCCGTCGAGGTCGGCTACCTCGAACGCGAGCGGCGGGACGGGCGGGACGCCGTGCGCGCGACGGCGCGCTACCCGGACGACTGGGTCGGCGGCCTCGTCGCCGTCGAGAACAAGCCCGACCTCGGGACGCCGGGCGAGCTGGAGGCGCAGCTGCGCTACGACGCCGCGCTCGGCCTGTTCGACGAGGTCGTGCTCGCGACCGCCTCCTACGTCACCCGCGCGCACCTCAACCGGATCCCGGAGGCGGTCGGCGTCTGGCGGTTCGACCCGGAGACGGGCGAGCGCGAGGTGGTCCGCGAGCCGACGCCGCTCGACCCGGACGCCCCCGGCGTCGAGATCCGCGCCGAGCGCCCCTCCCGCACGGACGTCGCCCTGGTCGGTCCCGAGGCGAAGGCGCGCAAGCGGCGCCGGGTCGCCGAGCGCGCGTACGGGAAGGGGTGGCGCCCCGAGCCGCCGGCGTGCGCGCACGGCGAGGCGACCGCCGACGGGCGGCCCCGCTGCGCGCACTTCGACCGCGTGGTCGACCCCGGCCGCGAGTGCGGGAGCGGGTGTCCCGCCTTCGAGCCGGCCGACCCGACCACGGCGGACCGCGACCGCCTCCGCGACGAGCGGACGGCGTGGGTCGCGGAGCCCGAGGGGGCCGGGCCGCGCCGGCAGTCCGGGCTCTCACGGTATCTGTGAGAACGCTTATACGGTGAGGGCGGCTGTTTCGGGTATGGACGAGATCGAAGACGTGTTCGTCGCGCGGCTGATGTCGACGGACCTCCACACGGTGACGCCGGACACGCTGGTCGAGGACGCGGCCGCCGTGCTGCTCGACAACGACATCAGCTCGGTGCTGGTCGTCGACGACGACGGGGAGCTCGTCGGAATCTTGACCTCCACGGACTTCGTCGACATCGTCGCGAAGAGCCGGCCGAAGGCAGAGACGACCGTCGAGCGGTACATGACGCGCGATCCGATCACGGCGGGCGCGCAGGACGGCGTGGCGGCCGTCGCCGAGACGATGCTCGAACACGGGTTCCACCACGTCCCGGTCGTCGACGGGGGGACGCCCATCGGCATCATCACCACCTCCGACTTCGCCGCGTACGTCTCCTCGCCGGAGTCGGTCTCGGCGTAACGCGCCCCGCGTCGACCTCGGCCGCGGTCGTCGAGTCCCGGGAGTCCGTCCGTGACCGCGACAAGTCCCGCCACTTCCTGTGCCCGTATTACCCCGGAGCGCGTACCGAGGGCCGTGTCCGATCACCTACACCTCAACCTCTTTACCATGGCCTCGGTGGAGCACGTCTCGCCCGGGTCGTGGCGGTACCCCGGCGACCGGTCGGCGGACTACGCCGACCGCGAGTACTGGACCGAGGTCGCGCGCACCGCCGAGCGCGGGGGGTTCGACGCGGTGTTCTTCGCGGACGTGCGCGGCATCTACGACGTGTACGGCGACGACCGCGAGACCGCCGTCGGGAAGGCCGTCCAGACGCCCGCGAACGACCCGCAGCTCGTCGTCCCCGCGATGGCGGAGGTCACGGACGACCTCGGCTTCGCGGTGACGCGCTCGACGACGTACACTCACCCCTACCAGCTCGCGCGCGAGTTCTCGACGCTCGACCACCTCACCGACGGGCGGGTCGCGATCAACGTGGTCACCTCCTACCTGGAGTCGGCCGCCGAGAACCTCGGGCTCGACGAGCGGATCGACAAGGAGACGCGCTACGACCGCGCCGACGAGTTCCTCGACGTCTGCTACAAGCTGTGGGAGGACTCCTGGGAGGAGGACGCCGTCGAGGGCGACCGCGAGGCGGGCCGGTACACCGACCCGGAGAAGGTCCACGCGGTCGACCACGAGGGCGACCACTTCTCGGTGCCGGGCCCGCACGGCTGCGAGCCGTCGCCGCAGCGCACCCCGGTCGTCTACCAGGCCGGCTCCTCCGACTACGGCCGCTCGTTCGCCGCGCGCAACGCCGAGGCCGTCTTCGCCAGCCAGCCGACGGAGGAGGGCGTCGTCGAGTACATGGAGGACGTGAAGGCGCGCGCGGCCGACGCCGGCCGCGACCCCGAGAGCCTCCGCTTCTTCATCGGCGTGGTGCCGGTCGTCGGCGAGACGCAGGCGCTCGCGGAGGCGAAGTACGAGGAGTACAAGCGGCACGTCGACGTCGAGGCGACGCTCGCGCTGCTCTCCGGCTTCCTCGACATGGACCTCTCCGAGCTCGACCCCGACCAGAAGGTCGAACACATCGAGACGGACGCGATCCAGGGGACGATGAACGCCTTCACGAAGGCCCAGCCCGACCGGGAGTGGACGGTGCGCGAGGTCGCGGAGTTCTGCGGGCTCGGCACCACCTCGCCGAAGATCGTCGGGACCCCCGAGCGCGTCGCCGCCGAGCTCCAGCGCTGGCACGAGGAGGTCGGCGTCCACGGGTTCAACGTCAAGGAGGTCGTCCGCCCGGACTCGCTCGTCGACTTCGTCGACCTCGTCGTCCCGGAGCTGCGCGAGCGCGGCCTCGTCCCCCCGGCCGACGCCGAGCCCCCGGGGGAGACGCTCCGCGAGCGGCTCCTCGGCGAGGGGCAGACGCGGCTCCGCGCGGACCACCCCGCACGGCAGTAGTCGGGTCGGATCGACAGACAGATCGGCGGTCGTCGGGTCGCAGTCGGGCGGATTCCCGGTTCCTGTTGACCGCGTGTTGTGAACGCGTCGCCGCTGACTAATACGACAACGCTGCCGCCCCCGGCACGCTTAAGTGTCTACCACCGCTTGTTTTAGGTGACGCTTCGCTTGGAGGGCCGAAGCGTCAGCGGGGACCTACAGAACGACACGCTCGTGCCATCTTTTCCCGGCACGGGCGTGCCGTTCGTTCCTTTACGTACCGAGCGACGCGCTCGCGCAGCCGCCGCGCGGGCCGAGGCGTCCGCACGCGAAGTCGCACTCCTGGGCCGATAGCGCGAAGTCGCACCCGGCCGAACCGCAGGTATGCCCCTGTTACACTTCTCGACCACGCTGTCGCTGTCGCCCGCGGAGCGGGAGTCGTTCGTCGCGTTCGTCACCGACCGGTACACCGAGGAGATGGAGACGACGGCCGGACACGTCGCCGTGACGATCGCCGAGCGCGAGCCGTCGGCGATGGCGATCGGGCGGGCGGTCGACGGCCCGCTCCTGTTCTTAGACGCCGAGATCCGCGAGGGCCGCCCTTCGAGTACAAGCGCGCGTTCGCGCTGGCCGTGATGGAGCGGGCGGTCGAGGCGTTCGGCGTCCCCGGGCCGAACTGGAAGGTCGCGTTCACCGAACACGCGGGCGAGGACATGATGGGCATCGACCGCGTCGGCGGGGACTGGGACGAGGCGTAGTCGCCCTCTGGGGGTTCCCGGACGGGGGCGGCCCCGGACCGCCCGCTCAGAGGTTCTCTTCCTGGTAGGCGCCCTCGTACGTCCCGTCGTGGTCGGCCGCGGCGAGGACGAGCTGCGCGATCCGCGCGCCCGGCTCGATCTCGATCGGGTGACCCACGTCGAGCCGGCCCTCGCCGACGCCCTCGTAGCCCGCGTCCCACACCGCGGTGTCGAGGGTACAGGCGTTCCGCAGCAGCGTCGAGCGCGGGAGGACGAAGCCGATCCGGCCCTCGGGGATCCGCACCGGCTCGCCGTAGCGCACGACGTAGCTCCCGCGTTCGAGCCGGTAGCAGTCGCCACGGGGCTCCAGCTCCCGCCGCTCGCCCACGCGCTTGCCGTCGCGTCCGAGGCGGCCCGGTTCGGTCTGTGCGAACACCGCGTCGACGGTGAGGTCGACGCCGTTCGGCTGTCGCTGCGCGTCGTCGAGGTCGGCGCCGGCCGCCTCCAGCGCCGCCGCGACCGCGGCTCCCGAGTCGAACATGCGCGTCCGGAACCGCGGGCGAGCCAAAACGGTGTCGCCCGCGAGTCGCGGCGCCGGCGGGGGAACCGGCCGGTATCTCCGGGACCGTCTATTCGGCCGATTTCGGCCGTTTCAGGCGTTTAATGTCCTAAAACACTCGGGACGGCTACGTATTTCACGGTGCGTGGTACCACGCGGAGATCGGGGCAAAGGTTGCCGTATCGCGGGATCTAACACGGTCGATCTTCTGGAAACTCGCGGGTTTTATATCCACGGGAGGGCCATCATCGCGTACTATGGGACAAACGATTACCGAGAAGATCCTCGATGACCATCTCGTCGAGGGCGAGCTGACGCCCGGCGAGGAGATCGGCATCGAGATCGACCAGGTGCTGACCCAGGACACGACGGGGACGATGGTGTGGCTCCAGTTCGAGGCCCTCGAGATGGACGAGGTCCAGACGGAGCTCGCCGCGCAGTACTGCGACCACCAGACGTACCAGTTCGACTTCAAGAACACCGACGACCACCGCTTCCTCCGCTCCGCGGCCGGCACGTACGGCGCCTACTTCTCGCGGCCCGGCAACGGCATCTGCCACCAGGTCCACAAGGAGAACTTCGCCGCGCCCGGCAAGACGCTGCTCGGCTCCGACTCGCACACGCCGACCCCCGGCGGGCTCGGCCAGCTCGCGATCGGCGCGGGCGGGCTCGACATCGCCGTCGCCATGGGCGGCGGCCCCTACTACGTCGAGATGCCCGAGGTCGTCAACGTCCACCTCGAGGGCGAGCTGCCCGAGTGGGCGACCGCCAAGGACATCGCGCTCCACCTGCTCGGCGAACTCACCGTCAAGGGCGGCGTCGGCAAGATCTTCGAGTACACCGGCCCCGGCGCCGAGAAGCTCACGATCCCCGAGCGTACCACGATCACGAACCTCGGCACCGAGCTCGGCGCCACCTCCTCGATCTTCGCGACCGACGAGAAGACGAAGGACTGGCTCGCGCGCCAGGACCGCGAGGACGAGTACGTCGACCTCCAGCCCGACGACGACGCGGAGTACGCGGAGACGATCGAGGTCGACTTAAACGAGCTCGAGCCGCTCGTGGCCGCGCCCTCGATGCCCGACAACGTCGCCCCCGTCAGCGAGTACGAGGGCACCGACGTCGAGCAGGTCATCGTCGGCTCCTGTACCAACGGCGCCTACGAGGACATCCTCCCCAGCGCGAAGATGCTGGAGGGCCGCGAGGTCGCCAAGCAGACCGAGATGATCGTCGCGCCCGGCTCGAAGCAGGCCTCCGAGATGCTGGCCCGCGAGGGCTGGACCGCGGAGATGATGGCGGCCGGCGTCAACTTCTCCGAGGCGACCTGCGGCGCGTGTATCGGTATCGGCCACGTGCCCGCCTCCGACTCCGTCTCGCTGCGCACCTTCAACCGCAACTTCGAGGGTCGCTCCGGCATCGAGGACGACTCCGTCTTCCTCTGCTCGCCCGAGGTCGCCACCGCGGCGGCCATCACCGGCGAGATCGTCGACCCGCGTGACCTCGCGGACGAGCTCGGCGACCTCGAGGCCCCCGGCCTGGAGATGGGGACGAAGTACGGCCCCGGCATGGGGAAGGACGACTCGGACATCATCTCGCCCGACGAGGCGATCGACGACGGACTCGTCAAGGGCCCGAACATCGGCGACGTGCCGCTGAAAGACGGGATCGACGTGGACGGCGGCGAGGCCCTCCTCAAGATGGAGGACAACATCACCACCGACCACATCATCCCGGCGACGGCGGACATCCTGAAGTTCCGCTCGAACATCGAGAAGCTCTCCGAGTTCACGCTCTCGCGCGTCGACGACACGTTCGCCGAGCGCGCGCTCGACGCCGACGGCGGCGTCCTCGTGGCCGGCGAGAACTACGGCCAGGGCTCCTCGCGCGAACACGCCGCGCTCTGTCCGATGTACCTCGGCATCGAGGCCGTCTTCGCCCAGAGCTTCGCCCGCATCCACAAGGCGAACCTCTTCAACTTCGGGATCGTCCCGCTGGCGATCGACGAGGAGACGTACGAGAAGATCGACCAGGGCGACGACCTCGAAATCGTCGACGACGTGCCCGCGGGCGTCCGCTCCGGGCAGGAGGAGTTCACCGTGAGCGTCAACGGCGAGTGGGAGTTCACCGCCGACCTCGACGCCTCCGAGCGCGAGCGCGACATCCTCGCGGCCGGCGGCAAGCTCTCGTGGGTCAAACAGCAGCACGCCGACGGCGGCTCCGGCGCGGCGCCGGCCGACGACTGAGCCGACGGCCGAGCGGACCGCTCGACGCCGACGGCCGAGCGGACCGCTCGACGCCGACGGTCTCGTTTTTTCACGCGCCGACAGCGACGGTGCGACGCCCGGCTATTCCGACCGGTACGCGACGAATTTACTGACCGACGAGAAGTGGGGACGCGACGACGGAATCGACGACCGGCGACCCGATCGGGACGGACCCGCGGGTGGCCGACGGGAGAGAGACGAGAGAGAAAGCGCCGGCGGCCGAGTTCAGCGGGCCGCGGCGGCGACGCGCTCGCGCTCCTCCTTCTGCGAGATGGAGTAGGAGCCCTCGACGTCGTAGTCGGCGGCGGCGACGAGTTCGTTCGCGAGCGCCTCGGCGGCGGGCGTCGACGACTTGTACGTCGCGCTGGCGACGGCGTCGGAGATGAACAGCAGCGCCTGGTCGACGCGGCGCTGGGGCGCGACGTCGACGGCCTTCGGGACGGAGATGCCGCCGTACTTCAGGCGGACGGTCTCCTCGCGGGGCGCGGCGTTCTCGACGGCCGTCACGAGGATCTGGACCGGGTTCTCCTCGGTCCGCTCGTGGACGATGTCGAAGGCGTCGCGGACGATCCGCGTCGCCTGCTGCTTCTTGCCCGTGTTCTCCTCGGTCTGCATCAGGCGGTTGATCAGCCGCTCGACCAGCGAGATCTCGGACTTCTTGAACTGCTTGGACGCGTGGCGACCCATCGTATGGGCGATGGGCGTCACCGTCATGTACCGCTTCGTCGAGGGGTCCTCGTAGGCGATCTCGGTGACGTCCCAGACGCCGAACAGCTGGGCGTTCTCGTTGGCGGCCTCGCTGGAGGCGGGCGCGTCCGGGTCCGGCTCGTCGGCGGCGACGTCCTCCTCGGACGGCGCCTCGGTCTCCTCGCCGCTCATCTGACCGGCTTCTCCGCGTTCCCGCGAACCAGTTCGATCATCGACACGCCGTTGACCTTCTCGACCTTGTAGTTGACGCCGGAGAGGTCGCCCATCGCGCGACCCTTCGCACCGCCGATCCCGGCGATGGTGACCTCGTCGTGCTCGTCGATGAAGGAGATCGCGCCGTCACCGGGACAGAACGCGGTGACCTGCTTCCCGTTCTTGATGAGCTGAACCCGAACGCACTTTCGGATCGCCGAGTTCGGCTGCTTTGCCTCGATGCCGACCTTTTCGAGGACGATGCCGCGCGCCTGCGGGGCACCCTCCAGGGGGTCGGACTTCGTCTTGAGCCCGCGCTCTCGCCGAGCGTACTCGGAGTCGGACCAGCGGCGCTTCTGCCGGTCCTTTTTGAGCTTACGGGCCGCGTACTTGCCGTTCGCCATCGTACGCCTATTTCCGAACGGAGCTACTTAAGCGTCGTCTTTCTCCGTCGCGAAACGGCCTCAGATCCTCCGAGCGGTACCTCTCGACGGATCTGAGGGTGTTTCACGGGGCGTCGGTTGTCGGAAACGACGGACGTTCGCTCCCGCTGAGCCGGTAAGCGGACGAGAGCGCCCGTCGTTTCGTCCGGAACGGGACGGGGCGTCAGCCGCTCGTCTCGTCGCGCGCCGTCGCGACCCACGCCGGCTCCGTCACCGTCGCGCCGAGGTCGCGGTAGTCGATGTCGACGTCGACCGTCGCCCCCTGCCCGTCGTGTTCGCCCGCCCACGACTGTTCGAGCCGCGGCACGACGCCGGACTCGTACACGTGGACGGTCGCCGACGCCGTCTCGACGGTCTCGGGAACGTTCCGGTCGCCGTCGAAGGAGTCGGACGCGAACCGCGCGGTCGGCTCCCCGCGCACCTCGCCCGCGCCGTCACTCGTCGGGGCCCAGAGGTTCAGCCCCTCGTACGCCGTCTCGCCGCTCGCGGTCTCGTTCCCGACGCGAATCCCAGTCAGGACCTCCGCGCGCATCGCCGATTCGAGCTCGCTCGCCGAGCGGTCCGTCGACTGCCGACCGTACCGCGTCCCGTCGGCCGTCTCGCGACGGATCAGCGCCACCCCGTCGGCGACGTACAGCTCCGAGACGTCCGGCTCGTCGGTCTCGGTCACCTCTTGTCGCACGTACTGGCGGCCGTTTTCGAGGTCGTAGGCGGCCTCGTACTCCTGTGACGGGAGCCACGGGGTCGGCTCCGCGTCTCCGTCGTGGCTCGTCGCCGCCGTCGAGAACAGCGTGGCGCCCCCGGCGTCGACGAGCGCGGCGGCGTGCCGCTCCGCGAGGGTCGCGACGTCGAGGCCGTCCTCGCTCCGCCAGTCGGCGTCGGGGAACGGCCGCTCCGCCGAGTCGCCGCCGAGACAGCCGGCGGCGCCGACCGCGGCGCCGGCGCCGACTCCGGCGAGGAAGCGTCTCCGGTCCATGCGACGAGGAACGGGCGCGTCGGCAAAAGGGCGTGGGTTCGCCGTCAGGTCAGCTGCACGTCGTCGACGTCGTAGTGCCGCTCCGCGAGCCGGCGGGCGGTCTCGATGTTCGCGCCGTCCGCGCCGATGGCGACGCCGCGGTCGGCCTCCGGGACCTCGACGTACGCCACGCGGTCGTTCTGCTCGGAGATGGTGACGGCGTTGACGGCCGCCGGCGCGAGCGTGCTGGCGACGAACGCCTCGGCGGTGTCCGCGTCCTCGACCAGTTCGATCGACTTGTCGAGCCGCCGTTCGGCCTCCGCGACGGTCTCGCCGCCCTGGCCGATCGCGGCCGCCATCTCGCCGGCCGGGACCACGAACACGAGCCGGTCACCCTCCACGAGGCAGTCGGTCGGCGTGACCCCGGTCAGATCGTCGAACCGGCCGATGTACCGCCGCGCCTCGTCGGAGAGCTCGACGCGCATTAGTCGTCGCTCACGACGCGCGACCCCATCCGGAGGTCGACGTCGCCGGTCCCCATCGAGATGGGCTTGCCGGCGATGACGTTCTCGATGACGCCGTCGAGGTCGTCGTACTCGCCGTGGATCGCGGCGTCGAGCAGGTGGTTGACCGTCACCTCGAACGCCGCGCGCGCGAGCACCGAGTCCTTGTTGCCGGAGATGCCGTGCCGGCCGATCGACTCGATCTCGCCGTTGTTCGTCATGATGTCGGCGACGAGCATGAGGTGCCGGACGTTCACGTCGTCGAGCCCCTGCTCTTCGAGCGTGTTCTTCGTCTCGTCGATGATCGTCTCGCGGGCCGCCTCGACCCCGAGGTTCCGGTAGATCTCGTGGATGTTGTTACACGTCGTCCGCGAGGCGTCGACGCCCTCGATGTCGAGGGTGTCGCCGAACGCCGACCCCTCGGTGTAGAGGACGAACTCCTCGTCGCCGTCGATCTCCTCTTTGCGGATGACGACGCGCTCGATCTCCTCGATGCCCTTGAACACGATCTCCCGGAGCCGCTCGACGAGCTGGAGCAGCTCACGGTAGCTCGGCTCGTTGGGGCCGAACTCGATGACCGTGCCGGCCTGTCGGGTCTCGACGCCGAGCGAGTCCTCGATCGTCTCGGCGATGATCTCCGCGACCTCCGTCGGGTCAGAGTGGGTGGGCCACCGCTCCAAGAGGGTGTCGTCGTTCAGGTCGATCCGGACCAGCATGTCCGCGACGTTCGTCGACACGTCGCCGAGCGCGAGGATGCGCGTCGCCTCGATCGACCAGACGACCTCGTGGGCCTTCTCGCGGTCGGTCGCGTACTCGCCGTCGAGGTGGACTGTCATCATCGGCGTGTCCGGCGTCTTCCGGGCGTCCACCAGCTCGATGAGCCGGGGGAGCCCCTGCGTGACGTCGATCTCCGCGACGCCCGCGTAGTGGAACGTGTTCATCGTCATCTGCGTCCCGGGCTCGCCGATCGACTGCGCCGAGACCGTCCCGACGGGGTCGAGGGGGTCGACCCGCGTCTGCTCGTAGCGGTTCACGACGCCGTCGACGATGTCGGTCGCCTGCTCGATGGTGACCTCGCCAGCCTCCTCGGCCTTCCGGTCGATGGCCTCGTACACCTTCGTCTTGAGCCGACGTGGGAGCTCGGTCGCCTCCACGACCGCCTCCATGTCGTCGGTGACGTGGTCGTACTCAGTCATCGGACTCCACCCCCGGCCCACCGGCCTTGTTCAGCCCCGGCCCGGCGTGCTCCGAGAGGTTCGTCGGCGGCTCGCGCTCGCCGAGGAACCGCTCCTTCTCCTCGTCCGAGGCGAACTCCGCGTCGACCACGCGGTCGACGATCCCCTCGACGTCGATGCCGTCTTCCTCGCCGGAGGAGACCTTCACCGGCGAGGTGCCGTCCTCGCCGAACTCGAACTGGACGATCCGGCCCGAGGTGTCCCGGACCGTGCCGTCGTACTGCGCCTCCAGCTCGGAGAGCGCGTTGATGAGCCGGCGCTGGAGGTAGCCGGACTTGGAGGTCCGGACCGCCGTGTCGACGAGCCCCTCGCGGCCGCCCATCGCGTGGAAGAAGAACTCCTGGGGCGTGAGCCCGCCGCGGTAGGAGTTCTCCACGAAGCCGTGGGCCTCCGAGGAGAGGTCGTTCGGCCGGTAATGCGAGAGCGTCCGGTCCTCGTAGCCGCGGTTGATCCGCTCGCCGCGGACCGCCTGCTGGCCGACCGAGCCGGCCATCTGCGTCAGGTTCAGCATCGAACCGCGGGCGCCGGAGCGGGCCATCACGACCGCCGGGTTGTCGTCGCCGAAGTGCTGGTCGGCGATCTCGCCGGCCGAGTCGCGGGCCTTCCCGAGCGTCTGCATGATCTTCATCTCCAGGGTCTCGTCGACGCCGCGGCCCGGGAGCGACTCCAGCTCGCCGGCCTCGTACGTCTCGATGAGCTCTTGGACGCGGTCGTAGGCGCTCTCGATGGCGTCGTCGACCTGCTCTTCGGCCTCCGGCGGGATCGACTCGTCGTCGATCCCGATCGAGAACCCGAAGTTCATGATCGCGCGCATCGCCAGCGACGCGATCTCGTTGATGAACACGCGGGCGCGGGTCTCGCCGTACTCCTTCGTGAGCGTGTCGACGACCTCGCCGCCGAACGCGCCGACCGCGTCCTCGTCGATGGTGCCCTCGATCAGCTGGCCGCCCTCGATGACGACCTCGTCGCCGGCCGAGGAGGCGAAGGAGAGGTCCAGGTCGTCCGGGAGCAGTTCCGAGAACAGCGTGCGACCGGTCCAGAACTCGCGGCCGTCGTCGTCGACGCCGTCGGCCTCGGGCAGCTCGTCCACGCGCGTGGCGCGGAGCAGGTCCAACGCCTGGGTCTCCGTGAACTCGGGGTTCGAGTGGGTGAGCAGGTAGGTGCCGGAGATGTGGTCCTGGATGGCGCCGATGATGTTCCCGCCGAAGCGGGGCGAGAGGATCTGCTCCTGGACGCGCATGAGGACGCGGGCCTCGGCGCGGGCCTCCTCGTTCTGGAGCGCGTGCATGTTCATCTCGTCGCCGTCGAAGTCGGCGTTGTACGGCGGACAGACGACGGTGTTGAGCCGGAACGTCTTGTACGGCATCACCACGACCTCGTGGGCCATGATGGACATCCGGTGCAGCGAGGGCTGCCGGTTGAAGATCACGATGTCGCCGTCCACGAGGTGGCGGTTCACCTCCCAGTCGGCCTCGACCTTCTCGGCGAGCTCCTCGCAGTTCTTCTCGGTCACCTTCAGGCGGCGACCGTCGGGGCGGCGCACGTAGTTCGCGCCGGGGTGGGCCTCGGGCCCGTTCCGGACGTACTGCCGCGCCTCCTCGACGTTGCGCTCGGTGACGTTGAGCGTCTGGGTCATCTCCTTGGCCACGCGGTCGGGCACGCCGACCTCGTTCAGCGAGAGCGTCGGGTCGGGCGAGATGACCGTCCGGGCGGAGAAGTTGACGCGCTTGCCGGACAGCGAGCCGCGGAAGCGGCCCTCCTTGCCCTTCAGCCGCTGGCTGAGGGTCTTCAGCGGGCGCCCGGAGCGGTGTCGCGCCGGGGGCGTCCCGCTGATCTCGTTGTCGACGAACGTGGTGACGTGGTACTGGAGGAGCTCCCAGAGGTCCTCGATGATCAGCTGCGGGGCGCCGGCCTCGCGGTTCTCCATGAACCGCTGGTTGATCCGGATGATGTCGACCAGCTTGTGGGTGAGGTCGTCCTCGGAGCGCTGGCCGTTGTCCAGCGTGATGGAGGGACGGGTGGTCACCGGCGGCACCGGCAGCACCGTCAGGATCATCCACTCCGGCCGGGAGTGTTCGGCGTCGATGCCGAGCACTTCGAGGTCCTCGTCCGGGATGTCCTCGAACCAGTCGCGGATGTCCGAGGGCATCAGCTTGTTCATGTCCTCCTCGGTGAGGTCGACGTCGAGCGCCTTCTCGATGGCGCGGCGGTCCTCCTTGCGCGGGCGGAACTCGCCGGCCATGATCTCGTTGATCCGGTCGAGGGCGATGTCGGTCGCGTCGGCGAGCTCCTGCGGGGAGGTGCCCGGGTCGTCCTCCTCCTCGTCGGGCTGCATCGCGGCCGCGATGCGCTCGGAGTAGTCGCCCGAGAGCACGTCCTGGACCTCGTAGTAGGTGGTCGGCTTCTCGTGTTTGATGTCCGCCTGCGGCTCGCCGCAGAACGGGCAGGTCGACGCCTTCCGGGCCTGCCGGACGGCGGCCTTCAGCACGTCGTGCTCGTCGTCGCCAAGCTCCTTCGCCCGCTCGTAGCGGTCGCGGAACTCGTCGCGCTGCGCGTCGTCCAAGGCGAGCCGCCCGCACTCGCGGCACGTCGAGCGGAGCAGCCGTCGGATGAGCTTCGTGAAGCCCACGTGGATGACCGGGGCGGCCAGCTCGATGTGGCCGAAGTGGCCGTTACAGGACCCGGAGTGGGAACCGCAGGTTCGGCACTCCAGGCCGGGGTCGATGACGCCCAGTCGCGGGTCCATCAGCCCCATGTCGATCGGATAGCCGTCGTCGTCGTACGTGTCGGCCGTGATCACCTTCGTCGCGGACATGTCCCGGTACGTCTCCGGGTCCATGAGGCCGAAGTCGATCCCGCCGAGCACTTTCGGTGTTTGCGTTGACATCTAAATCGCGTCCTCCAGTTCGAGTTTCGGTCGGATGCCGAGGGCGATCATCTCGTCGAGCAGGAGCTTGAACGCGTAGCTGACCTCCAGCTCGTGGATGTCGTCCTCGTCGCCCGTGACCGGGTCGTACACGCGGCGCTGCTCGCGGTCCTCGACGGCGACGAGCCCGGTCTCCGCGGAGACGTGGACCGTCTCGGCGTCGGAGGACTCCAAGAGTCGCTCGTTGAGCACCATCGACGCGCCGTGGCCGATGATCGTGTCGCGCTCCATCTCCCCGACGCGCAGGCCGCCCTCGCGGGCGCGCCCCTCGGTCGGCTGGCGCGTGAGCACCTGGACCGGCCCGCGCGAGCGGGCGTGGAGCTTGTTCGACACCATGTGGTACAGCTTGTGGTAGAAGATCGTCCCGACGAAGATCTCGGCGTCGATCTTCTCGCCCGTGACGCCGGAGTACATGACCTCCTTGCCGGAGGACTTGAAGCCGTACTCCTCGAGCTGGTCGCGGAGCTCCTCCTCGTCTTCGCCCTGGAACGGCGTGCCGTCGACCCGCGAGCCGCGCAGCGAGCCGACCTTGCCGCCGAGCATCTCCAGCACGTGGCCGACCGTCATCCGCGACGGCAGCGCGTGCGGGTTCATCACGAGGTCGGGGACGACTCCCTCCTCGGTGAACGGCATGTCCTCCTGGGGCGCGAGGTGGCCCACGACGCCCTTCTGTCCGTGTCGGGACGCGAACTTGTCCCCGAGCTCGGGGACCCGCTGGTCGCGCACCTTCACCTTCGAGAGCTTGGAGCCGTCCTCGCCCTCCATCAGCGTCACGGTGTCGACGACGCCCGACTCGCCCGAGCGCATCGTCACCGAGGTCTCGCGGCGCTTCTGCGGGGAGAGCCCGCCCATGTCGTCCGGCTCTTCGAGGAAGCGCGGCGGGCTGGTCTTGCCGAGCAGGACGGAGGACTCGTCGACCTTCGTCTCCGGGTTGACGAGGCCGTCCTCGTCGAGGTGCGTGTAGGCGTCCTCGCCGCGGGCGCCGCGCACGTCCTGGTCCGGGATCTCGAAGCGGTCCTCCTGGCCGCCGGGGTAGCGGCGCTCCTCGCCCTCGTAGGTCCGGAAGAAGTGCGAGCGGGTGAGCGCGCGGTCGACGGAGCCCTGGTTCATCACCAGCGCGTCCTCGATGTTGAACCCCTCGTAGGACATCACGGCGACGACGAAGTTCTGCGCCGCCGGCCGCTCGTCGAAGCTGATCTGGTCGGAGGTCTGCGTCTTCACCATCGCCAGCTGCGGGTAGTGGAGGAGGTGCTGGCGCGTGTCCGGCCGGATCCGGTAGTTCGCCGAGGGGAGCCCGAGCGACTGCTTCATCATCCCCGCGCCCATGGTAATCCGCGGGCTAGCGTTGTGTTCTGGGTACGGGATCATCCCCGCGCCGATGCCGAAGACGAGCTGCGGGTCGATCTCGAGGTGCGTGTGGTCCTCGGTCACGTCCTCCTCGTCGACGGCGACGAGGATGTCCTCCTCCTCCTCGGCGTCGATGAACTCGACGTAGCCGCGCTCGACGAGGTCCTCGAACTCGACGTCGCCGCGTTCGAGGGCCTCGATCTCCTCGTCGCCGAGGAGGGGCTCGCCGTTCTCGACGACGATGAGCGGGCGCCGCGCCCGCCCCGCGTCGGCGTTGACGATGACCTCGCGGGTCCGGTCTTTGACCGAGACGTTCACCATCTCCGAGACGTCGCCCCGGCGGCGCGCCTCGCGGATCTGTTCCGCGAGCTCGTGGGGGTTCTCGTGGGTGCCCACGAGGCTCCCGTTGACGTACACCTTCGCTTCGCGTTCTGCTTGTGCCATGATCAGTCGTCCGCCGTCTGTCGGTCGACGCCCTCGATGCCGGGGATCCCCTCGACACCCATCGACGCCAGTTCTCGTTTCAGCCCCTGTTCGTCCTCGACCGTCTGCGAGAGCTCCATCGCCTGCGCGAAGTTCTTCACGAGCCCGCAGTTCGGCCCCTCCGGGGTCTCGGAGGGACAGATGCGACCCCACTGGGTCGCGTGGAGGTCCCGCGCCTCGAAGTGCGGCTGCGACCGCGACAGCGGCGACCGCAGGCGCCGCAGGTGCGAGAGCACGCCCATGTAGTCCGTCCGGTCGACGAGCTGGGAGACGCCCGAGCGGCCGCCGACCCAGTTGCCCGTCGCGATCGGGTGTTCGAGCCGCTCGGTCAGCACGTCCGAGCGGACGACCGTGTTGACCGTGAGCTGCCGGTTCCGCATGTTCGCGCGTTCGAGCTGGTACTTCACGTCGCGCGCCAGCTTGTTCAGGGCGGTGCGGAACAGGTCACGCATGAGGTCGCCGGAGACCTTCAGGCGCTTGTTCGCGTAGTGGTCCTTGTCGTCGGCCTCCCGGCGGTCTAAGGCGAGCTCGAAGCACGCCTCGGCCATCCGGCAGAGGTAGTACGCCTTGTTGATCCGCACGTCCTCCTCGTCGACGCCCTCCTCGTGGAGGTGCGGGAGCAGGTAGCGGTCGATGACGTAGTTCGCCCGCTTGAGCTGGTAGTTCTTCCCCTGACCGGAGGCGACGCGCTCGCCGAGGGTCTCGATGGCCTCCTCGGTCGTCTGGACCGAGGCCTCCTCTAAGTTCTCCAGCATGAACTTCACGATCTCGGGGTCGTCCGAGACGCGGTGGACGATCTCCTCGTCGGATTCGAGCCCGAGGGCGCGGACCAGCGTCACGAAGTCGATAGAGCCGGAGACGGAGGGGAACGACACTTCGAGCAGCCCCTCGCGGTTGCGCTCACAGAGGACCAGCGCGCGGTACCCGCGGCGCTGGGAGAACGTCTTCGCGACCTGGATCTCGTCGCCGTACTTCGAGTCGTACTCCGCGAGGATCTTGTTCGGCGCCAGGTCCTCCGAGGTCATCAGCACGCGCTCGGAGCCGTTGACGATGAAGTAGCCGCCGGGGTCGACGGGGTCCTCGCCGATGTCGATGAGCTCCTCGTCGGAGAAGCCCGCCATGTTACACTTGTCCGAGCCGACCATGATCGGCATCCGGCCGACCTTGGTCTCGGTCGTGTCGACGACCTGTTCGGGCTCGTCCTCGCCGCCGCGCACGATGGACATCTCCATGAACACGGGCGCCGAGTAGGTGATGTTCCGGAGGCGCGCCTCCTGCGGGTAGAGCAGCTCCTCGGAGCCGTCGGCCTCGCGGACCCGCGGGGTGACCATCCGCACGTCGCCGAGCTCGACGTACACCGGTTCCTGGCCCTCCTTGTCGCCGATGTCCGTCTCGATCGTCTCCTTCTCGTCGACCACTTCCTGCATGCCGCGGTCCAGGAAGTTGTTGAACGAGCGGAAGTGGTGTTCTGCGAGCCGTTCGTCCGAGAAGTACTCGCGTGAAACCACGCGTCGGTCTTGCCTGTTCATGAGACGACCAGTCGGTACACGACCGCCTCGTCGGTCGTACGGGAGTCGCGGACGATCTTCACCACGTCACCGACTTCGGCCTCGTCGGGGAGCGCGGGGTCTGTGCGCTTGATCTTCGGTAAATTCGTTTTCTTCACGTCGTACTCCGCCAGGACCTCCTCGACCTCCTCGGGGTCGTCGAGGAGAACGTGGTCCGGGACGAGTTCGTGTTGGCTTACGTCTACCATGGGTGCTGGTGGTGGGGAGAAGCTATCACGAGATACTACAGATGCGTATATACGCCAGCGGCATAAGAGTTACCAAGCGCGCCGCGCACGGCTCACGGTCGCGGGGCGAGCGACACTCCCACACACGCGCGGTCGGCACAAAAGCATACCGGCCGCGACCCCGACCGGCCCCGCAACGTCGCGGCCCGCGGGCCGCAGTTCCCTGTCACCCACCCGCACTCCCGCCAGGGATGACAAGCCTTATTTGCCAGACAGGGATACGAACTGATGCGACAAGCCCGGATGGTGTAGTGGCCCATCATACGACCCTGTCACGGTCGTGACGCGGGTTCAAATCCCGCTCCGGGCGTCCCCACGTTTCGGGGCGCTGTCGCTGTCTGCCCGGATGGTGTAGTGGCCCATCATACGACCCTGTCACGGTCGTGACGCGGGTTCAAATCCCGCTCCGGGCGTTTCTGCCGCCGCCACAACGAACGAGGAGCAATAGCGACGAGTGAGTACTGCGGCAGCAGAAACCATCGAAGGGATTTGAACTAGAAAGCGAAGCGACTCCCCGCGCCTTACAGGCCCAGTTCCGCCCGGAGGTCGTCGACGAGCGACTCCGTCTTGGCGTCGGGATCCTCGTCGGTGTCCACGGGCGGCCGCCCGTCGTACGTCTCGTGGACCATCGAGACGCCCTCGGCCAGCGTGTCCAGCCCGTAGCCGCCCTCCAGCACGTACGCGTCCGCGGCGCCGACGTCCTCGGCGAGCGTCCGGATCCGGTCGGTTAACAGCGCGTACCCCTCCGAGGAGACGCGCATCCGCGAGATGGGGTCGTGGCGGTGCGCGTCGAAGCCCGCGGAGACGATCAGCAGGTCGGGGTCGAACCGGTCGACGGCGGGCGCGATCCCCTCGTCGACGGCGTAGAGGTAGTCGGCGTCGCCGGCGCCGGCCGCCAGCGGGAGGTTCGCGGTCGCCCCCTCGCCGTCCCCCTCGCCGGTCTCGTCGAGGTCGCCGGTGTCCGGGTAGAGGCCGTCCTCGTGGAGCGACGCGTAGAAGACGTCGCCGCGGTCGTAGAAGATGTCCTGCGTCCCGTTGCCGTGGTGGACGTCCCAGTCGAAGATCGCGACGCGGTCCGCGAGGTCCTCGTCGAGCGCCGTCTGGGCCGCGACGGCGGCGTTGTTGAAGAAGCAGAAGCCCATCGCGTCGTCGGTGACCGCGTGGTGGCCCGGGGGGCGGCCGAGCGCGAACGGCGTCTGTCGACCGGTCGAGCCGTCGAGCGCCGCGCGGGCCGCCCACTGGGCGAGGCCGGCGGAGGCGAGCGCGGCGTCCCACGTCCCGTCGCTTGCGACGGTGTCGGGGTCCCAGCTCCCGCCGCCGTCCGCCACGAACGACTCGAGCTCGTCGACGTACGCGGCGTCGTGGACCGCCGTGACCGCCGCCTTCTCGGCGGGGTCGGCCTCGACGTACTCGACGCCGTGGCGCTTGGCGAGCCCGCGGCGGATCGCGCGGAGCCTGTCCGGGTTCTCCGGGTGTCGTTCGCCGGTGTCGTGGTCGAGGCACCGCTCGCTGTAGCCGAACCGCATCTACTCGAACAGCGCGAAGTACGTCTCGATGTCCTCGGCCTGTACCGTCCGTCGGTCCGCGTGGCGGGCCAGCGTCGCGGCCGCGCTCGCGACGTTGTCCGCGTAGTCCTCCAGGATGTCCGCCAGCGCGACCCGCGCGTCGACGCCCACGCGGTACCGGTCGTCGATCCGGAGCCGAGCGATCCGGTCGATGGGCGCGACCGGCAGCGTGAGGTCCTCGCGGCTGACGACCTGCTCGACCCCGAAGTCGGCCGCCATCAGCGTTTTCCGACCGTCCGCGGTCGCCCGCTCGGCCGCGTCGACGGCCAGCTCCGCGCCGTGCGACTGGATCCGTCGCGCGAGCTCCTCGGCGGCGTCCGCGCTGACGCGGAGTTCCCCCGCGTTCCGCCGGATGATCCCGTCGACCGGCGCGAACGGCAACTCGACACTCATACACACAGTCGCGTCCGTGTATCGTATAACGCTTTCCGTTACCCGCGTGGCCGCCGGTTCCGGAGGGGAGCCGGCCGCGTCAGAAGACGTCGTCGGCGTCGATGGTGCCGTCTCGCTCCGGCCCGCGAACGGTAATCTCCTCGCCGAGGCGGAGGCTCGCGTCGGTCTCGACCGTCTTCGTCCGCTGGCCGTCGTCGAGGACGACCGGGTCGCCCGTCTGGACGACCGTCCCGGTGAACTCCACCGCCTCGCCCGACTGCTCCGCCGTCGCGGCCGCGGCGCCGCCCGCGCCGCTCGCCTCGTCCTCGCCGCCCTCGCCGGCGACGGCCTCCGCGGCCGCCTTCCGTCCGTCCTCGGCGAAGGCGCCGAGCCCGGTCTCGTCGGCGTCGCGGTCGTCGCCCGAGCGTCCGCCGCCGGCGGCGTCCGCCGCGTCGCCCTCTCCCTCCAGGACCGAGACGGTCGAGCGCCAGTTCGCGGACGCCTCCAGGTCGTCCTGCCAGCCGTCCTGGATCTCCACGTCGGTGAAGACGACGCGGTCGGCCAGTTCGATCTCGCGGTCGGCCTTGTCGCCCCACAGCGCGACGCGGATCTCGCCCGTCTCGTCTTTGATCCGGACGTTGCGGACCTGCCCCTCGCTGCCGTCGTCGCGGTCGAACGTCCGTTTCGGGTCCGTCTCGATGACGCCGCCGGCGACGTCGACGGTCTCGCCGATCTCGAGGTCGGCGATGTCGGTCGTCTCCGGGACGTACTCGACGTCCTCGTCGACGCGCTCGACGGTGCCGCGGTCGCCGACGTGGAGCTCTAAGTCGCCGTCGCGCTCGCGGACGTAGCCGTCGCCGACCTCGACGACCTCGCCGGGGTCGAACTCCCCGGCGAGGTCGGCCTTCCCGTCCCACAGCGTGACGCGGACGCGGCCCGTCTCGTCGCCGACGGTGAGGTTCGCCACGCGCCCCTCGCTGCCGTCGTCGCGGTCGAACGTCCGGATCGAGTCGGTGTCGAGCACCTGACCGACGAGGTCGACGTCGGACGCGCCGAGCGTGAGGTCCTCGACGCGGTAGGTGTCGAGCACCTGGACGTCGACCTCGGCGTCCTCGTCCGGTTCGACCTTGTCCGCGCTCACTTCGAGGCCGCTGTACCCCTCCTTGGGGCGGCCCATGACGCGGAGGACCTGCCCGACTTCGAGCTCCTCCTCGGCGGCCGCGGCCATGTCGTCCCACAGCGCGACCCGGACGGAGCCGGAGGCGTCCGCGACGTCGACGTTACACACCCGGCCCTCCTCGGCCTCGTCGTCGTCGCGCTCGAAGGTCCGGACCTCGCCGATGGCGGTCACCTTCCCGAGGAACTTCACCTCGTTCATTCCCGGCTCGATGTCGGCGATGGTGTCGGCCTCCTCGTCGCGCAACTCGTGCGCGATGAGCATCGCGGCGGTCTCCTCGTCGGCGAGCCCGCCCATCTGCTCGACCTTGTCCTCGACCGCGGCCTCGAACTCCTCGAACTCGACCTCGGTGTCGAGGTCCTCGTACACCTCTTCTATGGCTCCCATACTCGTCCCTCCGTGGTCGGCGAGGTCGCGCATAAGCGTTGCCGTTGCCCGGGGTTCGCGCCGGCTCCCGGCCGGTCGGCGGGGCGACCGGCGCGGGGCGCGGTCGCGGCTCGAAGGCGTCGCATAGCGGTTCATGGTGCCCGTCGATACAAAAGGTGTTCATCCCGCCCGGAGCGTCCGTGCGGACCGGGGGCACGCGGCCGCCGGACCGTAACCGTCTTAAGTTCTACCGCGATACGTAGAGATGAGTCCTGGTAGGGTAGTGGACTATCCTCTTGGCTTGCGGAGCCAGGGACCGGAGTTCAAATCTCCGTCAGGACGTTTTCGGACACACAATACGGCGAGCGTAGCGAGCCGTGCGTGTGTCCGAAAACTCCACGGAGATTTGAGCAGGAACGTCGCAGCGGCCGAGCGAAGCGAGGCCGACCGTCGTTCCGAGTTCAAATCTCCGTCAGGGCGCTCACTTT
The DNA here is from genome assembly GCF_005435135.1 of Halorubrum sp. ASP1. Classification (NCBI taxonomy): domain Archaea; kingdom Methanobacteriati; phylum Methanobacteriota; class Halobacteria; order Halobacteriales; family Haloferacaceae; genus Halorubrum; species Halorubrum sp. ASP1. Next base: position 72,726 of record NZ_SGUA01000002.1, on the reverse strand, counting down.
GCGGCTGTCTCACTTCGTTCGACAGCCGCTGCGTTCGGTCCTGACGGGCCCTGCGCTCGCTTCGCTCGCGCAGGACTCCGTCAGGACGCCTCGTTGGTACGGCTCGGCTCTGTTGAAATCCTCAGGTGGTGACAGGTTCCGGGCTACTGTGGTCAGTACAGGTGAACCGCGGATCGCTCAAGACGGAACAGTAGTAGACTGGTCAGTACAAGAAATCAGGACTGTCAATCAGTGTCTTCTGATCCTTCAGCAGTTGTTTGTCGAGTAGGAAATATCGCTGTGTCGAGTGCGTTGAACGGACTGTTTGGTCCGGTAAGCCACGCAGAGAGGTAGACAACACAGGCGGCGATGACAGCCACCGGCAGCTGGCGCATAAAAATGCCATAGGCAACCGTGACAGCGATCGCAGCACGAGTGAGCGTATGACGTTCGGAATCGCCGTAGTACACCAGTGCCGCGACACCAAATGCTGAAAGCGTCAACCACGCACCAATTATGACTTGACCAGTCAGTACCGAATACGCCAATCCAATGATACCGATCAGTACCAACACCGCCGCAATACGTTTTGAGGAGGGCATATGAAACTCGTTATGTCCGAATGCCTTAAATTACAGTCATTAATCACGAAGCGGTTCTCACCGACCGGCTGTTTCGGACGAGAATATGTCTGAAGGATAGTATTTCAACAACGCCTACGGCTGCTAAATGGCTCAACAGCAGGTCATCAGCCGCAGTTCCCCCACCGCGAGCGGTTCGAACGCCGTAATGTACGTCTTAGTCGTGCGGGTGGAAGCGCTCCATCGCGCGGCGGACCCCGTCGGTGTCGCCGATGAACGTCAGGTGGTCGCCCACCTCGACGACGCTGTCCGCCGAGGGGACGCGGTTGTCGCCGTCGCGGCTGACCACGGCGACGAAGGTGCCGTCGGGGATCTGCGCGTTGAGGTCGCGGATGCTCTGCCCCGCGAGCGTCTCGGAGGTCACCTCGATCTCCTGAACGTCGTGGCTGTCGCCGAGCTCGTTCATCCAGTGGGTGAGCGCGGGCCGCTCGATCTCGTCGTCGATGGCGACCGCGGTCGCGGTCGTGGCGTCGATGCCGGTGACGCCGATGCTGTCGAAGGCGTCGACGTTGTCCGGGTCGTTCACGCGCGAGTAGACGGACTCGACGTCGAACTTAGTGATCGCGAGCTGACAGGCGAGGAGGTTGATGTCGTCGTCGGCCGTCGTCGTGATGAACCGCTTGGCGTCCTCGATGTGCGCCTCGCGCAGCGTCTCCGTGTCGCTGCCGTCGCCCTCGTAGACGGTGAACCCGGCCGAGCGCGCGCGCTCGACGACGTCGGGGTCCGTCTCGACGACCACGACGTACTCGCCCCTGTTCTCCAGTCGCGTGGCGAGCGCCTGGCCGACCCGACCCCCGCCGATGATTATCGTGCGCATTGGTGACACTCCGAGGAACTCTCCGATCTGCCGCGCGAGCCCCGCCTCCACGAGGACCGTCGCGAAGATGACCGCGAACACCGTGCCGACGAGCAGCTCGCCGGCGGCGACGCTGCCCGCGAGCTCCAGCTCGATGGCGAACAGCGTCGCCACGCTCGCCGGGATGATCCCCCGCGGGCCGACGCTCGCGAGGAACAGCCGCTCGGGCCGGGTGAACCGCTCGACGCCGGCCGTCGCGATGAACGCCCCCAGCGGCCGGAGGACGAGCATGACGACGACCACGATCGCGACCACGCCGAGCCCGAGGCCGGCGATCGCCTCCACGTCGATAAGCGCCGCGAGCGAGATGAACACGAACGATAAGACGATCGTGGTGGTGTTCTGCGCGAACCGCTCGATCTCCTCGCGGTTGTCGATCCCGAGGTTCCCGAGGAGGATCCCGCTCGTCGCCGCCGCCGCGATGCCCGCCTCCGCGGCGACCGCCTCCGCGGCCGCGAACGACCCGATCGCGGCCGCGAGCACGAGGAACTGCGACGCCTGCACGTCGCGTTCGGGGACGAGGTCGCTCTCCAGCAGCGCGTAGATGACGACCGTGGCGAGCAGCCCCGCCGCGACCCCGACGCCGAACCGCTGGAGGAACGAGACCACCGTCGCGGGGACGCCGAGGTCGTCGAGCAGCAGCGTCTCGAAGATGACGACCGCGACGATCGCGGCCGTCACGTCGTTGACGATCCCCTCGGTCTCCAGCGCGGTCGCGACGTGGTCGCGCACTCGGACGACGTCGAGGATCGGCGTGATGACGGTGGGGCCGGTGGCCACGAGCAGCGCGCCGATCAGGAGCGCGATCTCCCAGGTGCCGTCGGTGAAGGCGCGGACCGCGGCCGCGGTCCCGACGAACATCACGAGGGCGCTGACGGTCACCAGCCGGAGCGACGCCGTCGACGCGCGCCGGATCCGGTCGATCCGGAGCGCGAACGCCCCCTCGAAGACGATGATCGCGACGCTGAGCCCGACGATGATCTCCAGGCCGTCACCGAACGTCTCCAGCGTCACCAGCCCCAGCAGCTCGGGCCCCAACAGCACCCCGATCGCGAGGTAGAAGATGACGCTGGGGACCCGCAGTCGGTGCGCGAGGAGCTGGACCCCGAGCCCCGAGACGAGGACGACCGCGATCACCGGGAGCAGGCTACTGGACACGGCTACCGGCGATACGCTCCCGGCCTTCCTTAGTGTACTGGTGATCGGGGGGCGTGGCCGGTCGGCCGCGACCGCCGGGCGCGGCATTGGGTCACACACACGAGCAACTATTAACTCGATTCCGTTTCTGGGTGAGAATACGCCCGGCCGGTCCCCACCGCCGGGTCGAACCCATGACCGTCCGCGACCCCATCCCGACGTTCGCCCCCCGCCGGAGCGTCCGGAAGGTCCGCGGGCCGGTCGCCGCTCTCCTCGGCGCCGTCGCCGCGTGACCCCGACGCGGGGACGGCCGGCTCGTCCACCGAGGCGAGCCCCCCACCGCTCCCTTCGCCGACGCGACGGCCTCGACTCGTAGCGCGTCCCGCCGTTCTCGACGGCCGAACCGACTCGACCCGCGAGGCGTCCGCCTCGCACCACACCCCATCCGACGATGAACGCAGACCGATCCCCCTCCGGACGCACCGCCCGCCCCGACCCGAACGCGGGTCCCCGACCGTCCGAACCGCTCCCGTCGCGCGGCGCGATGGTCGCCTTCGCGGCGCTGCCGGTCGCGACGGTGGCGGCCCTGTCGTTCCCGACCGCGGCCGCCGTCGCGCTGGCGGCCCTCTGCGGTGCCGTCGCCGGCGCGGCGGTCCACCGGCGCTACCCCGCCACGGTCGACCGAACGGTCCGCCTGCCGGACGACGACGGCGCCGTCCGGGAGGCCTGATCCGGCGGCCGGTCCCGATTCCGCCGCTGACGCGCCGCCCTCCACTTCCCCGCAGACGCCCGCCCTCCAATTCCCCGCTGACGTACCGCCCTGCCGGCGCGGAACTCGACATTTATCATGCGCCGTCGCCGACCGTGAGGCGTGACCGACCGCCACCGCGGTCCGGATCGAGGCCCACGCGACGCGCCCGGCCCGTCAGCCGCGCTCGGGGCCGGCGCCGCGCTGTTCAACGAGCGGCGCTTCCTCGCGGCGCGCGTCGCCTGGGGCCGGGGCCGACGACCCGCCCCCGACGAGCGCGACGGAGACGCCGATTCGGCCGGCGAGACCGGTCCGGGCGACGGCGAGCGCGACCGCGCCGACGAGCGATTGCTCCGGGCGCTCGCCGCGACCGCGGCGGCGTCGCACCGGGCGGCCGACGGCGACCGCGCCGGCGCGGCGGCGGAGGCGGACGACGCCGCGGCGGCGCTGAGGGGCGTCGCCGACGTGCGGGGCGTCGCGCTGGCTCCCGCCCGGGAGTGGGCCGAACGGCTCGCGGCCGATCCGGGGGGAGCGGACCCCGCGAGCGCGCCGCGGATCCGGGTCGGCGGCGAGGCGCCGACGGTCGACGGCCTGTCGCTCGCCGCGGCCGGGGTCGCGGCGCCGGCGCTCGCGACGGCGGGCGAGCCGGGCGACCCGGAGACGCTCGCGACCGCGGCGGCCTTCGCCCGGGAGGAGCGCGGGACGGGTCGGACCGAGTTCGCCGAGTTGCTGTTCGCGTACCTCCGGACGCCCGACGCCCGGCCGCAGGTGGCCGCGCGGCTCGGCGATCACGTCGACCGGGAGGAGCGGAAGCGCCGCGACGTCGACGGGCTGTTCTGAGCGCGGCGGGCTGGTCAGGCGTCGTCCGGGTCGGCCGGGAAGTTCGGGTCGGCCGGCGACTCGTTGGCGGGGCGGTCGGCGTCCGGCGCGAAGGACTCGGGCGCGTAGCGGTCGCCGTCCGCCTCGGCGTCGCGGTCGGGCTTCGGCTCGCCCTCGAAGGTGTAGTCGGCGGAGTTGTCGGCGGGGTCGTACCCGAGCGCCTCGCGGGCGCGCTCGATGGAGTAGTAGCGGCGGTCGTTGTCCGAGATGCCGTACACGATCTCGTAGCCGTACTCCGCGCGGAGACAGCGGTCGAACAGGTGCGCGCAGTCGCGGTGCGAGAGCCACATCGCCTGCCCGCGCTCGTACTCGCGGGGCGGGTGGTCCTTGGTGAGGTTCCCGACGCGGACGCAGACGACGCTCATGTCGAACTCGTCGTGGTAGAAGCGGCCGAGCGACTCGCCGGCCGCCTTCGAGACGCCGTAGAGGTTGCCGGGGCGGGGCAGCTCGCTCCCGTCGAGCCGGTAGTCGTCCTCGGCGCGGTACAGGTCCGGGGTCCGCTCGGCCGTCTCGTAGCCGCCGACGGCGTGGTTCGAGGAGGCGAACGCGAACTTCTCGACGCCGGCCTCGGCGGCGGCGCGCATCACGACCTGCGTCCCGTCGATGTTGTTCCGGAGGACCGAGTCCCACGGCGCCGTCTTCCGCGGGTCGCCGGCGAGGTGGATCACCGCGCCGACGTCGGCGACGGCCTCGCGGACGGCGCGCTCGTCGGTGATGTCGGCGACGTACCGGTCGGCGTCGGTGACCCCGTCGGGCACCTTCGCGGCCGGGAGCGGCTCGCGGTCGAGGAGCCGCCAGTCGTACTCGTCGCCGAGACCGCGGAGGATGGCCTGTCCCACCCGTCCGCCGGCGCCCGTCAGGAGGACCGGCTCGTCCATTCGACTCTACGTGGGCGGGAGAACGGCATATATGACACGGTTCGACCGATACGGGCGAACGCGGGCTACAAAGGGGTGCCTGCGGGAGAATCGGAGAGAGAAGATCGCCGGAACGCGGCGCTTACAGCTTCTGCCGCGAGACCTTGACGCCGGTCGGGGTGACGATGATCTGGTCGTCGCCCTTCTGGACGATGTCGCCGTCGACCTCCTGGACCACCTGGCGGAGCTCGTCGTAGACGTGTTCTATCGTCCGGTCCGACGTGGAGTGGCGGGTGATGTCCGCGATGACGAAGTCGCCGTCGTAGACGGCGTCTTTGATCGGGATGACGTCGCTCTGGTCGCCGATCTCGGCGAAGTGTACCTGCGTCCCCGTCTCCGCGTGCGCGTCGGCGAAGTCGTCCGAGTCGAGCTCGACGTAATCGTCGACGGAGCGGCTCCCACTGCCGCCGAGGATCTTGCTCATGATGCCCATACACACCACACGACGAGGTCAGACATTAGTTCTTACGTCAGACGCGCCCTCACTCCAGCCGCTCCTGCCACTCTTGGACGCGGGAGAGCAGCTCCACCGGCGCCGTCGCCGCGACGTCGACGTCGCTCAGCTCCTCGATCACGGCGCGGGTCTCGGGGTCGAGGCCGTCGGCGGGCCCGGAACTCTCGGGCTCGCCGCCGCCGGTCGCCGTCGACTCGGCGGCTTCCGCCGGTTGGGATCCGGGGGCCGCGCCGTTGCGACCCGCCTCGGAGACCGAGGCGTCCGCGGTCTCCCCCTCGGCGTCGCCGCCGCCCGAGAACGACCCCGACGAGAGGTCGAACACGACCTGCTGGGTCCCGCCGTCGCCGGGGGACCCGTCGGTGGCGTCTCCCCCGTTCCGCGAGCCGCGGGCCTCGATGGCCTTCTCCTCGCGGAGCCGGTCCAAGACCTCGTCAGCGCGGGAGACGACGGGGTCCGGCACGCCGGCGAGGTCGGCGACGTGGACCCCGTACGAGCGATTCGTCGGGCCGTCGCGGACGGTGCGGAGGAAGGTCACCTCGCCGTCGCGCTCGTCGACGGCGACGTGGACGTTCGCGACGCGCGGGAGGTGGTCCGCGAGCGTCGTCAGCTCGTGGTAGTGGGTGGCGAAGAGGGTCCGCGCGCGCACCTCGTTGTGGAGGTACTCGGTCGCGGCCCACGCGATGGAGATGCCGTCGTAGGTGGCGGTGCCGCGGCCGACCTCGTCGAGGATGACGAGCGAGTCCTCGGTCGCGGAGTGGAGGATGTTCGACAGCTCCTGCATCTCGACCATGAACGTCGACCGTCCCTGCGCCAGCTCGTCGAGCGCGCCGACGCGGGTGTAGATGCCGTCGACGAGCCCCACCTCGGCCGCGCGGGCGGGGACGAACGAGCCCGCCTGCGCGAGCAGCTGGATCAGCGCGGCCTGGCGCATGTACGTCGACTTCCCGCTCATGTTCGGGCCGGTGACGATGAGGAAGCCGCGCTCGGCGTCGAGCCGGAGGTCGTTCGGGACGAAGTCGGTCGTCCCCTCGACGACGGGGTGACGCCCGGCCTCGACGTCGAGGCGGCGCTCGTCGGTCAGCTCCGGGCGCGTCCAGTCGTTGCGGGCGGCGTGGGTCGCGAGCGAGGCGAGCGCGTCGAGCTCCGCGACCGCCCGGCCGGCGTCCTGGAGCAGCTCTGCGCGCTCGGCGACGCGCTCGCGCAGCTCCTCGAACAGCTCGTACTCCAGGTCGCCGCGGGCCTCCTCCAGGCGGAGGACCTCCCGCTCCTTCTCCGCCAGCTCGTCGGTGACGAACCGCTTCGAGTTCTTCAGCGTCTTGATCTCGCGGTAGCCCTCGGGGACCCGATCCGCCACCGACTTCCCGACCTGGATGTAGTAGCCGTCCGTCTTGTTGCGGTCGACGGTGACGTGACTGAGCCCGTGCCGGCGCTTCTCGCGCTCCGCGAGTTCGTCGAGCCACGACTTCACCGACTCGTGGCGCTCGATCAGCTCGTCGAGCTCGTCGTCGTAGCCGCACTTGAGGAGCCCGCCGCCCGTCTTCGCCTTCGGCGGGTCCTCGGCGAGCGCCTCGGCGAGCTCCTCCCGGAGGGCGGCCGCGCGGTCGCGGTCGACGCGTTCGAGGACGGCGGCCGCGGGCGAGTCGGCGAGGGGAGTGTCGGCGACCGCGTCGGCGAGGTCCGGCAGCAGCGCGAGCGTGTCCCGCACCGAGAGGAGTTCGCGTGCGCCCGCGCTTCCGCTCGTCGTCCGCGCCGCGAGCCGTTCGAGGTCGTAGGCGTCGCCGAGCACCTCGCGGATCCGGTCGCGGGCGAGCGCCGCGGACGCCAGCGCCTCCACGGCGTCGAGGCGGTCGGCGAGCGTCTCGCGGTCGCGCCGGGGGCGAGTGAGCCACTCCCGGAGCAGCCGCCCGCCGGCGGCGGTGACGGTGTGGTCGACGGTGTCGAACAGCGAGCCGTCGGCGTCGCCCCGCATCGTCTCCGTGATCTCGAGGTTGCGCTGGGTGGTCGCGTCCACGTCGACGCGGTCGTCGGCGCCGTAGGCGGTGAGGCGGGTCATCGACGCCAGCACGCCCGCGCCCGTCTCCTCGACGTACGAGAGGACCGCGCCCGCCGCGCGGACCGCGAGGTCCGCGTCCAGCCCGACGCTGTCGGTCGTCTCGCGGCCGAACTGCTCGCGCACGGCGTGTCTCGCGCGGCCCGCCGCGAACGCCTCCGCGTCGAAGGCGGTCACGCGCCCGGAGAGGTCCTCCCGGACCGCGCCGAGCAGGCCGTCGTCGTTGCGGACGTGCGGGCCGGGCAGCACCTCCGCGGGGTCGAACCGGTAGAGCTCGGCGCGCAGGTCGCCGCCGTCCTCGACCGTCGTCGCGAGGAACCGCCCCGTCGTCACGTCGGCGAAGGCGAGCCCGTAGGGGCCGTCGGCGGCGTCGACCGCGCCCGTCGCGCCGCCGGCGTCCCCCTCCCGGACGACGGCCGCGAGGTAGCGCGCGTCGTCGTCGCTCGTCTCCAGGACCGTGCCGGGCGTGACGACGCGGACGACCTCGCGGGCGTGGCCGCCGTCGTCGGTCTCGTACTGGTCCGCGACCGCGACCCGGTATCCCCGCTCGACCAGCGCGTTCACGTACGGCGTCAGCTCCGAGAGGGGGACGCCCGCCATCGGGTACGACGAGCCGTGGGAGGACTTCTGCGAGATGGAGAGGTCCAGCTCGTCGGCGACCAGCTCCGCGTCGTCCGCGAAGAACTCGTAGAAGTCGCCGCACTGCATCGCGAGGACGTCCGCGTCCGTCTCCGCCTTGAGATCGAGGAACTCCCCGACGATCCCCGTTGCCATATGTCCGTACACCCGCCGTGCGCGGCTAAAACCCTGCGGGTATTAGACGGGCGGTAGTGAGCGGCCGGACCGCGACGGGCGGCGAGACTGGTCTGCCCCAGCGCGTCCGTAATTACAAGCACCCGCCCCGCGTAGGCGCGGTATGGACGCGTCGGGCAGCGGGGTCGTTGATCGCCTCCGCCAACCGGAGTACACCGGCGAGAATCGCTGTACCCCCTGTACCGCTGTCAACGTCACGATCGGCGTCGCGCTCGGCGCGGCGGTCGCCGTCGCCGTCGATCCCGTTGTCGGCGCGGCCGCGACGGGGCTCTCGCTCGCGGCGATCTGGCTGCGCGGCTACCTCGTGCCCGGCACGCCCGAGCTCACGAAGCGCTACCTCCCGGAGTCGGTGCTCCGGCTGTTCGGCAAGGCGCCGCCGGCGGCCGGGGTGGAATCGGGGGCTTCGGCCGCGATCGGGACGCCGACGGACGAGGCCGACCCGTCGGGCGAGTCGGCCGAGGGCGTCGCCGTCGACCCGCAGTCGTACCTGCTCGCCGCGGACGCGCTCGTCGAGACCGACGACGGGAGCGACCTGACGTACGCGCCGTGGTTCGCGTCCGCGTGGCGGAGCGAACTCGAGACCGCCCGGGAGACGGCCGACGGTCCGGCGGTGGCGCGGCTCGCCGACGTGCCGCCCGACGACGAGCCGAGGCTGTCGGTCGAGGAGCGCGGAAACGCGGTGGTCGCGGCCGTCGACGGCGAGCGGGTCGGCCACTGGGTGTCGCGGCCGGCGTTCCTCGCGGACGCCGCCGCCGACCGCGTGCTTCGCGCGAGCGACGACGAGTGGACCGACCTCCCGCAGGCGGCGCGCAGCGAGGTGCTCGGCGGGCTCCGGCTGTTCGTCGAGGAGTGTCCGGCTTGCGGGGCCGAGGTGACGCTCAGCGAGGAGGTCGTCGCCTCCTGCTGTACCGCTCGGGACGTGGTCGTCGGGCGCTGTGACGGGTGCGAAGCGCGGGTCTTCGAGCTGGAGCCCGCCGCGCTCGACGGGGTCGAGTGACGGGAGGCTGCGGACGCTCAGGCGCCGCCTACCCCAGCCGGTTCCGCTTCGTCGACGTCCGGTGGAAGATTCCGGACACGCAGAACAGGAGCGCGAAGAGGACCGCGTACGCGTATCCCGACACCGCGCCGAACGGGACGGTTCCGATCCACGCCGCCGTCGCCAGCAGCCCGCACACGACCGCGAGCCCGACGTAGTACTCGCTCCAGAGGATCTCGTTTTCCGAGACGACCTCCAGATACACCTCAAGCTGCCGGCTCTCCTCGGTGAGCGACACCAGCCCGCGGTCGCGCTCGTAGTCGATGAACCCGCTTTCGGCCAGCTTCGGGAGGTGCGACTGATGGAGGGCGGTGTACACGCGCTTGCGCTGTTTGTACGTGACCTCGTTGATCTCGACGTCGTTCTCCCAGGCCGCCAGCTGCTCGGCGATGTCGCGGACTCGCGCCTCCGAACCGTTCGTTTTCAGGTACTTGATGACGTTCCGCCGCCGCGCGTTACTCAGCGCGGTGAACACCTCGTCGCGCGAGGGACCGGCGGCGTCCCGCGAGGAGCCGTCCTCGCCGTCGGCGAGCGATGCTTCCGACCCAGTGAGTTGTGGTGTCATGGCTCATCCATTCAAGTTGAAGCTAGATTATCAGGAGAGGTCTTATCAGTTGCGGTTAACAATAATTTGAGATGTCGCGATCCAATAGTGCGGTAGAATCACGCCGTTCAGGGCTTCAAAACGGCGCTGACACCGATCAAAAGAACGCTATTACAGTCTACTTCTGCTATACTCTCTATATAGTATATTTTGTGACTTTTCGAGACGGCGAATCGGGCACGACTGGGCGGTAGGCGGCCCATACATAGGTCGGTTCGCCGCCGTTCAGTGTGTATGAACGCGTCACGCGCCACGCTGTCGGCCAGACTCGGACGACCCGCCCGGACCGCCGTCGACCGCCTCCGGCAGCCCGAGTACACCGGCGAGAACCGTTGTCTGCCGTGTACGGTCGTCAACGTCGGGATCGCCGCGGTCGGGGCGGCGGCGGTGACCGCGGTCGGCGCGCCGCTCCTCGGCGCGGCCGGGTTCGGGGCCTCGCTCGCGGCGATCTGGCTGCGCGGCTACCTCGTCCCGGGGACGCCCGAGCTCACGAAGCGCTACCTCCCCGAGCGCGTCCTCGCGCTGTTCGGCAAGGCGCCCGGCGAGACGAAACGCGGGACGCGTCCGGCGGGCGACGTCGACCCGGAGGCGTACCTCCTCGACGCCGGCGTCCTCGTCGAGACGCCGGGGGGCGACGACTTCGCGTTCGCGCCCGACTTCGCCGCGGCGTGGCGGGCGGCGGTCGACGCCGACGCGCCGACCGACGGCGACCTCGACGCGCTCGCGTCGCTCACCGGGGTCGACCGCGACGAGCTGGCGATCGACTGGTACGAGGGCGTCGGCTTCGCGTACGCGGGCGACGAGAAGATTGGCCACTGGGAGTCGCGCGCGGCGTTCCGGGCGGACGCCGCGGCCGACCGCGTGCTGACGGCGACCCGCGACGACTGGACCGACCTGCCGCTCGCGGACCAGAGCACCGTCCTCGGGGCCCTCCGGCTGTTCGTCGAGGAATGCCCCGCCTGCGCCGGGGACGTGGCGCTCGAAGAGCGGGTCGTCGAGTCCTGCTGTGCCAGCTACGACGTCGTCGCCGGGCGGTGTGCGGGCTGCGACGCCCGACTGTTCGAGCTTCGGCTACCGCCGTCGCTCGCGGCCGCGAGCGAGTAGGAAAGCCAGGAAATCGAAGCGACGGAGAAGAACTGAAGCGACGGAGGGGAATCGAAGGGAAGTGGTCGAAAATCGAGTAGGAGCTGTTTTTTCGAGCCGAGTCACCGCGGCCGTAGCTGTCGCAGCACCGAGAAGCGGTTGACCCACAGCTGGACGGCGCTCGCGGCGGCGAAGGCGCCGAGCGCGAGGCTGGTCCAGAGGACCGGGTCGACGGCCGACACGAGCGGGGCGTCGAGGAGCGCGGCGAGCACGACGAGCAGCGACGCCACCGCGAGCGCGCGGTAGATCTCCGACCACGTCGCGCCGCCGGGCGCGAGGATCTCTGTGTAGAGCCGGACGTCTCGCGCGCGTCGCGAGAGCTCGATGGTCTGTGAGTCCCGGTCGTACGTGATGACGCCCGCGTCCGCCAGCTTCGGGAGGTGGGTCTGGACGAGCGACGTGTACACGCTCTCGCGACAGCGCTTCGGCGGCGGGCTCTCGCCGGTCTCGCGCCCCGCGACGAGCGTCGACAGTTCGTTGACCGAGACGGGCCCGCCGACGGAGCTGAGCTGTTCGATCGCGCGCCGTCGGCGCTCGTTCGCGAGGATGGTGTACACCTGCTCGGCCGGAAGCACGTCGGTTCGGAGTTTCATGGGTGGGGATCCGGAGACCGCGCTCGGCGGCGTCCGAGGTCTGTCGCCTACTGCGTCAGACAGGGGTATATGTATGAACTCGCTACCCGGTGAGATCCCCCTTCGAGCGGCGGGAGTACGAGGTCCCTGTCGGATTCGGCCCGACGAGTACGGTCTCCGTGCCGCGTTCCGAGGCGGCGGTACGGGGGCCATACCGGCAATATCGGCCGGAGTAGGGGCGCCGGACCGCCGGTCGAACGCTCCGTTCGACTCGGCGACTGAGACGTTCTATCACGTGGAATCGGTCGTTCGACGGTGACATGGGAGCGCGTAACTACGTCGGTATCCCTCGGAGGGGGAAGTAACCGATTCGGCTGTCCGGTCGCGGACGGGGGCGGGTCGGGGGAGAAAGCATGAGCCAAGACACAAACGACACAATCGGACTCTCGCGGCGCAAAGTCCTCGCCGGCCTCGGGGCCGTCGGCGTGGCCTCCGCGGGCGCGGGACTCGGTACCACGGCGTACTTCAACGACACGGAGGCGTTCGAGGGCAACACGCTCACCGCGGGCGAGCTGGACCTGAAGCTGGACTACAAGTCGACGTACCTCGGCGGCCCCGGCCGCCTGGAGCACGTCCAGTCCATGGGCTACCCGGACGCCGAGGACCTCGGCGACGGGCGCTACCTGCTCGACCAGGCGCCCAGCCCCGCGGACATGCAGGCGTGGGAGGACCTCGTCCAAGACGAGGAGTTCGACTTCTGTTCGCCCGAGGCGGACCAGTTCCTCATCAACGGCGACGAGATCCCGGTGTTCACGCTCGAGGACGTGAAGCCCGGCGACTCCGGCGAAGTCACTATCAGCGTCCACATCTGTGACAACCCCGCGTTCCTCTACCTCGCGGGCGAGCTGACCGAGAACGCCGAGAACGGGCAGAGCGAGCCCGAGATGGAACAGGAAGGCGAGGACACCGACGGCATCGGCGAGCTCGCCGACGCCATCGAGGTCTGCGTCTGGTACGACGAGGACTGCGACAACGTGTACGAGCCCACGGGCACGGGCCAGCAGCAGGAACTGGAAGTCGCCTTGGTCAGCGACGTCTCCGGCTCGATGAGTGGCGCACCGCTCTCGGCGCTGAAGACGGCCGCGACCAGCTTCGTCGGAAACCTCTCGTCGCCCGACGAGGCCGCGGCAATCTCGTTCAGCACCAGCGCGTCGACCGACCAGGAGCTGACGACGAACTACCAGCTCGTCCAGAACGCGATCAACAACTACAGCGCGGGCGGCGGCACCTCGATCGACGCCGGCATCGTCGAGGGCGAGGACGAACTCCTCAACGGCACCAACGCCACGGCGGGCGCGTCGAAGGTGATGATCCTGCTGAGCGACGGGCAGTCTGACGAGACCGCCGCGATCAGCGCCGCGAACGACGCCAAGAACAACGGGATCCGGATCTTCACCATCGCGCTCGGGAACGCGGACACCAGTCTGTTGGAGAGCGTCGCCAGCTCCCCCGACGACGCGTTCGTCGCGCCCGACCCGGCCGACCTCGACACCGTCTACGCCGAGATCGCGCAGATCGTCCTCGCAGGCGAACAGAAGATCTTCGAGGGGTCGATGGCCGACTTCTTCGGGACCTTCCTCGCCGACGGGCACGCGCTCGACGGCGACCGGCAGGAGGAGGGTCGCCAGCCGTACCCCGGCGCGACCACCCAGTGTATCGGCTTCGAGTGGACGCTCCCGGCGGAGGTCGAAAACGAGGTCCAGACCGATTCGGTGGAATTCGACATCGGCCTCTACGCCGAGCAGTCGCGCCACAACGACAACCCCCAGGTGACGTTCAACGGCACGGAGGCGAACAGCACCAGCCCCGGTCCCGCACCCAACGGGACCGGCAACGTGAGCGGGCAGAACTAGCTCCTCGGAGCAACGCGGCCCTCCGGACGACGAGACACGTCCGGGTCCCGGTTCGGCGCCTTCGGGCGGCCGACGCGGCGGTTCGCGACCGCCGCCGGGGGTTCCCTTCGGGGATGATACACAATGAACGACGACACAATCGGACTATCGCGGCGGAAGATGCTGGTCGGCCTCGGAGCGGTAGGCGTCGCCTCCGCCGGCGCCGGGCTCGGCACCACGGCGTACTTCAACGACACGGAGACGTTCGAGGACAACACGCTGACGGCGGGCTCGCTCGACCTGTTCGTCCACGTCGACTACTCCGAGGACCAGGGCAGCTACGCGCAGTACTCGACGCCCCCGGGGAGCTTCATCAACGGCAACGTCGTCGGGCAGCTCGTCGACGGCGAAATCGTCACGCAGGAGGGCGAGGGCCTGAGCATCCAGGTCTCCGACCTGAAGCCCGGCGACTCCGGCGAGGGCGAGTTCTGCTTCTCGATCGTCGACAACCCCGCGTACATGTGGATGTGCGGCGAGTTGACCGCGAACGACGAGAACGGGATGACGGAGCCCGAGACGGACGACGACGAGACTTCCGGTGGAGACCTCGCCGACGCGATGGAGGTCACCGTCTCGTACTGTACGCCCGACGGCGAGAAGGGCGAGGAGATCCTCTCCGGATCGCTCGCCGATGTCATGGACGCGCTCATCGAGGGCGTGCCCCTGTCCGGTGACGGCGACGCGAGCGCGGCGGTCGCAGACCGCCCCGCGTTCGAGGGCGTCACCGAACCGTTCGTCGACGGAGTACCGAACGTCGCGGAGCAGTGCGTCTGCTTCGAGTGGGTCGTCCCCACCAGCGTCGAAAACGAGATCCAGACGGACTCGGTCATGTTCGACTTCGAGTTCTACGCCGTCCAGTCGCGGCACAACGACGGGACCCACAACCCCTGCGTCGAGAGCGTCGAGGGCGAGGGCTTCCCCGAACTCGAGGACAGCGTCTGGCACGCCCGCGGTATCTACGGTGACGGCGGCGGCGCGGCGAACCGCGAGCTCGACATCCGACTCCCCGACGACACGCCCGTCCACAGCGGGAACGAGAACGTCGCGTGGCCGAACGGCCAGCCCGTTCCCTTCGAGCTCACCATCGACGGCGGCGACGCGAAGTGGACCGTCGACGGCTCCGAGGTTACCGTCTCGCCCGCGCCGATGCCGACCAGCGACACGGTCGTGGTGATGGCGAAGGCGTCGAGCGCCGACTCGACCATCGAGGTTAACGACATCGCGTTCAACGGCAGTTCGCCGACGGGCGCCAACTCCGTCTCCGCCGACGGTAACGTCGGCGAGCAGCAGAAGGTGAGCCTGAGTACGGTCGCCTTCGGCGAGGGCGACGTCATCACCGGCACGGTGACGATGTCGTGGCCCGCCGGGTCGCCCCCGAACCGCGAGGGGCTGGGCTTCCGTATCGACGTGTAACGCCGCGACAGCGGCACCCTCCCATTCCGGACCCGCGCGGGCGGCCGGGACGGCGGTTCGACTCCGTCGGTGGGACTCCCCTCGGGGAATCACAATCATGGCAGACAACGACAACGGCAGGACAATCGGACTCTCGCGACGCAAGATGCTGGTCGGCCTCGGAGCGGTCGGGGTCGCCTCCGCCGGCGCCGGACTCGGCACCACGGCGTACTTCAACGACACGGAGACGTTCGAGAACAACGAGCTGACGGCGGGTGAGCTGGACCTGTTCGTCCACGTCGACTACTCCGAGGACCAGGGGAGCTTCGCGCAGTACGCCACCCCCGAGGGGACGTTCATCAACGGGAACGTCGTCGGCGGCGGCGAGGGCGAGCCCCTCAGCATCGACGTGGAGGATTTAAAGCCCGGCGACTCCGGCGAGGGCGAGTTCTGCTTCTCGATCGTCGACAACCCCGCGTATCTGTGGATGTGCGGCGAGCTCACGGCGAACGACGAGAACGGCCAGACCGAGCCCGAGGCGGACGACGACTCGACCGGCGGCGACCCCGGCCCGGGGATGGGCGAGATCGCCGACGCGATGGAAGTCAGCGTCTCGTACTGCACCCCCGACGGCGAGGTCGGGAACGAGATCGTCTCCGGGTCCCTCCGCGACGTGATGCTGGCGCTCCGCGCCGGCGTCCCGCTGTACGGCGACGGCGACCCGAGCGCGCCGGTTGCGAACCGCCCCGCGTTCGAGGGCGTCGAGGCGCCGTTCGACGAGAGCGACGAGCCGGTCGTCGCCGAGCAGTGCGTCTGCTTCGAGTGGGTCGTCCCCACCAGCGTCGGCAACGAGATCCAGACGGACTCGGTCACCTTCGACTTCGAGTTCTACGCGGAACAGGCCCGCCACAACGACGGGACGAACAACCCCTGCGTCGAGTTCGACACCGTTCTGACCACGGACGCCGACACGGGCGTCGACCGCGACGGCGACGGCCAAGGCGACGCGGAGGGTAACTGGATCACCGCGCGGGTGAGCAGCGGCCCCACCACGGTCGTGCAGGTGGAGCTCGACGGCGACATGTACGGCGGCGGCAGTTCCGGCCTCGGCGAGTGGCCGAGCAACCCGAACTCCTACGTCGTCGAGGCCAACTTCGACGTCGACACCGACGGGCTCAGTGAGAGCCCGAACGACGACTTCCGGTTCGGCTTCGGCAGCGCGAGCTCCGGGGCCCGGTCCGCGGGCATCGCGAACAGCACGAGCGGCGCGAGCGGCGACGGCGGCTACATCCGGCGCAACACCGGCACGGGCGGGACCAACAACCGCACCGACACCGCCGCGGAGGACGCGCCCGGCTTCCTCGCGGTCGAGAGCGCCGACCGGCTGACGTACACGTTCGTCATCGACTGGACGAGCGGCCTGCCGGCGCTGTCGAGCGTCCCGACGCAGTTCGTGGTCAACGAGGTCTTCGCCAGCGACGGCGGCGAGGGGGTCGCGTCGTCGAACAGCTCGAACGACGGGCGCGCGGCAATCGACAACGTCACCGACGCGTCGGGGACCATCACCGTCTGATCGGCGCGTGACGCGGCGGGCGCGACGGCGCCCGTCCGACCGACCACCACCCATTCCGGACCCGCGCGGGCGGCCGGGACGACGGTTCGACTCCGTCGGTGGGACTCCCTTCGGGGAATCACAATCATGAACGACAAGGAAAACATCGACACGATCGGACTGTCGCGGCGAACCGTGCTGGCCGGCCTCGGCGCGGTCGGGGTCGCCTCGGCCGGTGCGGGCCTCGGCACCACGGCGTACTTCAACGACACCGAGTCGTTCGAGGGCAACCAGCTGACCGCCGGGCAGCTCGACCTGCTCGTCGACTGGCAACAGACCTACGACTTCGGCGACGGCCGCCAGTTCGTCAGCGCGCACCCCGACCACGACGGCGACGGCGAGCAGTCGATCGAGATCGACGGCGAAGTGTCCAAGTACAGCGACTTCCCGGACGAGGACGACGAGGACAGCAACGGCGCGAACATCCCGACCCTGGACTGTGAGACCATCCCGCCGCTCTCGGAGGCGAACTTCAACGTCGACCCCGTCACGGGCGAGGAGATGGAGACGCTGGTCCAGCTCACCGACGTGAAACCCGGCGACTCCGGCGAGATCACCTTCTCGCTCCACCTCTGTGACAACCCCGGCTACATCTGGATGCAGGCGGGCAACATCTCCGAGTCCGGCGGCGCCGGCACCGAGCCGGAGCTCATCGTCGACCCGGACAACATGGGCGACCTCGGCGACGCGATCAACGCGAAGCTCTGGTACGACGAGGACTGCGACAACGTCTACGACGCGGCGCGGCCGGTCGACATCATGCTGACGCTCGACTTCTCGGGCTCGATGCTGTACGACCAGTTCGGCGGCGTGGTCAGCAGCGACCCGATCGCGATCAACGGGAGCAACTACACCGAGACGACGAAGATCGACCTCGTCGAGCTCGGCACTCGGCAGTTCATCGACTTCCTACAGAGCGCGGGCGCGGACGTGCAAGTGGGCGTGGCGTACTTCGACGGCGAGAAGCAGGGCGATAACGAACCCCGGACCGGCATCCTGCAGACGCTGACCAGCGACCTGTCCGTGGTCGACGGCGCGCTGTCGGGCCTGCGGCAGAAGCTCGCGAACGTTGTGAGCGGCAGCGCTGGTTCGACCCCGTTCGACGGCGACGGGGACCCGAACCCGTTCGCTGGCGGCGGCATCGCGACGGGCACCTACATCGGTGAGGGCGTCGACGACGCGCAGGGCGAGCTCGACGCGAACGGCCGCGCGAGCGCCGACAAGCGCAACATCGTCCTCTCGGACGGCGAGTCGTTCAACGGGACCGGCAGCACCCAGTTCTCCTCGCCCATCGGCGCGGCCGACGACGCCCGCGCGGCGTCGCCGAGCCCGGCGACCGACGTGTTCACGATCAACGTGAACGGCAGCGCCAGCACGCTGCTCGCGATGGCCGGCCCGGCCGGCGGCTCGGGCGGTGACTCGACGTTCTTCAACGACCTCGACGACCCGCTGAACATCCCGACGGTGTTCGGGAACCTCGCGGCGCAGGCGACGCAGGAGAAGATCATCATGGAGGATTCGCTCGCGAACGTCCTCGCCGAGCTGGCGGACGGGAACGGCATCCCGCTCGACGGCAACCGCTCGACGCT
The DNA here is from genome assembly GCF_005435135.1 of Halorubrum sp. ASP1. NCBI lineage: Archaea > Methanobacteriati > Methanobacteriota > Halobacteria > Halobacteriales > Haloferacaceae > Halorubrum > Halorubrum sp. ASP1. The sequence goes on along the minus strand of NZ_SGUA01000002.1, from coordinate 54,352 downwards.
GTACGACGAGCTCTCGGACCCGGCGGACGACCCGGACCGCGACGCCTTCCGCGGCGACGGCGTGATGCACTGCGTCGCGCTCGAATGGGAGCTCCCGCTCGACGTGGGCAACGAGGTCCAGGGCGACACGCTCGGCTTCGATCTGAGCTTCTACACCGAGCAGGCGCGGCACAACGACGGCGCGGGTCCGTCCCAGACGGCCTGATCCGGCGGTTCGGTCCCGCCGCGGCGCCGTCGAGCGAGACCGACCGACGGTCGAGCAGATCGAGCGACCGCGGACGGGTACGGTACCCGTACCGTCGGGGTACGGAGCCCCGGCCGCACGGGTAGGACGCGCATACATACGAGCACGGTGGGAGTAGGGAGGGTATCGACGACACGGCCGTTCGGAGCCGCGACGACAGATAATGACACAGAAGGAATCAGGACTGACGCGGCGGGAGGCACTCGCGGGCGCCGGAGCCGTCGGCTTCGCCGCCCTCGGGGCCGCCTCCGGTCGACCGACGGGCACGGACAGCTGGGGTGAGTACACGGATTACACGTACGCGCAGACGGACCGACCGTGGGACCTGCTCGTCGGCTGGCGGCGCACGGAGAACGGGACGGTCGTCGATTCGAGCCCGACCGACGCCGAAGACGACGTCGAGGCGGCCGGAATCCGTCTCGTCGACGTCGACAACGCCCTCCCCCACGACGCCGGGACCGCGAGCGTGGGCCTCCGCTTAGAGGACCCCGCCGGCGCGGCGCCCGACGGCGTCCGGGTGTGGCTGAAGATAGGCTCGGCCCTCGACGACGCGGACACCGCGAGCCGCGCGCTCGCCGACCGCATCCGGCTGGAGGTCCGGTACGACACCGGCCTCCTCGGCGTCGGCGCGTGTGCGGGCGCCGAGAGCGACTTCGCCGGCTACGGCGAGCTGATCGCCGCCGGCACGCTCGCGGAACTCAGCGCCGACCCGGTGGCGACGGGGATCGAACTCGATCCAACGCTGCTCGGGAACGGCTGTCTCACGACCGAGGAGCGCCGCTGCCTGACCTTCACCTGGGAGTTCGACGGCGAGGGCGGCAACGCCGGACAGGGCGGCGCCGTCGACTTCGACGTGCGGTTCGCCGCCGACGACTGCTCGGCCGAGGGGAACCCCTTCGCGATGAGCGACGCGACCGGCGGCGACGCCGCCGAGGTGGGGCAATGACCCCCGGAGACGGCGCCGGACGGCGCGCGAGCGGGCTCAGCCGCCGCCGGCTGCTCGCCGGGATCGGCGGCGTCGGCGCCGTCGGGATGGCGAGCGGGATCGGCACGGGCGCGTACCTCGCGGACCGCGAGACGTTCGCGAACAACGTCTTCGGAGCCGGCACGGTCGGGCTGACGGTCGACGGCACGCCGACGAACGGCGTCGTCACCGTCGGGCCGCTCGCGGTCGACCGGACGACGTTTGCCGACCGGCCCGAGCCCGAGACGTTCGAGGTAGAGGCGTCGGCGAACCCCGTGCGGGTGTGGCTCGCGACGGACTGCCCGGACGGCGACTCGCTCGGGAACGCCCTCGAAGTCGAGGTCGTCGTCGACGGCGAGTCGGTGACAGGCGGCTACCGCCCCCTCGCCGAGGTCGAGCGCGACCTCGCGACCGGAGTGCGGATCGACGCCGGCTGCCTCGACCCGGACGGCGACCCGATCGTCGTCGAGGTCGCGCCGTACCTCCCGGTGGATTCGCCCGACGTGGGCGGGCAGGCGACGGACCTGACCGTCCGACTGTACGCCGAGCAGTGCCGCCACGTCTCTGAGGAGCAGGCGAACGCGCCGGGGGGGAACCCCTTCGCGGACGTCGTCTGCGAGGAGACGGACTGCCCCGAGTGCGTCCCGTTCGGCAAGGCGGACTTCGGCGCGTCGACCGCGGTGGGCGACGTGCTCCCGCTGGAGATGCTGCTCGACGGCGCGAGGCCCCACCAGATCGAGATCACGGGAGTCGAGACGAAGGACGACGGCGAGGTCGTCGGCGTCGCGTTCCGACTCCGAGACGCCGACGGCGACTCGGGACCGGACATGTGTACGGTGGCGGTCAAGGGCGGCCCGGACCGCGACCCGGACCCCGTCGCGGTCGACCCGGTCGACCCGGAGACGGACGGGATCGTGTTCGCGCCAGTGAATCCCAAAAACGGCACGCGGTACGGAGTCAGCAACGTCACGATCGGCGTCTGTATCGACACCGTCGAGACGGGCGGCGGGGGCGACTGCGTCGTCTGTGACGACGAAGCAGTCTCGCTCGCGTCGCTCGACATCGGCTACCGTGGCAGCGACGAGCAGTCGATCGCGGTCGTCTCGACGAAGGGCGGCACGAGCGGGACGCTCTTCGCGGGCAGGGTCGCCGACGGAGACGCGTTCACGCTCGACGGGAGCGATGTGACTCGGAAGGGTAAGAACGGCAACACCAACGGCGGCGGCCCGGCGGACAGACTCGGGCCGGAGATCGAAATCGCGGTCGACGGCGGAGCGACGATACCCATCCACGTGAGCTGTTCGGAGCCGCTCGCGGTCGGGATGCGGTTCGGCCCCGCCGACGAGTTCGAGATCGTGGGTGGAACGACCACGGACGACGAGCCGCTGTGCGGCACGGAGGCGAACTGATGACACAACTACTCACATCACGGCGGGCGAAGCGCGCGGCGAACGTACTCGGGATCGTCCTGCTGATCGCGGTCGTCGCGCCGTTCGCGGTGTTCGCGGTCCCCGAGGTCGTCGGCGCCGACGAGAGCTTCGTGGTGCTCACGGCGAGCATGACGCCCGCCATCGCGCCGGGCGACGTGGTCATCGTCGCCGAGCGCGACCCGACCGCGATCGCCGAGGGCGACGTGATCACGTTCGTCCGCGGCACGAGCGACGTGCCGGTGACGCATCGGGTGATCGGCGTGAGCGGCGAGGGAGCGGCGCTCGCGTTCGAGACGATGGGCGACGCCAACGAGGGGCCGGATCCGGGGCTCGTCCCGGCCGGGAACATCGTCGGCGTCGTGGCGCTGACGATCCCGTGGATCGGCTACGTCATCCAGTTCGCGGGCACGCGCGTCGGGTTCGTCGCGCTGGTCATGCTCCCCTTCGGCCTGCTCGCGGCCACCGAGGTCTGGTCGATCGTCCGCGGCCGCAGCGAGTCCGAGGGACGGACCCCGACGACCGCCGAGCCGGTCGGAGAGTCGGACGACGACACGGGCGCCGAGTCGGTCGGGCCCGAGCCCGCGACCGAGTCCGACGCCGCCCCGACGGCGGACGCCGCGGGCGGTTCCGGCGGCGTCTCGGTCGACGCGGTCGGGGGCGCGGCGGCGGTGCTGGCCGCGGTCACCCCGTACGCGATTTACGTCGCGTTCGAGCTGCGCACCGCCGTCGCCATCGCGGTGGCGGTCGCGGCCGCGACGCTCCTGCTGGGCGCGCTCGCGGCGTGGATCCCGGCGAGCGGCGTCCTCGACCGGAGCGGCTCGGGCGCGGCGTCGGCGGAGACCGACGCGCCGGCCCCGACAGCCGACGGCGGCGTGTCCGAGACCGACGGGGGCGCTGACGCGGCGGCGACCGACGCCGGGGAGGCCGACGTCGACGCGATCGACGACCCGGATCGGGGGATTCCCGCGACGACGCCGGCGCCGGCGGACGGCGCCGCGGAGGCGGACAGATGACCGCGAACCGCGGACTGGTCGCGCTCGTCGCCCTCGCCGTGTTGGTGTGGGGCGTCGCGTTCGCCGGGGGGGCCACGATCGCGGTCCTCACCGCGAACGCCACCGTGACGACGACGTTCGAGACGCCGGACGAACTCCGGCAGATAGACGAGTCCGCCGGCGAGGGGTTCGCCGTCGCGGCCGTCGCGAACGGAACGGCCGAGGTGAACGGAACCGCGCCGACGGCGACCGCCGCCGGCCCGGGCGAGAACGTCTCGGCGCCTCCCGACGGCAACACGTCGAGCCCGAGCGACGGCAACACGTCGAGCCCGAGCGACGGCAACGCCTCGGCACCGACCGACGGCAACACCTCGGCACCGACCGACGGCAACACGTCGAGCCCGAGCGAAACGGCACCGTCCACAGACGGTAACGCCTCTGCGCCCGACGGTGACGGCGCTTCGGTGCCGGGGGACGGGAACGCATCGAGCCCGCCAGAGACGGCATCGACCGCGGGCGGTAACGCCTCGTCGCCCGCGGACGGCGGCGAGTCGAGCCCGAACGAAACGGGCACGGAACCGTCGGAGACCGGCGAGCGGTCGACGGACGAGTCGAGCGGCGCGGAGAACTCGACGGCGGTCTCGGCCCCGGCGAACGCGTTCGACGCCGATCCGCGGCCCGCGTCCGACCGGTCGAACGGGACGTGATCATGGACGCGCCGAACCGCTCGCAGCGGACCGGAGAGGAGCGTGGGAGGAGACCGTGCGCGCTGCGACCGGCGATCGGGATCAAGCTCACCGCGCTGCTGCTCTTCGTCGCGCTGCTGCTGCTCGCGTTCCTCGCCGCCACGATCCGCGGGCTCGGGTGATCGGACCGGGCCCGGCGGGCGACCGATTCCCGGATCGTGGGGGCGTCCCGCGGAATTATCACCGGGAGCGTCGTAGTCTCGACACGGAATGGCCGCTATCGACGCCTACGCGTTCGTGTTCGTCGCCGGGCTGATCACGGCGCTGGCGACCGGGATCGGCGCGCTCCCGTTCTTCTTCTTCGAGACGATCAGCGACCGCGGGAACGTGGCGCTGTGGGGCTTCGCGTCGGGGATCATGCTCGCGGCGTCGCTGTTCGGCCTCGTTCAGGAGGGGCTCGCGGAGGGGACCGCCGTCGAGATCGGCGTCGGGATGCTCGCGGGAGTCGTCCTCGTCGTCATCGCCCACGAGGTGCTGCTGGACGCCGACATCGATCCGCGGGAGTACGCGGAGGCGGACTTCAAGAAGCTGATCCTGATCCTCGGCGTGCTGACGGTCCACAGCTTCCCCGAGGGGATCGCGGTCGGCGTCTCCTTCGCGGACCTCGGACTCGAGGGCGGGACGGAGCTGTTCGGCTTCACCGTCCCGCTGTTGGCCGTGTTCATGACCGTCGCCATCTCGATCCACAACGTCCCCGAGGGGACGGCCATCTCGATCCCGCTGCGGTCGATGGGCGTCTCGAAGTGGAAGATGGTGTGGTGGTCGGTGTTCTCCAGCCTCCCGCAGCCGATCGGGGCGGTGATCGCGTTCGCGTTCGTGCGGTACGCCCGCGAGGTCCTCCCGTACGGCTTCGGCTTCGCGGCGGGCGCGATGATCTACCTCGTGCTCACCGAGTTCGTCCCCGAGGCGCTCGAAACGGGCGCCGACCTCCCGCGGGGCGGCAAACCGGTCCTCGTCGGCGGGATCGCGCTCGGCGTCGCGCTGATGGTCCCGCTGGCGTACCTGTGATCGCCCGGGTCCGAGCGGGCGGCCCTCACTCAGCGCCCAGCACGGTCGGGTTGACCGCGCCGGGCCCCTCGCCCACGTCGTAGCCGCGCCGGACCGCCTCGGTCATCCCCTCGACCGCGGCCTCGACCGCCTCGCGAACCGATTCGCCCCGCGCCAGCCGCGCCGCGATCGCGCTCGACAGCGCGCAGCCGGAGCCGTGCGTCGCCGCGGTGTCGACCCGCGGCGTCTCGAAGCGGTCGACCGCGACCCCGGACTCGCCCTCCTCCTCGGCGCGGACGAGGGTGTCGACGACGGTGTCGTCGCCGCCGTCTCCGCCCGTCAGGTGCCCGCCCTTCACCAGCGCCGCGTCCGCGCCGAGCGCGACCAGCTCGCGCCCGGCCGCCGCGGCGTCGGCCGGCGTCTCGACCGGGTCGCCGGTCAGCACCGCGGCCTCGTCCGCGTTCGGCGTGACGAGCGTCGCGGCCGCGACCAGGTCCTCGTAGGCCGCCTCGGCCGCGGGCGAGAGCAGGCGGTCGCCGGTGGCCGCGACCATCACGGGGTCGACGACGAGGGGAACGTCGGCGTCCGCGACCGCCTCGGTCACCGTCTCGACGATCCCTGCGGTCGCGAGCATCCCCGTCTTGACCGCGCGCACGTCGAAGTCGTCGGCGACCGCCGCGTACTGGCTCGCGACGTGGTCGGCCGGGAGCGGGTTCACGTCCGCGACGCCGCGGGTGTTCTGGGCGGTCGTCGCCGTCACGACCGAGGCGCCGAAGACGCCGTGGGCGGTCATCGCGGTCAGGTCGGCCTGGATCCCCGCGCCGCCGCCGCTGTCGCTGCCGGCGACCGTCAGCGCGACCGGCGGGTCGACCGGGTCGTACTCGGGCATACGCGGTGATACAACGTAGTTGTATTAATTGGTGGTGATCTGGTCGCGCGCGCTCGTCGGCGCCTGCCGTCGCCGAACGGCCTTTTCGGCTCCGCGGCGTACCGGCGGGCATGGCAACCGACTCCGACGCCGCGGCCGGCGCCGACGAGCGCGAGGCGATCACCGTCTACTCCGACTACGTCTGTCCGTTCTGCTACCTCGGTCGGCGGTCGCTCTCGCGGTATCAGGAGACGCGCGAGGAGCCGCTCGGGATCGACTGGCACCCGTTCGACCTCCGCGCGGGACAGCGCGGGCCGGACGGCGAGATCGACCACGACGCCGACACCGGGAAAGGCGACGAGTACTACGAGCAGGCCCGCGAGAACGTCCGGCGCCTCCAAGCGGAGTACGGCGCCGACGAGATGGAGCTCGAACTCGCGACCGAGGTCGACTCGCTGCCCGCGCAGGTCGTCTCGGTCCGCGTGCGCGAGACCGCGCCGGACGCGTGGCTCGCGTTCGACGAGGCCGTCTTCGACGCGCTGTGGCTTGAGGGCCGGGACATCGGCGACCGCGACGTGCTGGCCGACATCGCGGCGGAGGTCGAGGGGCTCGACGCGGGCGTCGTCGACGAGGCGCTCGGCGACGACGACCTCCGCGAGCGCGTGACCGACATGTTCGACGCCGCGCGGCGCCGGGGGGTCTCCGGCGTCCCGACGTTCGCGTACGACGGCCACGCCGCCCGGGGCGCGGTCCCGCCCGAACAGCTCGAACGGCTCGTCGAGGGCGTCTGATCGGGACGAGATCGCCGCGCCGACGGGACGCCGGAACGGGCGGTCAGTCGCCCGCGCCGGCCTCGGACCGGTCCTCGCTCGCGTCGCTCCGCGACTCGACGGGGTCGCTCCGCGGGTCCACGAGGCGGAACGCGAGCGCGACGCAGCCGAACGCGAGCGCGAACCCGGCGACGACGTCGGTGAGCCAGTGGATCCCGAGGTACATGGTCGCGACGACGACCGACAGCGAGAGCGGGACCGCCAGCGGCGTCCACCGCGGGAACGCCTCGCGGGTCAGGACCGCGAACGTCCCCACGGTGACCGCCAGCGACGTGTGGAGCGACGGGAAGACGTTCGTGTTCACGTTCACCTCGCTCGCGAGGCGCATCACGTCGGGCTGGTTGGTGAACAGGAGCGGCGTCACCATGTCGGGTATCACGTTCCGCGGACCGTAGGCGAACACGAGGGTGTACAGCGCCAACCCGATCCCGTAGTTGAGCGCGTAGGCGACGAGGAGCCGCCTGAGCGCCGTCGTCCGCGGGAGCGCGAGGTACGCGATCACCGGGAACGAGAGGAGGAAGGCGTAGCCGTACACGTACACCCACGAGAAGTACGCGGTCAGCGCGGGGGTCGCGAACGTCGCCTGGACCCACGCGACGAACCCGCCCTCCAGCGCGTAGATGAGCGCCGTCGCCTGAACGCCGAACAGCCTGGAGACGGTCTGGAGCGAGCCCCGGCCGACGGCGCTGGCGAGCAGCACCACGCAGACGAGCGCGATCGCCCGACGGGCGTCCCAGATCCGGTCGCGGAGCCCGCGCCACGCCGCCCGGATCCGGGCGGGACCGAGCACCGCGAGCGACGCGGCGGCGAGCATCGCCCCGACCCACGCGACGACCGACGCGACGACCGAAAGGAACGGCGTCATTGCCCCCGCGAGAGCAGCCGCCCCTCGTCGTCGAAGCGATACCCGATCTCGCGGAACGCCTCGCGGGCGGCCGCGACGTCCAGCGACCCGTCGTCGTCGAAGAACGGGTGGACGGGGTCGGCCCCGTCGGTCCACGCGAGCGACTGCGGCACCGCGTCGGGCGACGCCGCCAGCGGCGACGCGGCCGCCTTCGCGTACCCGTCGAACGCCCCGTCGACGAGCGCGGCCTTGTCGATCAGCCGGGCGACGACCGCCCGGAATCGGGGGTTCGACAGCGGGCTCCGCCGCGCGTTGTAGCCGACGTGGTAGAACGCCGCCGACCGGCCGCTCACGAGCCTGGCGGCGTCCGAGCGGCCGATCCGCGGGACGGACGCCGGGCCGAGGTTCGCGGCGGTCGCGTCCGCGAGCCCCTCGGCGACCGCCTCCACGGCCGAGATGTCCGACGGGAGCACCTCGACGCGGAGCCGGTCGAAGGCCGGCTTCCCGTGGTACCGCGACGGGATCCCCGCGCGGGGGGCCGCCGTCTCGTCGTCGGCGTCCGGCGCCGGGCGGACGAGGAAGTGGTCGGGGTTCCGCTCGAAGACGACCGACTCCTCCGCGGTCGCCTCGACGAAGCGGAGCGGGCCGCTCCCGACCGGGTCGGGGTTGTTCGAGACCACCGCCTCCGTCGTCTCGAAGTCGAACTCGAAGCCGGCGATCGTCGCCGCCTCGGTCCGGTCGTCCCAGACGTGTTCCGGGAGGACCGGCACCTGAAGCGCCCGGGCGGCGACCCGGTCGTTGACCTCGGGCAGCGTGAGCCGGACGGTCGCGTCGTCGAGGGCGCGCTCGTCCTCGACGAGGGAGCTCCGCCCGCGGAACCGCGGCGTCGGCACCGAGGTCTCGACGCTCCCCAGCGAGGTGTCGCGGAGGAACCGGTAGGTGAACGCGACGTCGTCCGCCGTTACGGGCTCGCCGTCGTGCCACCGGGCGTCGCGGAGCGTGACGTCGACGGCGGTCGCGTCGACCCGCTCCCAGTCGGCCGCCAGCCACGGGAGGATCGACTCCCCGTCCGCGCGGACGAGCGGGTCGTACAGCAGCCCGGTGAACGTGCCGTGCCGCCGGAACTCGGCCGCGATCGGGTTCCAGTTCTGCGTGATCCGGTCGTCGGTCGTCACGAGCCGGAGCACGCGCTCGGACTCGTCGTCGGCGTCCGCGGCCGTCGCGTTGCCGCCGGTCGCGTCGCCGTCGCCGGCCGATCCGTCCTCCGGGGGCGCGGGGTCCAGGCCGAGCAGTCCGGAGACCGACACCGGCTGGCGGTCCTCCGTCCAGCCCTCGAAGCGGTCCCCTTGGACGGCGGTGAGGGCGTCGGGGAACGCGACGACGGAGAAGGGCTGGAGGTCGCACACCGTCTCCTGGAGCGCGGCGACGGCGTCGCTCCGTTCGTCGGCGGTCGCTCGGCGCTGTCGCTCCAGCAGGTCGTCGACCGCGATCTCCGTGAGCCCGAACGGGTTCTGCCACCCCGGCTCCGCGACGAACCGCGAGTGGGTCAGCCCGTACAGCGCGTCCGGGTCGAAGGGGTCCGTCTCCACGAACTGCCCGACGTAGACGTCGAAGTTCTGGTTTATCAGCACCTTCCGCCAGAGGTCGGTCTGTCCGACGGTGTTGAGTCGGACGTCGACGCCGACGGCGGTCAGGTGCTCCTCGAGCTGCCTCGCGATGCGGATGCCGTTCGGGTCCGCGTCCGCGGGCGTGGTGTTGATCTCCAGGGTCAGCTGCGAGTGGGGGTCCCGTCCGGCGATGTTCTCCGTGCGACCGAGACAGCCGGCGCTGGCGGCCGCGAGGCCGAGTCCGGTGAGCGCGGCTCGTCGGCTGATCGGTCGCGCCATCGGTTCGTCTCCCCCTGTTTTCCGCCACCGGATATATCTCTTCTGTGCTGTCGGCGCGCCGAGAGGTCGCGTCGAGGGCGCTGGGCGCCGCGAGCGTCCGTGACGCCCTCAGATCAGGTCCGCCAGCGGGAGCGCCAGGCCGACGGCCCACGCCGACAGCCCGGCGACGGCGACGGGTCGGTCGGCCGTCGCCCGCCCGATCGCGACCACGGCGAGCGCGGCCAGCAGCGCCACCCGGTGGACGATGAGGTCGGGGGGAACGGTCACCCCGAGCGCCGCGAAGTCGGCGAGGAAGCCGGCGCCGAGGCCGACGACGACGGCCGCGGCGGCGGCCGCCGGGTCGGACCGCGGCGCGCGCCGGGCGACCAGGGCGGGCAGCCCGGCCGCGAGGACGAGGTACAGCGGGGCCGCGATGGCCTTCGGCGACACGGCCGGGAACGCCGTTTCCAGCGCCACGCCCGCGACGCGGACGCCGACGAGGACGGCACCGAGCGCGACCCCGAGCGTCGCGGCCGCGGCGTGTCGCCGCGCGTCGGTCCGCAGCCGGCCGAGGAGGTCGACGGCCGCCTCGCGGGTGCGCCGGCGGAGCAGCGCCCCGGCGAGGGCCGCGGTCGCCGCCAGCTCGATCACGGAGAGCCAGCCGTCGCTGCGCCCGCCGTCGATGCCGCGGTACTCGCGGCGCACGTCGGTCGCGCGGCTCGACTCGACGAACTCGTCCTCCAGCCGCGTCGCGGGCGCGTCGATGTCGGGGACCGTGTGGCGGAGCCGGAACCAGTCGTAGTACTCCTCGTGGGCCTGGATCGCGGTGTAGGCGCCGTCGGGCGACTCGTACGCGCGGAGGTGGTCGCGGACGCCGAGGTACCGCCCGTCGTGGAGCTCGAACGTCTCGGCGAGCCACGCGCCGCCGTCCGGCCCCTCGACGTAGGAGTAGCGGAGCGAGCCGCGGGCGTCCCGCCAGTCGCGCCCGACGACCTCGCGGAGCTGGTCGTCGTCGCCGGCGGTCGCCGCGGCCTCGTCCGGGGGCGTCTCCTCCCAGTCGGTGCCCGGGTCGCCCTCGATGGCGGCCCGGGTCGCGTCGGCGTCGGCGTGGAAGACGACGTTGATCGCGAGGGTCCGCCCCTCGACCGTCCGGCTCCGGCTCGTGTACGGCCAGAGCCGGTAGTCGCCGTCGACCTCGATGAGCCGGTCGTCCGCGACGTCGTCCGCCCGCGGCTCATCGGCGACGCCCGCGAAGGCCCCGGAGAGGGCGAGCCCGACCCCGACGACGGCGAGGAGCGCGACGACCGCGCCGACCCGGTTCATGCGCCGCACCACGGCGCCGGGGAACAAACCCCTTCGGGCGGGACGCGGCGCGACCGCCCGGGCGTCCCGCCGGTCCCGGCGCTCACCACGTCTCGACGAACCCGTCGCGGACGTCCTCCGCGCAGCCCTCGCAGTCGGGGTGTCCGGACTCGAAGCAGGCGGGACGCCCCTCGTCGTCGACCGGCACGGTCCGGCGCTCGGCGTGGCGGCGGCAGACGATTCGGGCGCGCCCGGCGTCGTCCGTCGGCAGACCGAACCGCGCCGCGGCGGCCGCGCTGCCCTCCGGGTCGTCGCGCCCCTCGGCGTAGGCGCGTCTGGCCTCCTCGAACTGCTTGCCCGCCTTCCGGAGCTGCTGGCGGATGACGCGTTCGAGCCGGTCGTCCATACCGCCCGTTTCGGCGCGGCGGATATAGGTCCGTTGGCGGCGGGGAGTGGGCGGACCGCCCCACGCCCGCCGCCGCGGGAAACCTTGATGAGAGCGCCGAGCGATCGGTCGGCCATGTCCGACGACTGTATCTTCTGTTCGATCGTCGCCGGCGACATCCCGGCGCGGACCGTCCACGAGACCGACGCCGTGCTGGCGTTCCTCGACGCCAACCCCCTCGCGCGCGGCCACACGCTGGTGATCCCCAAGTCGCACGCCCGGCACGTCGGCGACCTCGACGCCGACCTCGCGAGCGACCTGTTCGACGCGGTCGCGGCGCTCACGCCCCGGATCGAGGCGACGGTCGACGCGGACGGCGCCAACGTCGGCGTCAACGACGGCGAGGCGGCCGGCCAGGAGGTCCCGCACGTCCACGTCCATATCGTCCCGCGGTTCGAGGGCGACGGCGGCACGGCGATCCACGCGGTGGCGGGCGCCCGCCCCGACCTCTCGGACGACGAGCTCGACGCCGTCGCCGACGAGGTCGCGACCGCGATGGCGGAGTAAGGGGACGAGCCGCGCCGCGGTCCGGCGAACCGCGGCCCGGCTTCGCGATTTTTACAAGCGACCTCCGGCGAGGGCGGCGTATGAACGCGACGACGCTCGCGCTGGTCGGGGCGACCGGCGGCGCGGGGACGACGCGGACGGCTGTCGAGCTGGCGGCGATGGGCGCGCGCGACGGGGCCGAGGTCGCGGTCGTCGACGCCGCGTTCACGACCCAGGGACTCTCGGAGTACGTGACCGGGCGGATCGACCCCGACCTCACCGCGCTCCTCACCGACGACTCGGACGCGGCGCTGTCGGCGGCGGCGTACCCGATCGCCGGCGCCGGTGCGGCCGCCGAGCGTCCCGGGGTCGGCGACTCCGGCGACGACGGGGGGAACGCGACGGACCTCCCCGGGCGCGTCGACGCGGTGCCGGCGCGGGCCCCCTTCGAGCGGGTCGCGCGGGCGAAGACGGCGGAGGCGGCCCGGAAGCTGGAGCGCCGGATCGACGAGGCGGCGGCGACGTACGACGCGGTGGTCGTCGACGCCGCGCCGGTCGGGTCGAACGAGGCGGTCGCGGCCGCGACGACCGCCGACCGCGCGGTCGCGGTCAGGCCGGCGACGGCCCACGGGCGCGACGCGGCCCAGCGGCTCCGCGGGCGCGTCGCCGACGTTGGCGGGGGCCTCGACGCGACGCTCGCCGTCGAACGGGCGGGGTCCGGAGACGACGAGGACGACGGGAGCGAGTCCGGCGTCGTTCGCGTGCCGGCGACCGATCCGGACGTGGCGGCCGCGCCGACGGCGGCGACGGGGGACGGCGCGTACGCGCGGGCGGTCGCGACCGCCTACGAGGCGGCGTTCGACGCGTCGCTCGGCGTGGAGTTCCCGGAGCCGGGGCTCGTCGAGCGGTTCACGCCCTGAGACGAGTTGAGGAAGAGCCGCGGTTCAGCGGAGCCCGTCGGTCGAGCCGAGCGCGTCGCCGAGTGGGTCGTCGGCGCCGAGGCCGTCGCCGAGCGGCGCCGACCCGGCGACCTGCGCGTCGACCGCCTCCGCGAGGGGCTCGACGGGGTCGTGGGTCTCGACGTACGTCGCCAGCGCGAAGTCCGCCTCGTCGCCGCCGGCGAGTTCGACGGCCTCGCTGCGCGAGGTCCGGCCGGCGAGCCAGTCGCGGACCACGTCGCGGCCGGTCGGCGAGAGCGGGCAGACGCCGGCGACGCCGCACCGGTGGAGCGCCTTCGCGGCGGTCATCGGGGAGACGCCCGCCTCGCGGGCCGCGTCGCCGACGCTCCGGCCGGCGGTGTAGGCGTCGACGAGCGTGGCGGTCGCCTCGGGCGTACACGGGAGCGCGTCGGCGTGGGCCGACAGGCGGTCGACGAGCGGCGTCTCCGTGTCGTCCGCGAGGGCCACGCCCCGATCGCGCTGGCGGGAGGTGACCTCGACCCCCGCCGCGATCTCCGACAGCGTCATGCGAGGCGATGGCGCGGGCGGCGGGTTAAAACCACCGTACTGCGGCGCCGTCGGCCGCGCGATCACCGACCGATAACCGGTCGGTTCGGCGGCGCCGATCCGGCCGATCGACCGCCGATTCGCCCGGGTTTAAGTAAGGCATCGGGCCGGAGTTCGACGTGTGATGAGTGACGCACGCTCCACCCGCGTTCGTTCGCCCCGGACCGAGACCGACGACGCCGCGACGACGGACCGCGCGGCGACCGCCGACCGCGCCGCCGTCGCGGAGCGGAGCCCGACCGGCGACGGGAGTCGGACGGCCAACGAGACCGGCGACCGCGAGACGTGTCCGGAGTGCGACGGCCGCACGCGCGTCGAGGACGCGGAGCGCGTCTGCGCCGACTGCGGGCTGGTCGTCGAGGCGGACCGGATCGACCACGGCCCCGAGTGGCGGTCGTTCGACGACGAGGACACGGACCCGAAGCGCACCGGCGCGCCGCTGACGCGGTCGCGGCACGACCGCGGCCTCTCGACGGAGATCGGTCGGTCGACGAAGGTGAAGGGGCGCAAGCGCCGGCGGCTCGCCCGGATGCGGACTCAGCACAACCGCGCGCAGATCTCGACGAAGCGCGACCGCAACAAGGTGTACGCCTACACCGAGATCCGTCGGCTCACCGGCGTCTTGGAGCTGCCCGACAGCGTCCGCGACAGCGCCTGCGCGCTGTTCGACTCCGCGCAGGAGGAGAGCCTGCTCCGCGGGCGCTCGCTCGAAGGGTTCGCCGCGGCCTGCGTCTACGTCGCCTGCCGCACCGCCGACGTGGCCCGCACCGTCGGCGAGGTGTGCGCCGAGGCGAAGGCGACGGAGGACGAGCACCGGGCGGCCTTCGACGCGATGAACCGCGAGCTCGGCCTCCCCATCGCGCCGAGCGGCCCGGCGGAGTACCTCCCGCGGTTCGCCAGCGACCTCGGCTGCGACCCGGCCGTCGAGCGCCGCGCCGGCGAGCTGGCCGAGCGCGCCGTCGAGGAGGGGATCGCGAACGGCCGCAACCCGGTCGGCGTCGCGGCCGCCTGCCTCTACACCGCGGCCCGCGAGCTCGACGCCGAGTGTACCCAGCAGGAGGCCGCCGACGCCGCCGGCGTGACGCCGGTGACCGTCCGGCGGACGTACGTCGACCTAACGGAGGAGTGAGGACGCGGCGGAGAACGGCGACGGCGGCGCCGTCGCCTCGTGACGATCCGTCGGACGGCCGCGGCGGCGTCAGCGGGGACCGTCGCCGGCCGGAAGCCGGCGGCGACCGACCGCCGCCGGTTGGGGGCGGCGACCGACCGCTGATAGCGGACAGGCGGTGTGGAGGGCAGGGAGGGCGCCCCGACCGCCCGGCGGGCGTCACGCATCTGTATCGAAGGGCGGGGCACAATTCTACGTTAGCCGTCGATAGTACGGACGGACCGAACAACACGTTTGAATCGGACCGGTCACGCCGTGCGCGTCGGAGCCACCGTTCGGCGAGCGAGCGAGTGCGGCCCCGCTACCCGTCGATCTTGTGTTTGAACGCGAAGAAGACGCGGCGACCGACCTCGGTGAGCCGGACGGTGTCGGACCGGCCGATGTCCTCCAACTCGACGTAGCCGCGCTCGCGCAGCGGCGAGAGCACGTGCGTCTCCAGCGCGCGGTACTTCGCCGTCCGGCTCTCGCCGGCCTCGCGGAGGAACGTGAGGCCGCGCTCGCGCGCCCACTCGATCAGGTTCCACTTGTCGGTGGTCAGACTCTCCTCCGCGCGCTCGTGGAGCCGACCGAGGACGGCCACCTGGTCGGTGGTGGGCGCGTCCATCGGGTAGATCGGGAGGTCGACGGTGCGGGCGACGCCCTCGGTGAGCGGCTCCTGGCGCCGGTCGTGCCGGTGGCGCTCGGGCTCGACGCTGTACGGGCGCGCGCCGACGATCATGCAGGCCAGCGCGACGCCGACAGCGGCGATCCGCGGCCCGGTCGAGACGTTCCCGAAGAGCCGGTCGCCGTCCTCGGCGCCGGCCCGGTGGCGGGCGGCGACCGTCGTCGTCACGCCAAGCACGTCGTACACGTCCGCGAGCGCGACGGGGATCGGCCTGACCTCGGCGAACTCGGCGACGGCCGTCCACGCGTCGCGCTGGTAGTCGGTGAGCCCGTCGGGGTCGACGCGCGTGTCCGCGGGGTCGGCGGCGCCGGCCGCGTCGAAGTCCACGTCGCCGCGGTCCCCGTCGCGGTCGGGGGCGTCGACGAGGAGGTAGGCGACGTCGGCGCCGTGGCGCCGGAGGGGTTCGACGATCCGGTCGCGCTCGTAGCCGAGCGGGACCACGTGGACGCGGCGTTCGGCGACGCTGGGGACCGAGGTGTCCATACAGTCGTTGTCCGCGGCGGTCGGTTAAATAGCTCGCCGGAGCGCTCCGGAGGGGCAGCGAGCGATCACGTGTCGTGGGGGCACGTACCACGAAAACCGTTAAGCCCGGCCCTCGCCTACGATCGGACATGAGCGCTGACCGGTCCGCCCTCAGGCGGGCCATCGAGCGCGGCGAGCGGGACGGCGGCGCGATCGAGTTCAAAGAGCGGCTGACGCGGGAGGTCCACCTCGCGGACGGGCGCATGGAGTCGCTGGTCGCGCAGCTCCGGCACCGGGTGCTCTCCGGCGACGGCGAGGCGACGTACGCCCTCGGAGTCACCGACGACGGCGGGCTCGCCGGCATCTCTCCGGAGGCCTTCTCCGAGACGATGGACGTGCTCTCCCTCCTGGCCGACGAGGCGGACGCCCACATCGCCGACGCCGAGACGTGGAGCGCCGGCGACGGCGGCGACGGCGACGAGGCGGGGCTCGTCGGCCTCGCGACCCTCCGCGACGGCGGCGTGTTCGAGGCCGACGAGGACCACCTCGTGGTCGGCACCGCGGGCCACGTCGACCACGGGAAGTCGACGCTGGTCGGCACGCTGGTCACCGGGCGCGCCGACGACGGCGAGGGCGGCACGCGTGGCTTCCTCGACGTCCAGCCCCACGAGGTCGAGCGGGGCCTCTCGGCTGACCTCTCGTACGCCGTGTACGGGTTCGCCGACGACGCCGACGAGCCGGTGCGGATGGACAACCCGCACCGGAAGGCCGACCGCGCGGGCGTCGTCGAGGCGGCCGACCGGCTCGTCTCCTTCGTCGACACCGTCGGGCACGAGCCGTGGCTGCGGACGACGATCCGCGGGCTGGTGGGACAGAAGCTCGACTACGGACTCTTGGTCGTCGCCGCCGACGACGGGCCGACGAAGACGACCCGCGAGCACCTCGGGATCCTCCTCGCCACCGAGCTGCCGACCGTCGTCGCGGTCACGAAGGCGGACGCCGTGAGCGACGAGCGGCTCGCCGCGGTGGAACGCGAGGTCGAGTCGATGCTGCGCGACGCCGGGCAGACGCCGCTGCTCGTCGGCCGCCACGGGGTCGACACCGCGGTGGCGGAGGTGGGCGACGGCGTCGTCCCCCTGCTGCGGACCAGCGCGGTGACGAAGGACGGGATCGAGACGCTCGACCGGCTGTTCGAGCGGCTCCCGAAGCGGGCGACGCCCGACCGCGAGACGTTCCGGATGTACGTCGACCGCAGCTACAAGGTGACCGGCGTGGGCGCGGTGGCGTCGGGCACGGTGAACTCGGGGACCGTCGAGACCGGCGACGAGCTCCTGCTCGGCCCCATGCCCGACGGCTCGTTCCGCGAGGTCGAGGCGCGGTCGATCGAGATGCACTACCACCGGGTCGACAAGGCGACCGCCGGGCGGATCGTGGGCATCGCGCTGAAGGGCGTCGACGAGGACGAGATCGAGCGCGGGATGGCCCTGGTCCCCCGCGACGCGGAGCCGGACCCGGTCCGCGAGTTCGACGCCGAGGTGATGGTACTCAACCACCCGACCCGGATCCAGGAGGGGTACGAGCCCGTGGTCCACCTCGAGACCCTCTCCGAGGCGGCGGCGTTCTTCCCGGAGCAGGGGCGACTGCTCCCGGGCGACACGGGCGAGGCGCGCGTCCGCTTCAAGTTCCGCCCGTACCTGGTCGAGGAGGGACAGCGGTTCGTGTTCCGCGAGGGGTCGAGCAAGGGGGTCGGGACCGTGACGGACACCGACAGCGACGGGGCGTCGTCGGACGGGCGCTGAGCGGTCGCCCGGCGCGGCGCGCGCGAGGGTCGAACGCTCCGGCCGACGCGTCCGACCGCGGACCGACCGGCGTATTTCGGATCCCGGCAGTCGTTTCTTCCTGATTCGGACGGCGTTCGTGGAAAAGAATACGCACAAAATGATGATAAATCAACCGGAGATGACCGTATGGGCAGGGCCTCCCAAAATACTTATTAGAGTGAAACAAGAGGACGGTTGTATGCGTCGACAACACACACAACGCATTTCGCGACGAAAGGTCCTCGCCGGCGGCGCGGCCGGCACCTCGCTCCTGCTCGCCGGGTGTGCCGGCGGGGGGGACGGCGGTGACGGGTCCGACGGCGGCGACGGCGGTGACGGGTCCGACGGCGGCGACGGCGGTGACGGGTCCGACGGCGGCGACGGCGGCAGCGCCCCGACCCTGTACTTCGCGCAGGCGAAGGGCCCGCTCGACATGGACCCCGTGGTCATGAACGACGTGCCGTCCGCGCAGATCGCCGGGCGGATATTCGACGGCCTCTACGAGTACGGCGACGGCGTCAGCCTGGAGCCGAAGATCGCCGCGGACATGCCCACCGTCGAGCGCGACGGTACGCGGTTCATCGTCCCGATCCGCGAGGACGCCCAGTTCCAGAACGGCGACCCGGTCACCGCGGAGGACGTCGTTCACACGATGATGGCGCCCGTCGAGGAACAGACCGAGAATGCCTCCGAGGTGGACATGATCGACACCGGGGAGGTCGTCGACGAGACCACCGCGCAGTTCGACCTCAAGTACCCGTACGGCGCGTTCACGATCGCCATGGCGCGGAACGTCGTCAACGCCTCCGTGCGGCAGGAGGACACCGAGGCGTACAACATGGACCCGGTCACCTCCGGGCCGTTCAAGCTCAGCGAGTGGGAGCCGGAGAGCTACGCGACGCTTGAGCGGTGGGACGACTACTGGGACAGCGACAACCTCCCGGAGATTGGCGCCGTCGAGTTCGAGCCGATCGTCGAGCAGACGACGCGCGTCACCGAGCTGGAGACCGGGAACGTCGACATCATCGAGTCGATCCCGCCGCAGCTGTACGAGACGGTCGAGGCGAACCAGAGCGCGACGCTGACCGAGGAACCGGGCATCGGGTACTTCTACCTCGCGTTCAACTGCGGCGAGGGACCGACGAGCGACCCGCTCGTCCGCGAGGCGGTCGACTACTGCGTCTCGATGGACCAGGCGGTCGAGAACTTCGTCGAGCCGGCCGGCGTCCGGCAGACCAGCCCGTTCCCGTCCTCGATCTCCGAGGAGTGGGACTTCCCGACCGACGAGTGGTCCGACATCCAGCACGATCAGGACCTCGAGGAGGCGCAGGCGCTGTTCGAGGAGGCCGGCGTCCCGATGGACTACAACTGGCGGATCATCGTGCCGCCGGACGACAAGCGCGAACAGATCGGCATCTCGATCGGCGACGGGCTCCAGAACGCTGGCTTCCAGAACGTCGAAGTCCAGCGCCTCGACTGGGGCACCTTCCTCGACGCGTACGTCACCGGCAGCGAGGACGACTACAACATGTACACCCTCGGTTGGTCCGGCTCGCCGGATCCGGACACGTTCGCGTACAACCTGCTGAGCCAGGAGACGGAGGGCGTGACGAACGGGACGTTCCACGACTACGAGGAGGCCTCGCAGAAGCTGACGCAGGCCCGCGAGTCGGCCGACCGCGAGGAGCGGCGGCAGCTCTACATCGAGGCGACGACCTCGCTGCTCGAGGGGCGCGTCCACCTCCCGGCGTACAACCTGAACAACTCCTACGGCGTGCGCAACGTCGTGGAGGGCTTCAGCTCGCACCCGATCTCGACGGAGATCCAGCTGGGCGGCGTCACGGTGACCCGGTAATCGGACGCGCCGACCGAGAGATCGGATCCGCGGAGCGGACCCGGGCGGTCCGCGCCCGGGTCGGAATCGAGACGTAAACGCGGCCCTTCGGGGCGGTCGGCGACGGGGCCGGCCGCCCGCTCGCGGCGCCGAATTGGTGCCTCGGCGGGAGCGAAACGGATAAGCGACAGCAAAAACCGAATCGAAGCAACGAGGAATCCACGACAGTGAGTTTACTTCGGTACACACTCCGGCGGTTCGCACAGGCGATACCCGTACTGATAGGTATCGTGACGATAACCTTCTTCCTGGCAAACCAGATCCCCGGCGACCCGGTCGACATCATGCTCGGGCCGACGCCGGCCCAAGAGCAGGTCGAGGCGATCCGCGCCCGGTACGGCCTGGACCGACCGATACACGTGCGGTACTTCGCGTACCTCAGCAGCGTCGCGACGGGCGACCTCGGCCTCAGTATCTACTACGACCGCCCCGTCCTCGAGATGATCATCCTCCGGCTCCCGGTCACGCTGCTGCTCATGCTGTCCGCGTTCGCGTTCGCCATCGTCACGGCCATCCCGCTCGGCGTGATCTCGGCGAAGCGGCGGAACGAGCCGGCCGACCACGTCTCCCGTATTATCTCGCTGATCGGCGTCTCGACCCCGTCGTTCTGGATCGGGCTGGTGTTGATCATCGTCTTCGCGTTCCACCTCGGGTGGTTCCCCGCGCGGGGGCTCGTCCTCCCGTGGGAGAGCCCGGCGAACGTCCGCGGGGCGGCGACGCAGGTGGAGGTGATACGCCAGTCGGCGCATCACCTCTTCCTGCCGATGATCGGGCTCGGAACGCTTCAGATGGCGCAGATCACCAGGATCGAGCGTTCGTCGATGGTCGACTCGCTCCAGGGCGAGTACGTGAAGCTCGCCCGCGCGTACGGCGTGCCCGAGTCGACGATCGTCCGCAAGCACGCGTTCCAGGTGGCGCAGCTGCCGGTGATCACCATCATCGGGCTCGGGCTCTCGACCGCGCTCGGCGGCGCCGTCCTCACGGAGACCGTCTTCGGGATCCAGGGGATGGGGAGACTGATCATCACGGCGATCCAGAACCAGGACTACCAGCTGATCATGGGGACGACGCTCGTGTTCGGGTTCGTCTACGTGATCGGCGTGATCGTCACGGACATCACGTACAGCTACCTCGACCCGCGGGTCACTTACGGTGACGAGTAATGTCTGTTAACAGCGCGACTTCGGACGACGACACGCCGGACGACGGGGACGAGAGCGGCGGGCCCGAGGAGGTCGAGGCCCGCGTCGGCCTGCGGTACACGCTCAAGCAGGTCAGACAGGACACGACGGCGCGGATCGGGACCTACATCGTCGGGTTCATGACCTTCGTCGCGATCTTCGCCGCGTTCGACTACTACGTCCTCGATTACGCGATCGCGGAGGCGGTGCTGTACAACCCCGAGGCCGACCCGGAGAACGTCCAGCGGCTCCTCCCGCCGGTCGGTATGGAGAACCAGTTCGGGCAGGGGATTATCGAACACCCGCTCGGCACCGACCACCGCGGTCGCGACCTGCTCTCCCGGACCATCTACGGGACGCGGATCGCGATGACGGTCGGGTTCCTCGCGACCGCCATCGGCCTCGGCGGCGGCACCGTCATCGGCGCCGTCTCCGGCTACTACGGCGGCTGGGTCGACGACGTGCTCCAGCGCGTCACCGAGACCATCTACGCGATCCCGTTCCTCGTGCTGGTCATCGCGTTCATGACCGCGTTCGGGCGGGACCTCACGTTCGCGATGATCGGCGTCGGGATCACGGCGGTCCCGGTGTTCAACCGGCTCATCCGGTCTCGCGTCGTCTCCATCCGCGAGGAGGACTACGTCGAGGCCGCCCGGGCCGCGGGGGTGAAAGACCGGAACATCATCTTCCGGCACATCATCCCCAACAGCTTCGCGCCGGTGCTGGTCCAGGCGACGCTCCAGGTCGGCGTGAGCATCCTCATCGTCGCCGGCCTCTCGTTCCTCGGCTTCGGCGCGCAGCCGCCGACGCCGTCGTGGGGGCAGATGCTGTCCGCCTCGCGCGGCTACATGCTCCCCGCGCCGACGTTCAGCATCTTCCCCGGCATCGCCATTCTGATCACCGTCATCGGCTTCAACATTCTCGGCGACGGCCTCCAGGACGCCCTCGATCCGCGGATCAACAACTGATATGAGCGAACCACTACTCAGCGTACGCGATCTCAAGACACAGTTCTTCACCGAAGACGGGACGGTCCGCGCCGTCGACGGCATCTCCTTCGACGTCAACGAGGGGGAGATCGTCGGGCTCGTCGGCGAGTCGGGCGCGGGCAAGTCAGTCGCGACCTCCAGTATCCTCCGGCTCGTGGACAGCCCCGGCGAGATCGTCGGCGGCGAGATCGAGTTCAAAGGCGAGACGATCTTTGGCCTCGAAGAGGGCGACGGCGGCGAGTTGCGCCCGCGCGACGAGATGCTCACCGAAGAGGAGATGCGGAAGCGGATCCGCGGCCGCGAGATCGCGATCATCTTCCAGGACCCGATGGAGTCGCTGAACCCCGTGTTCACCGTCGGGGGACAGCTCCGGGAGTTCATCGAGATCAACCGCGACCTCGGGGCACAGGAGGCGAAAGCGGAGGCGATCGACATGCTCAGAGAGGTGGGGATCCCGGCGCCGGAGTCCCGGTACGACGAGTACCCCCACCAGTTCTCCGGCGGGATGCGACAGCGCGTGCTGATCGCGATGGCGCTGGCCTGCCAGCCCGACCTGATCATCGCCGACGAGCCGACGACCGCGCTCGACGTGACGGTCGAAGGCGAGATCCTGGAGATGGTCAAGGAGCTCCAGGAGAAGTACGACACCTCGTTCATCTGGGTCACCCACGACATGAGCGTCGTCGCGGAGATCTGCGACCGGGTGAACGTGATGTACCTCGGCGAGATCATCGAGCAGGCGGAGGTGGACGACCTGTTCTACGACACGAAACACCCGTACACCTCGGCGCTGCTCGACTCGATGCCGCGGCCCGACCGGACGGTCGACGAGCTCAGGCCGATCCAGGGGGTGATGCCGGAGGCGATCGATCCGCCCTCGGGCTGTCGGTTCCACTCGCGGTGTCCCGAGGCCAGGGAGGTGTGCCGCGAGGTCCACCCCGAGCCGCGGGACCTGAGCGAGGCGGGCGAGCCGCCCCACACCGCGGCGTGCGTGAAACACGACGCGTTCGAGGTCGGCTACGACGAGAGCCCGGCGATCGAGACGGAGGCCACCGGCGGGTTCTCCGCCGGCCTCACCGAGACCGGGGGTGAGGCGGAATGAGCCGAGTCGGCCCGCCGGAGTCCGACCCCGAGGCGCTATTACAGGTCCGCGACCTCTGCAAGTACTTCGACAACGAGAGCGGCCTGCTGGCCGGCGTCGAGCTCGACGACGAGTTCCCGTACGTCTCGCGGTCGACCTCCGACGTGCGCGCCGTCGACGGCGTGAGCTTCGACATCAAGGAGGGGGAGACCCTCGGGCTCGTCGGCGAGTCCGGCTGCGGGAAGTCGACGCTGGCGCGCACCGTCCTCCGGCTGCTCGAACCGACGAGCGGGAGCGTCTACTTCCAGGGCGAGGACCTCGCCGAGCTGTCCGGCGAGCCGCTGCGGCGGATGCGGAAGGACATGCAGATGATCTTTCAGGACCCGCAGTCGTCGCTCGACCCCCGGATGAAGGTCGGCCCCATCGTCGAGGAGCCGATGAAGGCCCACGACATGCTCGACGAGGAGGGGCGGGAGGCCCGCGCCAAGGAGCTGTTAGAGAAGGTCGGGCTCGACCCGCAACACTACAACCGGTACCCGCACGCGTTCTCCGGCGGGCAGCGCCAGCGCGTGAACCTCGCGCGGGCGCTGTCGGTGAATCCGGACTTCATCGTCTGCGACGAGCCAGTGTCGGCGCTCGACGTTTCGATCCAGGCGCAGGTGCTCAACACGATGGAGGAGCTCCAAGCGGAGTTCGACCTCACGTACCTGTTCATCGCGCACGACCTGAGCGTCATCCGCCACATCTCCGACCGCGTGGCGGTGATGTACCTCGGGAACATCGTCGAGCTGGCCGACAAAGAGGAGCTGTTCGAGAACCCAAAGCACCCGTACACCCGGGCGCTGCTGGACGCCATCCCCGTCCCGGACCCCCGGAGCGGCGGGCGGACGGCGCTGCTGTCCGGCGACGTGCCGTCGCCGATCGACCCGCCCTCCGGCTGCCGGTTCCGGACGCGGTGCCCGGAGGTGATCCAGCCGGACGAGTACGACATGAGCGACGACGCCTGGCGGAACGTCATAGCGTTCCAGCGGGCGGTCGACCGCCGGGAGTTCGAGGAGACCGACCCCGACGCGCTCCGGTCGCGGTACTTCGCGGACGCGGCGCCGAGCGGCGAGGCCGGCACCCTGCTCGACGAGGCGCTCGGGCACATCGAGCGCGACGAGTTCGACGAGGCCGAGCGGCTCCTCGTCGAACGGTTCGCGGACCGGAGCGTCTGCGCGACGACGACGCCGGCCTACGAGGTGCCGTCCGACCTCACCGACGGCCGTCACTACGCGGCGTGTCACCTGCGTCGCGACGAGGCGCTCGCGAGCGCCGTGGACGAGGCCGCGGCGGACGTCACGGCTCCCCGCGGCGCGGAAGCGCCCGAAGCGGACGACTGAGCGCCGGCGGTCTTCGCCGGCCGCTCCGGGAGGGAATCTTCTTTCGGGAGCGCGAGTCGCCGGGCTATCGGATCCGGATCTGCGTGGCGTCCTCGTGGCGCTCGTCGGCGCCCGGGACCGGTACGAACACGGAAACCGTGTGGTCCCCGCGCTCGGCCCGGACGGACCGGTCGAGCCCGTCGTCGTCGGTGCGGCGGAACCGACCGTTCCACGTGGCCGTCGCGCGCTTCGTCTCGCCGGCCCGGAGCGACAGCGACGAGCCCTCACCGCGGACGTAGCGCCGCTCGTCGGTGGCCTCGACGACGCCGTCGACCGCCCACCCCCACAGGCGGCCGGTCGACGTGGGGACCTCGACCGGGACCGGGAGGCGGTTGCGGATCGCGACGGTGATCGCGACCGGCTCGTCGGGCGCATACTCGGCGGCGTCGGTGCTGACCGTCACCTCGATCGCTCGCCGCGCCACCGACCGCGGCACGACGCGGCCGATGGCTTCGGAGAGGTAGTTCTTCGTCTCGTCGAAGCCGGTCCGGTCCGACTGGCTGTCGTGTCGTCTGTCGACCATGTGCGTCTCTGAAGGCGGGAACCCGGCGATGCCGGCGGCGTTCGGGTCGCGGTAGGCGCGTCGCGGTACTAAGCGTTCGGGTCCGCGGACTCCGACGACTCGCCGCCGTCGACCACGTCGACCAGTTTCATCAGGGGGTAGCCGTCCTCCATTTCCATCCGGGTGCGGACGGTGACGCCCGCGTACTCGATCCGCATCTCCACGTCCATCAGCGAGCCGGTGAGTTCGGTGTAGCCGTTCTCGTGGTCGACGGCGTCGGCGACGCGGTCGTCGTGGACCGTCACGTCGACCGCCTCGCAGTGCGGCTGGTTCTCGATGGCCTCCGCCATCGCCGCCTCCAGGCTCCGCGTGCTCGACGTGCTGACGGGCGTCCCGGCGAACTGGTGGTACAGCGAGCCGAACTTGATCCCCGCCTCGAAACACGCCTGCTGGGCGTCGGTTGCCATGGCGGAACGCGGCCGCGAGCGGGCAAGAAGGTTCGGACGGCGGCCGGCGCGGGTCGGGCGCGGGGCTATCCGTCGGCGCTCAGCGGGAGCAGGCCGTCGTCGTCCCCGGACCCGTCGTCGCTGGTGTTGTCCCCGCTCGTGCCGTCGCCGGAACCGCCGTCGGTCGTGTCGTCGCCGCTCGTGTCTCCGCTCCCGTCGGTAGTGTTGTCGCCGTCATCGGTCGTCCCGTCGTCGCTCGCCGTCCCGTCGCCATCGGTCGCGGTTCCCCCGTCGTCGGAGCCGTCGTCACCGGACGAGCGGTCGGCGCTCGTTCCGTCCCCGCGATGGAGCCCCTCGTCGAAGATATCGGTCTCGACCGTCTCCTCGTAGGTCAGCGCGTCCAGCGGGACGGTGAGCTCCTCGCCGGTCGGGAGCTCGACCACCGCGTAGAACTCGATCCGGAGGTCGCTCACCTGGTGGCCGTTGACGGACTCGTCGAGGTGGGTCACCCACCACTCGTCGAGGCGCTCGTTGCGGAGCGCGGCCGTGAGTTCGACCGTCTCGGAGCCGTGCGAGGGGATGACGTACTCCTCCTCGGTCGACCCGGAGCCCATCGCGACGTCGTTCATCGTCACGTCGTAGCCGATCTCGGTGACGACGTACGGTTCGAGGTTGGGGTTGTAGACGTCGAACTCCATCTCGATCGGCGTCTCGGCCTCGCTTACCGTTCCCCAGCGGCCGCGCGTCTCGTTGACGTAGAGGACCGGGTCGTCCACGAGCGGCGCGTCGGCGTTCACCGGGCGCGTCTCCTCGGACGCGAACGCGCCGATGAGGTCAGTCTCGATCTCGCGGGTGCGGGTGAGGTCCGCGCTCCGGCCGAGGAGGTCGGAGGTGACCGTCGCGTCGATCGCGACCGTCGTCCGCTCGCCGTTCCGGACGTGGCTGGTCCACCACGGCAGGATCGCGTCGTTCGCGAGGGCCGTCTCGAAGGCGATCGAGGAGTTGCCGGACGCGACGCCGATCCCCTCGCGGCCGCCGCGCGCCATCTCGACGTCGTTCATCGAGACGGTGTAGTTGACCGAGACGCCGTCGAGGCCGACGCCGACCGGGTTCGGGTTCGAGACGACGAGGTCGGTCTCGACGACCGTCGTCTCGGTCGTCACGTCGCCGAAGGAGTTGTTCACGGCGGCGACGCTGGGGACGCCGAGGACGCCGAGCGCGAACGCCCCGCCGACGGCGGCGGCGACGACGAGCAGTCCGACGAGCGCGACCCGCAGCTTGCCAGCGGTGAGCGCCGAGACGAGGCCGTTCAGAGCCATACGAGTGCGTTTCGATCGGCCGATAAAGGCGTGTCGCTCGGGGGGCGGGAGTCGGCGGGCGGGGAGGCGAACCGAAGGCGTTTGGTGCGGCGGGCGGAACGGGCGGACATGAACTACCTCCGCGTCACCGGCGGACGAGTGCTCCGGCCGGACGGCCGAGTCGAGCGGGCGGACGTCGCGGTCGACCGCGACGAGGGAACGGTCCGGGCCGTGGGGCCGCCGGACGAGGTGGACGAGGCGCTCGGCGGGGCGGCCGCCGAGACGCTCGACGCGTCGGGGTCGCTGGTGATGCCGGGGCTCGTCAACGCGCACACGCACGTCGCGATGACGCTGCTCCGCGGGTACGCGGACGACAAGCCGCTCGACCCGTGGCTCCGCGAGGACATCTGGCCGGCGGAGGCCGAACTGACGCCCGACGACATCGAGGCGGGCGCCGAGCTGGGCGTCCTAGAGATGATCCGGTCGGGCACGACCGCGTTCGCGGACATGTACTTCGCGATGGACCGCGTCGCCGACGTCGTCGACCGCGCGGGGGTGCGCGCGCGGCTCGGCCACGGCGTCGTGACCGTTGGGAAAAACGACGCGGACGCACGCGCGGACGTCGCGGAGAGCCTCGCGGTCGCCCGTGACCTCGACGGCGCCGCGGACGGGCGGATCCGCACCGCGTTCATGCCGCACTCGCTGACGACGGTCGGCGAGGAGTTCCTCCGCGAGGGGGTCGCCGAGGCCAGGGCGGCGGGGGTCCCCGTCCACCTCCACGCGAACGAGACGACGGACGAGGTGGACCCCATCGTCGACGAGCGCGGGCAGCGACCGATCGCGTACGCCGACGACCTCGACGCGCTCGGCCCGGACGACTTTTTCGCGCACGGCGTCCACGTCGACGGCTCGGAGATCGACCGGCTCGCCGAGGCGGGGACCGCGGTGGTCCACTGCCCGGCCTCGAACATGAAGCTCGCCAGCGGGATGGCGCCGGTCCGGCGCCTGCGCGAGGCGGGCGTGACGGTCGCGCTCGGCACGGACGGGGCGGCCTCGAACAACGACCTGGACGTGTTCGACGAGATGCGCGACGCCGCGATGCTCGGGAAGCTGGCCGCGGACGACGCGAGCGCGGTCCCCGCGGCGGCGGTCGTGGAGATGGCGACGGCCGGCGGCGCGGACGCCTTGGGCCTCCCGGGCGGTCGGATCGAGGCGGGCGCCGCGGCCGACCTCGCGGTGGTCGACCTCGACGCCCCGCACCTGACGCCGGTCCACGACCCCGTCTCGCACCTCGCGTACGCGGCCCGCGGGAGCGACGTGCGCCACACGGTCTGCGACGGCGAGGTCCTCATGCGCGACCGCGAGGTGCTGACGCTGGACGCCGACGCGGTCCAAGAGCGCGCCGCGGCCGCCGCGAACGGCCTCGTCGACCGGGTCGAGGGGAACTGAAACGGGCGAACACCCGCGCGAGAACGACACGGAGACGGTGGCGCGCGCCTTCGAGCGGCCGCCGACGGCGGCCGCGAGACAGCACGCGCGAGGGAGTCGCGAACGAAGTGAGCGACGAGGCTGGGGAGGCGTGAGGCGCGGGTGCGATGCTGTCGGGTGGGGCTCAAAGGGGCAGCCGTGAGGGCGGCGCAGGCGACGTGAGCACCGCAGCGAGTGAGCGGAGCGAACGAGCGAGGAGCGCAACGAGCGTGCGCCGCCCTCACGGCTGGGGCTTTGGAGGTTTTCGCTGCCGACCGATTATGCGTTGTTTATAAGAGAACAGCTAGGGATTCGGTCGTGGTTATCGTGACACTCCCTCTGGACGCGACTGCGTAATCGTATCGCGCACGAGCGGCGACCGACGCGCGTCCGGGCCCGAAACGGTCCGATCGCGCCCGAAACCGGCTCCCGACTCCCCGATCACCCGAAACAAACGGTACAGCGCCGTTAAGCCGAATACAAACCGAATTAAACCGCGTTAAGGGAGTTCGCTCTTTATGTGTGAACAGGGGATGGACCCGAGTGGACATGAGCGAACGCACGACAGCCATCCTACTGATCGCGGTCGTCACGCTCGGCGCGATGACCGGCGTCGCGGCCGCCGACGGCCACCTCGAAGTGGCGGTCGACGACGCGGACGGCGAACCGACGGCCACGGTGACGGAGAACGGCACCGCGGTCGAGAACGCGACGGTCCTCGTCGAGGTGGTCGACGAGGAGAACGAGTCGTACGCGGGAGCGGGCGAGTACGAGACGGACGCGAACGGCACCGTCGAACTCCCCGCCGCCGAGGAGGACGTGACCGTCGAGGTGACGGCCGGCTCGGGTAACGACACCGCCTCGGCGACGGTCGACCTCGAGGCGCCCGACGGCCTCGAACTGGAGGTCGACGACACCGACGGCGAGCCCGTCGTCACGGTGACGAACGACGACGAGCCGGTCGCGAACGCTTCGGTCGTCGTCGCGCTCGCAGACGACGCGGACGAGAACGCCTCGTACGCGGGGACGGGCGAGTACGAGACCGACGAGAACGGCACCGTCGGACTCCCTGCCGCCGAGGAGGACGTGACGGTGAACGTCACGGCCGAGTACGAGAACGAGAGCGTCTCCGGGACGGTCAATCTGACCGTCGAAGAGGAGGACGACGAGTCCGAAGCGGGAACGCCGTTCGGCCAGCTCGTCCGGGAGTTCATCGAGGGGCTCGAAGACCGGGAGGGCGGCATCGGCGGCGCCGTCTCGGACTTCGTGACGGAGAACAACCCCGGTAACGCGCCGGACCACGCCGGCGGCCCCGGCGGCCCCGACGAGGCGGAAGACGATGACGACGAGACCGACAACGAGACCGACGCGCCCGGCAACGGCAACGCGCCCGAGGGCGTCGGCAACGGTCAGGGCGGCCCGCCGGACCACGCCGGGAACGGCGACGACGATGACGACGACGCGGACGAGACTGAGGAAGACGACGCGGACGAGGACGAGACCGAAGAAGACGACGCAGAGGAAAATGAGACCGAGGAAGACGACGCAGAGGAAAATGAGGCCGAGGAAGACGACGAGGACGAGGAGGACGACGAAGAGGAAGCGGATGACGACGAAGGCGACGACGGCGGTCCGCCGGACCACGCCGGCGGCCCCGGCGGTAACTGACGGCTCGAACCGAGCGGCGAACTGACGGCCCGAACCGGTCGCCCTTCAGACGACGCGGGATTCTTTTCGCGGTCTCGGTCCGGTGTCGGCAGGGTTTAGTGCGCCGTGAGCGAAGCGATCGGTATGAGCGAGACCGCGTATCCGCCGGTGTCACAGCACCTCTCGGACGTCGATACGGCCCGAGAGGAGGGGCGCCGGAAGATGGACTGGGCGCTCCAGCACATGCCGATATTGAACGCCCTCCGCGAGGAGTTCGTCGACGAGCAGCCGCTCGCGGGCGAGACGATCGCGATGGCGATGCACGTAGAAGCGAAGACGGCGAACCTCGTCGAACTGCTCGCAGAGGGCGGCGCCGAGGTGGCGATCACCGGCTGTAACCCCCTCTCGACGCACGACGACGTGTCGGCCGCGCTCGACGCCCACGAGTCGATCACCTCCTACGCCGTGCGCGGCGTGGACGACGACGAGTACTACGACGCGATGCACGCCTGCATCGCCCACGAGCCGACCATCACCGTCGACGACGGGATGGACATGGTGAAGCTCGTCCACGAGGAGTACCCCGACCTGATCGACTCCATCGTCGGCGGCGCCGAGGAGACGACCACGGGCGTCGACCGCCTGCGCGCGATGGACGCCGACGGCGAGCTCCACTACCCCGTCTTCGCCGTGAACGACACGCCGATGAAACAGCTGTTCGACAACGTCCACGGCA
The DNA here is from genome assembly GCF_005435135.1 of Halorubrum sp. ASP1. Taxonomy (NCBI): domain Archaea; kingdom Methanobacteriati; phylum Methanobacteriota; class Halobacteria; order Halobacteriales; family Haloferacaceae; genus Halorubrum; species Halorubrum sp. ASP1. Next base: position 24,068 of record NZ_SGUA01000002.1, on the reverse strand, counting down.
CGGGCGAGTCGTCGCTCGCGACCATCGCGATGACGACAAACCTCTCGTGGGCCGGGAAGGACGTCGTCGTCGGCGGCTACGGCCAGTGCGGCAAGGGCGTCGCCAAGAAGGCCTCCGGACAGAACGCGAACGTCATCGTCTGCGAGGTCGACCCCCGGAAGGCGCTCGAAGCGCACATGGAGGGGTACGAGGTGCTCCCCATGGCGGAGGCCGCGAAGAAGGGCGACGTGTTCATCACGACGACGGGCAACCGCGACGTGATCACCCGCGAGCACTTCGAAGAGATGAGCGACGGCGTCCTCCTCGCGAACGCCGGCCACTTCGACGTCGAGGTGAACCTCGGCGACCTCGCCGACCTCGCCGTCGACCGTTACGAGGTCCGCGACGGCGTCGAGGGGTTCGAGATGGAGGACGGCCGCGTCCTGAACGTCATCGCGGAGGGGCGGCTGGTCAACCTCGCCGCGCCCATCGCCCTCGGCCACCCGGTCGAGGTGATGGACCAGAGCTTCGGCGTTCAGGCGGTCGTCGTGCGCGAGCTGGCCGCGAACGGCGACGCGTACGACGCCGGCGTCCACGACGTGCCCGACGAGCTCGACCGCGAGGTCGCGGACATCAAGCTGGCCGCCGAGGGGGTCGAGTACGACGACCTCACCGACGAGCAGCGCGAGTACATGGGCAGCTGGGAACACGGGACCTGAGACGGCGCGGGACGCCCGGCGGCCGCCCAGCCGCCTTCGACCCGTTTTTGTGCCGCCCGACCGTACCGATCCCATGAACCTCACCGCGGTGTTACACGCCGGATTCGGCGTCTCGGTGCTGGCCGGAATCCTCGTCTCGGACACGACGCTTCGGATCGCCGCCTTCGCGCTCGGCGTCGTCCTCTTCGTCGCCGGTATCGTCGTCTCGCGGCGCGGCGACTGAGAGGGAGCGGACGCGCTGACGGTCCCGACCGAGCGGCTACGGCCCCCGGCGCGCGCCCTTTTTCACTCGGAACCGCCTACGACGCACCAGTGACAGTCACGAGCGTCCACGACCCGAGCCACCGCGAGGCCCTCTGGGAGCTGGAGGACGCCTTCGGACGCGGGGACCTCGTCAGCCTGTTCGGCCGCTGTACGGTCTCCTACGAGGGACGCGCGGCCTCTGACCTCGGCGCCGGCGACCGGCTGCTCGTGTTGAAGCCCGACGGCGCCGCCCTCGTCCACACCGACGAGGGGCGCCAGCCGGTCAACTGGCAGCCGCCGGGGTCGGAACACCACGCCGCGGTCCGAGAGGGGCGGCTCCGGGTGCGCTCGACCAGGAGCAACCCCGACGAGACCCTGACGGTCCGCTTTTCGGACGTTCACCAGCTCTCGGCGATGGCCGTCACGGGCGGGCGCGACCTCACCCTCCACGGCAGCGAGGAGGACCTCCGAACCCGGATCGTAGAGCGCCCCGAGCTCGTCGAACCCGGGTTCGAGCCCCGCGAGACCGAGCGCCCCTCCAGCGCCGGGCCGATGGACGTCTTCGGCGTCGACGCCGACGGGACGCCGGTCGTCGTCGAGCTGAAGCGCCGCCGGGTCGGCCCGGACGCCGTGGGACAGCTGGCGCGGTACGTGCGGGCGCTCCGCGAGGAACTGGGCGTCGGCGACGCGGGCGAGGCCGACGACGACTCCCCCGCGGTCCGCGGCATCCTGGTCGCGCCGTCGGTCACCGACCGGGCCGCGGAGCGGCTCGCGGACCGCGGGTTCGACCACGTCGCGCTCGAACCGACGCCCGAGGAGTGAGCCGAGCGGCGTGCCAACGCGGGACGCGATCGGGCCGAACGGCGGCGCTGACGCCCGCGGAGCCGACGAGGACGCCTCGCTATCGAAGGGTTTATCGCCGCAGCGAGGGCTACTTCGGACAAGTAGCCATGTCTGACAAACCCGCCTCCATGTATCGGACGATCGACAAGCCGTCGTACACCCGCCGCGAGTACATCACGGGCATCCCCGGCTCGAAGATCGCCCAGCACAACATGGGCGACCTCTCCGCGGAGCCGGACGACTACCCCGTCCAGATCAGCCTCCGCGTCGAGGAGGAGCTCCAGGTCCGACACGGCTCGCTCGAGAGCGCGCGCCTGTCGGCGAACCGCCACCTGATCAAGGAGCTCGGCGAGGGCAACTACAAGATGACCCTCCGCAAGTTCCCCCACCAGGTCATCCGGGAGAACAAGCAGGCGACCGGCGCCGGCGCGGACCGCGTCTCCGACGGCATGCGCCAGGCGTTCGGGAAGCCGGTCGGCACCGCCGCGCGGCTCGACAAGGACGACGTGATCTTCACCGCGTACTGCGACGTCGACCAGGCGCCCGTCGTGAAGGAGGCGTTCCGCCGCGCGTACAACAAGCTCTCGCCGCCGTGCCGGATCACGGTCGACCGCGGCGAGAAGCTCCTCGTCTCGTAACGACCCCCGACCGCCCCGTCCGTGAGGCGGGTTCTTCTCCGCGCGTTCGCGTGACGTAGCCGCGGGACTGCGCAGCCGTCCGGGGCGCCGCGCGGCGAGCCGAACTCCTGAAATACCTCGCTCGCGTACCGCACGGCAGTGTCACAGCAGCTGGCCGAGGTCGAGACGCTGTTCCTCCACGAGTCGCGGAGCGACTACACCGTGGTCGCGAACCGCGACGGCAAGCGCGTGCTCCGGGGGCGGCTCGAACTCAAGGAGACCTCCGCGGGCCCCCGCCCGGGGAAGTTCCGAGTGATCCGCGACGGCGAGGACCACCCCCGCCAGCCGGACGAGTTCGTCGACCTCGCGCGGGCGGCCGGCCGGATCCGCATCTCCGAGCAGACCACGCCCGAGAACCGGGCGCGGCTGAAGGAGATGCTGGACGGCTACCAGCTGGAGGCGACGGCGGTCCGGACCTGCCGGCGCTGCGCGAGCGACGGGCGGTACGGACCGATCACGAGCGAGGACGCGATCGAACACAACGGCGAGCTGATCTGCCGGGACTGTGCCCGCCGAGAGCTAGAGCGGGAGCTGTCGTACAAAGGCGAGTTCACGGGTGCGGCCGAGGAGCGCTTAGAGGAGCTGCTGTACGAGTCGGGCGACTTAGACCGGATCGTGAGCCTGCTTCAGGGCGGGCTCGACCCCGACCTCACGAAGTACGACGAGGTCTCGGCGAACGTCGACGACGTCTCGCCGCTGCGGACCGAGGACTTAGCCCTCCATCCGGACCTCTCCGCGCACCTCCAGGGCCGGTTCGAGGAGCTGCTTCCGGTCCAGAGCCTCTCGGTGCGGAACGGGCTCTTGGACGGCGACGACCAGCTGGTCGTGAGCGCGACCGCGACGGGGAAGACCCTCGTCGGCGAGCTGACCGGGGTCGACCGCGCGCTGAAGGGCGACGGGAAGCTGCTCTTCCTGGTGCCGCTCGTCGCGCTCGCGAACCAGAAGCACGAGGACTTCGAGGACCGCTACGGCGACCTGCTCGACGTGTCGATCCGCGTCGGCTCCTCGCGGGTGAACGACGACGGCAACCGCTTCGACCCGAACGCGGACGTGATCGTCGGCACCTACGAGGGAATCGACCACGCGCTCCGAACGGGGAAGGACCTCGGCGACGTGGGCACGGTCGTCATCGACGAGGTCCACACGCTGAAGGAGGGCGAGCGCGGCCACCGGCTCGACGGGCTCATCTCGCGGCTGAAGTACTACAGCGAAGAGCGGATGCGGACGCGTTCGGGATACGACGGCACGCAGTTCGTCTACCTCTCGGCGACCGTCGGGAACCCCGAGTGGCTCGCGGAGAAACTGCGGGCGACACTGATCGAGTACGAGGAGCGGCCCGTCCCCATCGAGCGCCACGTCACGTTCGCGGACGGCCGCGAGAAGGCGCAGATCGCCGACAAACTCGTGAAACGCGAGTTCGACACGAAGTCCTCGAAGGGGTACCGCGGGCAGACGATCATCTTCACGAACTCGCGGCGGCGCTGCCACGAGATCAGCCGGAAGCTGCGGTACGACTCCGCGCCGTACCACGCCGGCCTCGACTACGGGCGTCGGAAGAAGGTAGAACGCCAGTTCGGGAACCAGGACCTCTCCGCGGTCGTCACCACCGCGGCGCTGGCGGCCGGCGTCGACTTCCCGGCCTCGCAGGTGATCTTCGACTCGCTGGCGATGGGGATCGAGTGGCTCTCCGTGCAGGAGTTCTCGCAGATGCTCGGGCGCGCCGGGCGCCCCGACTACCACGACCGCGGCCGCGTCTACCTCCTCGTCGAGCCCGACGGCGTCTACCACGGCTCGATGGACCGCACCGAGGACGAGGTGGCGTTCACCCTCCTGAAAGGCGAGATGGAGGACGTGGCGACCCACTACGACGAGACCGCCGCGGCCGAGGAGACGCTCGCGAACGTCGTCGTCGCCGGCAAGAAGGCCAAGCGCCTCAACGACCGCATGATCGGCGAAGTCCCCACCAAGCACGCGCTCGGAAAGCTGTTGGAGTGGGAGTTCATCGACGGCTTCGAGCCGACGCCGCTCGGTCGGGGCGTCACCAGGCACTTCCTCGCGCCCGACGAGGCGTTCTTCATTCTCGACGCGGTCCGGAAGGGGACCGACCCCTACGACATCGTCGCCGACCTCGAACTGCGCGACGACGAGGAGTGAGGCGGCCGCGGTCGCCCGCGCGCGGAGCGCAACGAAACCCTTTAGCGGCCGATGCGGGTAGATGTAGGCGCGGGACCGTGGGTTAGTGGTATACTCCGGGCCTTGGGTGCCCGTGACCCCGGTTCGAATCCGGGCGGTCCCACTCCTGCGGCGCGAGCGACTCCGCGAGCGCCGCGGCCGTGGAGCGGATTCGAAGCAGGGAGCGGAGCGAGCGACGTGAGCGGAGCGACTGGGGTTCGAATCCGGGCGGTCCCACTCCTGCGGCGCGAGCGACTCCGCGAGCGCCGCGGCCGTGGAGAGGGGTAAGCCGGTGAATCGACACCGTCGCCCCGGACTCCGCACCGTCCCGCCGCCTTTCGAAGTCGTTTTGCCCCGGATCGCCATTCATCGAGATGCGAGCCGCCTTATGTCAGGCTGGGAGAACACCCGATCGAAGACCGAGCCGTCCCCCGTTCCCGCGAGCGGAATCGTTTTACGCTCGTTCGAGGGTGACCCGAACGCGCGTCCCTGAGTCGGGATCGGCCTCGACGGAGAAGGTCCCGCCGTACCGTTCGACGAACGTACCGACGAGGAAGAGGCCGAGGCCGACGTCGGTGAGATCGGTCGGGTCGTCGGCCTCGGCGACCACGCGCCGAACTCGCTCCGGCATCCCGGCGCCGTTGTCGCCCACCTCGATGACCACCGTCTCCTCGCGTTCGCGGACGTCGACGGTCACCTCGGGGGCATCCGCGCCGTTGTGGACGACCGCGTTGTCGAGGAGGTTCCGGACGACGACGCCGAGGAATCGGTCGGCCCGAGCGACGACCGTGTCGTCGAGGCCGCCGACCGCCGTCCGGACGCCCTCGTGGCGTCGTTCGAGCCTGTCTATCTCCTCTTCAACGATGTCGTTCAGGACGACCGAGACGAGCGCGTCCCCGTCGCCGTCGAGCGCCTCGAGGAGCGCGCCGGCGGACTCCGTCGACGCGACGATGCTCTCGCCCGCCTCGACGATGCGCGAAACCGCGCGCGCCTCCGCCGGGTCGTCGGGGTCGATCCCCTCCGCCCAGCCGAGGACGACGGCCGCGTCGTTGCGGATGTCGTGTCTGACGAGCCAGTTGAGCGCGGCGAGCCGGCGGCGCTGTCGCTCCAGCGCCGCGGCCTGCCGCTTGCGTTCGACGGCGTAACTGATCGTCTTGACGAGGACCCGCGGCGTGACGTGGTCTTTGATCAGGAAGTCCTGGGCGCCGCTGGCGACCGCTCGCTTCCCCATCCTCTCGTCGCCTGCGCCCGTGAGGACGACCACCGCGGCGGACGGGTCGGCGGCGAGCACGCGTTCGACGGTCGCCAGCCCCCGCGAGTCGGGGAGGTTTAAATCGAGTAACACCGCGTCGTAAGGGTCGTCGGACGCCGCGGTCGCGTCGAGCGCCGCCTCGACCGACTCGACGTGCTCGACGCCCGTCGTCTCCACCGTTTCGAGCGGGTCGGCCTGTAACTCCTGGAGCATCGTCCGGTACACCTGCGCGTCGGAGGGGTTGTCCTCCACGAGGAGCACGGACTGGTCGGCGGCCACGGTGTTCACACTCGACCGTCGGTCGGTGGTTAAAAGTAGTTTTACCCGGCGGGCGTCAGCGGCCCTCGGGCGCGGGCCGGCGCTCACCGCCCGTCGTTGTCGCAGCGAACCGGCACGCTCCCGCGACGCGGCGGGCGTACTCGCCGAACGCCAGCGGCTTGATCAGGTAGCAGTTCGCGCCGGCGTCGTACGCGCGGTCGATGTCGCCGGGGTCGTCGGACCCGCTGAACACGACGACCGGGAGCGTCGCCTCGTCGAACCGACGCCGGAGGGCGGCGACGACCGAGTGCCCCGAGCCGTCCGGGAGGTCGACGTCGACGAAGACGAGCGCGGGGAGCGGTTCGTCGCCGCTCGCGAGATCGGCGACGAACCGCTCGGCCGCGGCGACGCTCGCGACCCGAACCACCTCGGCGGCGAGGCTTCGCCGTTCTACCGCGGTCTCGAACATGAGGGCGTCGTGGTCGCTGTCCTCGACGTACGCGAGCCGGGGGATGAGGTGCTGCGCCTCCGCGCGGCGGTCAACCCCCGGCATCCGTGTCCTCCGTCGGGGCGTCGCCCGCCTCGTCGACCAGCCGACGCCACGGCTCGCGCTCACGCAACGCGACGCTCCGCTCCGCCTCGATTCGCGCCAACTCCTCGGCGGCGTCGGCGAAGGGGCCGGTCTCTTCGACCGTCGCCCCGAGTTGGTCCCTGACGAACGCGAGCCGGTGTCGTCGGCCACGGACGTCGCGGGCCGCCGGGGAGAGCTTCTCGAATCGGAGGAGCTCCGCGACGGCGTTCTCCAGCATCGTCCGGCCGATGGGCTTCGAGAGCAGCAGGTCAGCCGAGAGGGAGACGTCCGTCGGACGAACCCGCTCGGAACTGAGGAGGGCCACGGGCACGTACTCGCCGGCCCCCCTGACCGCGTCGGCGACCTCGTCGCCGTGGAGGACCGGAAGCTTCCGGTCGAGGACGGCCGCGTCGATCGACGCGTCGAGGACGTCGAGCGCCTCGCGCCCGTCCGTCGCGGTCACCACGTCGTACGTCGCGGAGAGCCACAGCGAGTACAGCTCGATCTGGCGAACGTCGTCCTCGGCGATCAGGAGGGTCGGGCGGCCGGCGCCGGTGACGTACTGCGCGTCCCAGTCGGCCATCCGCTCGACGATGTCGTAGAGGTCGCCCCCGGCGGCGGTGAGTTCGTACTCGACGCGGACGGGCTGTTCTTGTACGACGTCTCTGGTCACGGTGTCGTACTCGAGGAGGTCCTCTAGGTCGTTCGAGAGCACCTTGTTCGAGATGCCGCCGAGCTCCCGCTGGAGGTCCCCGAACCCCAGCCGCCCGTTCCGCGCGAGAGCTGCGAGAATGCGCGGCTTCCACTTCGCTCCGAGGAGGGAGCGGGCCGCGGAGTCGGTGCCGTCCGTGTCGGTCATGGTCCCTCTGCGGGGGTGTTCGTGGTCATCTGTGGTCTCGCCTCTGTTACCGTGTCGAAGTACAGGCTGGCTAATAACTTGGAGGTGACCCTCGGGGGTTGCCCGCGCGTCACCGCCGCTACAGGTCCGGCGATGCGGACGATCCGTCGGGGGTCGAACCCGAACCGGCCGCCTCGTCGGGTTCGCCGTCAGAGGCACCCCACCCGCGGTCCCCGACCGGCTCGGGAGACTCCCGCCCCCTTCGGGGGTCGGGGACCGCGCCGTACAGAGCGGCGGACTCCCCTGACCTGACGATGCGCTAATATATCTCGCCACCCTCTGGACGATCAGTTGTCTCATGGAGCAGACGTACGTTCCCCCCGATTCCTCCGTCGGCCCCGCGCTCGACGCGCTCGAAGCCGACCCCGACGTGTCCGGCCTCCTCGTCTTCACGACCGACGCCGCGGGCCCCCACGCGACCGACCTCGCCGAGAGACTAGCCGGCCCATCGCTCGCGGCGTTCGGAGGGGCGTTCCCGCAGGTGATCGCCGACGGGACCGCCCGCGAGACGGGGACGCTGCTGCTCGGCCTCCGCGAGGCGCCCGCCGTCACCCTCGTCGAGGGGCTGAGCGACCCCGACGCGGACTTCGACGCGCAGCTTCCCGACCTGCTCGTCGAGGGGTATCGGACGGCGTTCGTTCTCGCGGACGCGTTCGCCACTCGGACGGAGGCGCTCGTCGGAGCGCTGTTCGACGCCTACGGCGTGGAGGTCACCGTCCTCGGAGGCGGGGCGGGGTCGCTCTCGATGGAGCAGGCGCCGTGTCTCCTGACCGAGGACGGCTGGGTCGAGGACGCCGCCGTCGTCGCGGCCACCCGCGCGACTGGGAGCGTCGGCGTGAGCCACGGCTGGCGGGAGTTCGCCGGGCCGTTCCGCGTCACGGACGCCGACGGCCCCGTCGTGCGCCTCCTCGGTGACAGGCCGGCGTTCGAGGTGTACCGCGACCTCGTCGAGCCGGACATCGGCCGGGAGCTGACCGCCGACAACTTCTTTCAGGTGGCGAAGTCGTACCCGCTCGGGCTGAGCCGGTTTGAGGCCGAGAAGATCGTCCGCGACCCGTTCGAACCGACGGCCGACGGCGGAATCCGCTGTTTCGGCGAGGTCCCCGCCGGGTCGTTCGTCCACGTCCTGAAAGGCGAGCCGGAATCGCTCGTCGCGGCCGCCCGTGAGGCCGCCGCGGCCGCCCGCGAGTCGGCGTCGACCGCGGGCGGCGAGACGCTGTTTTTCGACTGCATCTCGCGCGTGCTCTACCTCGGTGACGAGTTCGACCGGGAGCTCAACGCGGTCGGCAAGGGGGGCGCGGGGCCGCTCGTCGGCGCGCTCACCGTCGGAGAGATCGCGAACTCCGGGCGCGAGTTCCTCGAACTGTACAACAAGACCGCGGTCGTCGGCGTGGTGAAGGGGCTGTGAGGGAGACGACTGCGACCCCGCCGGAGCAAATCCAGGTGTTCTACGAGATCGCGCTCTCCATCGGCCGGGGGGAGACGGTCGCGGCGGTGGCTCGGACGGCGCTCTCGTCGTATCTCAGGCGGCTGAACTGCTCGACGGGCGGGGTGTTCGAGCGCCGCGAGGCGCCGGACGGGGGTGCGACGTACGACCTCGTCGCCGGCATCCCGCGACAGCCGACGTTCAACGAGGCGTTCGAGGCGGCGACCGACCACCTCGCTGAGGGCGCGGAGCCCGACTCCGCCTGGCACGACGAGGCGCTGCCGGTCGTGGGGTCCCACGAGGGGTCCCACTACTACCTGTTCGACCTGCCGGACTTCGGCGCACTCGTCGTCGTGAAGAACGGAGCGCCCTTCTCTGAGGGGACGCTCGCCGCGCTCGCCCCGCTACACGAGCGACTGGCGGACGCCTGCGCCGGCCGACGAGCGGAACAGGAGGCGCGACGTGCCCGAGAGACGCTCCGGACGGTCGTCGACACGATCCCCCAAGAGGTAGTCGTCGCGGACGCCGACGGGCGGTACAGGCTGGCGAACGAGGCGGCGGCGGCCGCTCGCGGCGTCCGCGTCGAGGAGCTCGAGGGGTCGACCGGTCCGTCTCGTCTCGGCGACCGGGGGGACCGAGGCGTCGGCGACGCCGAGCAGCGGGTCATCGAGACCGGCGACCCGGTCAGGATAGCGGACGAGGAGCTGGTCGACGCCGACGGCGGCGCTCGGACGGTGACGACCGACGTGGTCCCGCTTTCGGTGCCGGGCGAGGCCGGGCGGCAGGCGCTGGTCGTCGCGGCGGACACGACAGAGCGCGTCGAGCGCGAGGAGACGCTCGAACGGACGAACACCGTTCTCAGGACGGTCCTCGACACGCTCCCGGCGGGCGTCTTGGTTGAGGACCCGAACCGAGACATCCTCGCGGTGAACCAGCGGCTGTGCGACCTGCTCGACGTGCCGGTCGACGCGGAGTCGCTCGTGGGTGCGGACTGCGGCGCGGCCGCACACGACCTGAAACACGTGTTTGAGGCGCCGGAGGAGTTCGTCGACCGAGTGGACGAGCGTATCGAGACGCGCGAGCCGGTGACCGACGAACCGCTGACGCTGGCCGACGGGCGGCAGCTCGAACGCGACTACGTACCGTACGAGCTGCCGGACGGTGAGGCGAACCTCTGGGTGTACCGCGACGTGACCGAGCGCGCCGAGCGCGAGGCCGAGCTCCGGGAGACGCGACGCCGGCTGCGTCGCTCGAATCGGGACTTAGAGCAGTTCGCGTACGCGGCGTCGCACGACCTGAAGCAGCCGCTCCGGACGGTCGGGAACTACCTCACCCTGCTCGAAGAGCTCTACGGGGTCGGGTCGACGCTCGACGAGCGCGCGTTCGACCTCGTCGAGAGCGCCGTCGACGCGACCGAGCGGATGCAGTCGATGATCGACGCGCTGCTCCAGTACTCCCGCGTCGACAGCCGCGGCGGCGCCCTGGAGCCGACCCCGCTCGCGGACGTGGTCGACAAAGCCCGGCTCAACCTCACCGTTCGCCTGGAAGACGCGGACGCGACGGTGACCGCCGAGTCGCTGCCGACGGTGCGGGGCGACTCGCGCCTGCTCGTCCAGCTGTTCCAGAACCTGATCGACAACGGCGTGAAGTACAACGACTCGGCGGGCCCCAGCGTCAACGTGGGGGCGAGAGGCGCCGTCGACCCGGCCACGCTCCCCGAGTCGGTCGCCGACAGCCTCGACGCGTCGCGCGAGTGGCGCCACGTGTACGTCGAGGACGACGGCGCGGGGATGGACGAGTCGGCCGTCGAGCGAGCGTTCGACGTGTTCGAGCGGCTGGGGCGGACGGACGTTGACGGCACCGGCGTGGGGCTGGCGCTGTGTCAGCGCATCGTTGAGTACCACGACGGGGCGATCTGGCTCACCTCGGCCCGCGGCGAGGGGACGCGCGTGGACCTGTTGCTCCCGGCGCCGGCCTGACCGGCGCCCCGTGGTAACCGCGAGGTGACCCGCCCGGCGATCCCGTGGTTACGGCCCGTATATACCCCGCCTCGTCGCCGGTACGGTTGCAATGACCCGACTGTTCACCACCGTGATCGTCGCCCTGCTGCTCCTCGCGGCGGGCGCGTCCATCAGCACCAGTGCGTTTACCGCGGCGAACGTCGACCGCTCCGCGAACATCGACGTGGTCGCCGACCAGGACGGCCTCCTCGCGCTCACCGACGGGACCTCCGGCCCGCTCGTCTACTACGACGACGAGCAGCTCGCCATCGACTTCGAGCAGGGGACCGCGACCGGCGCGAACACCGACGCGCAGTTCGTCCTCGGTGACGGCACCGACGCGAAGAACGCACACGCGTTCAGCGTGACCAACAACGACGCCGAGGCCCACGATATCGTCGCGACGTACGCCGCCGCGACCGACGACGGGAACGACGACGACAACGTGGAGTTCGTCGTTTACGACGCCCAGGGCACCGCCGTCGCGACGCTCTCAGAGGAGACCGCCGGTCAGTCGTTCGGCGCCACCGCCGGCCAGACGTTCTACGTCGTCATCACCGTCGACACGGGCCACGGCGACGCCGCCGTCCTCACCAGCGGAAGCGACCTCTCGGGCACGCTCTCGTTCGACATCGACGACAACGCGAACGCGGCGGTGCAATAGCGTCGCTGACGTAGCCGCGCCTCCAGCACCGCTCGCTTCCCACCGTTTCAGTACACTCACACCATGCTCCGGACCGCACTCACCGTCGCCGCTCTCGTCGCGCTGGTCGCCCTCGCCCTCTCCGCGGTGACCCCGCTCGGCTTCGGGTACGTGTACTCCGACAGCATGGAGCCGACGCTCGGGGTCGACGACGGGTTCGTCCTCGTCCCCGCGGACGACGTCGACGTGGGAGACGTCGTCACCTACGAGGACGCCCGCACGGGCGAGCTCGTGACCCACCGCGTCGTCGGCCGCGAGGCCGGCGGGTACCTCACCCGCGGCGACGCGAACTCCGCGACCGACCAAGCGGCGGGCGCGCCCGTCGTGACCGACGCGACCGTCCGGGGCGTCCTCCTCGAAGTCGGCGGGCGCCCCGTCGTCGTGCCCGGCTTCGGGCGCGTCGCCGGCGCGGTCAGCGGCAGCCTCGGCGTCCTCCTCGGGGGGCTCGCGCTCCTCGCGCTCGCGGCGACGCTCCGTCCCCGTCCCCGTCGCCGCGTCGGTCGGTCAGTAGTCCGGTCGGGAGAGGTCGTCTGGCCGGTCGTCGCGACCACGTTCGTCGTCACGGTCGCCCTCGTAGCGATCGCTCCGGCCGGCTACGACGCCTCGTTCGTCGTCACCGAGGCCGGGGTCGGGTCGTCGCTCACGGCCGACGCCGAGGTCGTCCGGGAGGTGGGCGTGTCGGTCGTTCGGTCGCCCGTGGCGACGCTCCTCGTCGAGACCGAGGGCGCCGCCGTCGACGGGCTCCCCGAGGGGACCGTCACCGCGTCGGCGCTCGCGCCGTACACAACCGCGAACGACCGGCGAGCGGTCCCGGTCCCGTTCGTCGACGCGACGATCCCGGTGCTGTCCGAGCGCGCATACGCGCTCCCGCTCGCGATTCGGACCCCGCCGCAGCCGGGGGCGATCACGGCCACGCTCAGGGTGTACCCGTATCCCGCGACGCTGCCCGAAGGGACGCTCCTCGCGCTCCACCGGCTCCATCCCCTCCTCGCGGCCGTCACCTCGGCCGGCGCCGGACTCCTCCCGTTCGCGGTCGCTTACCGCATCTGCTTCGACGGTCGGGTGCCGCTCCGCCCGCTGGCGACCCTACGCGCGCCGGCCCTCCGGCGGTGGTCGCGGTGACGCGCCGGCCGCCGCGACGCCGACGCCCGCGAGCGGCGAGCGCCGGGCCTCGGGGCACGCGTCGCGGGTTCCTCGCCGCCGGCGCGGCACTGGTCGGCCTCGGCGCCGCGCGCGGGTCCGGGGCCTACACGGCCGCCTCGCTCGGCCGGGGCTCCGCGCTGCCCGTCGCGAGCGACGCCGCGGGCGTGCTCGGTCTCGACGTCGCTCCCAGCGTCGCGGCCGGGGCCGAGAGCCGGCTCGTGACGGTCACGAACCGCGTCGGTCGGCCCGTCGCGGTGACCGCGACGCTGGCGGAGCCGGTCGGGACCCTCTCGAACGACGCGGGGACGCTCGCGTCCGGCGACTCGCTCGTCGTCGCCGTCGAGGTCTCCTGTGACGACGCGCCGGCCGCGGTGACGTTCACGGTCGAGGCGACCGCCGCAGACGGCTTCTCCGCGGTCGCGACGCGGCGGGCGAGCGTGGACGCGGCGGGCTGTGCGCCGCCGGCGGCGCGGCCGTCGTTCGCCGCGCTCGAGATCGTCGATACCTCTACGTCACGACGCGGGGGACGGGCGCGGTACGATGTCGGCTACGTCGTCGACGACCCCGACGGGAGCTTCGACCGGGTGGAGGTCACGTTCACCAACCGCGGCAGATCGGAGACGGAGACGGCCGCGTCCGCCGCGGCGGTCGACACGCTCTCGTTCGAGCAGCCGGGGCAGCGGTTCGGCGACCCCTACCGCATCACGGTCCGCCTGTTCGACGCGAGCGGCGAGGTCGAGAGCGCACGCGTCGAGGTGACCGACGACGCCGACGGCGGTGGAGTGGTGTTCGACTCGTCGTAAGCGGCGAATTTTCTGGTTACCTCCGGGTTACGCGACGAGTCACGACGAGGTGATTCCCGGTTTATACCGGTCCGAGGCGGGATCCAGTACATGTACGCACACCAGTTCACCAGTTCGCGGAGGGGCCGATGATGGGGCCGTGGGCGGAGCGCGCGCGGTGGTTCCTCACGACGCGGGGCACGCTCGTCGGCCTCGCGCTCCTCGTCGCCGGGGCGATCCTGCTCGGATCGGTCGGGATCGCCTACGCCGGGTCGCCGACGGCGACGACCGTCACCGAACAGCAGGCGGTCGAGACGTTCGACCTCGAACTGGCGACGAGCGCCGTCGTGACCGGAGAGACGACCCTTTTCGCCCCCGGCGAGCGACTCGCGGAGCCGCCCGTGTACCTCGCCGCCGCGACGCCGGTCGTCGACCTCTCGGTCACGAGCACCGTTCCCGACGACCGGCTCGTGACGGTCACCCAGCGCGTCTACCTCGTCACTCGGGCCGTCGAGGACGGCGAGGTGTTCTGGACCGAGCGCCGGCTCCTCGCCGGCGAGACCGTCGAGGTGACCGACGGTACGCACACCACCGAGGGGGCGCTGAACGTGACCGAGTACCGGAACACGCGGCTCGCTGCGGTCGCGAGCGAGGTCGGGACGGCCGGTCGCGTCGAGACGGTCGTCGTGGCCGAGACCGAGGTCGACTCCGGCCGATACGCCGACCGGCTCACCGTCGAGACGCCGCTCGTGACAGACGCCGCCACGTACCGGTTCGGCGACCAGCGCGAGGCGTCGACGACCCGGGCGACGCCCGTCGAGCGCACCGTTCCGGCCGCGAGAGAGGTCTCCGGCTCGCGGCTCGCCGGCGGGACGCTCCTCGCGATCGGCGGGCTCGGCATCGCCGTGCTCGGACGGCGCGAAAGCGATCCCGAGGCGGCCGCCGGCGCGAGCCGCATCCGGTACGGCGAGTGGGTCTCGACCGGATCGGTCGGGCGCCTCGGGAGCAACCGAGTGTCGGTCCGGACCCTCGGCGACCTCGTCGACGTCGCCATCGACTCCGGGCGGCGCGTCGTCCACGACCCCGACCGCGGAATCTACGTCGTGCTCGACGACGGGGTGACGTACACGTTCGTCCCTCGGAAGCGGACGCTCGCGAACGAGGAGTGACGGCGCGCAGCGAAACCCCTTAGCAGGTCATCGGGGGGCGTATGGACGCGGGACCGTAGGTTAGTGGTATACTCCGGGCCTTGGGTGTTCGTGACCCCCGTTAGAATCCGGGCGGTCCCACTCCTGCGGCGCGCGATCGACCGACTGCGGTCTTTCGAAATCCTTTTGTTGGGAATCGGCGTTAGTCCGAGTGCGAGCCGCCTTAGCTCAGACTGGGAGAGCACTCGACTGAAGATCGAGCTGTCCCCCGTTCAAATCGGGGAGGCGGCATGGCTTTTCGGCGCAATTCACATTCGTCAGTCGTGACTGAAAATCGGATCGACTCCGTCTCTGCAGGTGAAGACCGGTAAGCCCGGGGTCACGCCGACCGACGGCGGGCGAGCGCGGCGGCCCCGGCGAGCGCGGCGAGGGTCGCCGGCAGCCCGAAGCCCGGCACGCTCTCGTCCGACGAGCCGGTGGCGTTCGCGGGTGCGGAACCGTCGGCGGTGCTACCCTCCGAGGCGGACGCGTCGCCGGAGTCGGCCGTCGACTCCGCATCCGTCCCGTCGTCGGCGGCGCCCTCGCCGTCGTCCTCCGAACCGTCGTCTCCCGCCTCGCCGCTGGCCGCGTCGCCGGCGGAGACCGCGAGCGTGCCGGCAGTGGTGTTCCCGACGGTGAGCCGGTAGTCGCCGGGCTCGTCGAAGGCGACCGTGACGCCGGTCGTCACCGTCGACCCGGGGGGCACCGAGACGCTCCGGGTGGCGACGACCTCGTCGCCCGCGACGACGGAGAACGCGCCGTCGACGCGCCAGCCGGCGTCGTTCACGAGCGTCGCGGAGACGGTCATCGGTTCGCCGACCGCAGCGGTCGACGCGCCGGCGGTCGCGCCCGCGATCCGGAGGGCGTCGGCGCTCGCCGTGCCGACGGCGAACGTCGAGAAGCCCGGGGTCTCCGCCCGCAGGAGGTACGAGCCGTCGTCGCGGGCCGCGACCGCGGTTTCGAGCCGGCGCCACGCGCCGTCGTGGTAGCGGTAGACGGCCGCCGTCTGCGGGTCGACGGCCGCGTCGGCGAAGCGGTCTGCGTCGACGCGGACGCGGACGGTCGCGCCGGTCACCGCGTCGTCAGGCATCGAGTGTTCGACGGTGAGGTACCCGACCGCGCGGCCGTCGAAGGCGGGCGCGTCGGGGGCGGCCGTCGGCGACGACGAGACGGACAGCGAGTAGTCGGTCGGCCGGTCGACCGAGACCGAGAGGTCAGCGACGGCGACGGGGCCGTCCGTGGCGTTCCGGAGGTCGATCCCGACCGGAGCGCCGACGCCGGCGTCCTCGACGGTCACCGCGGCCGCCGTCGGTCCGGTCGGCGCGACGGAGACCGTCGGCTCGCGGTCGCCGCCGGCCCCGCGGTCGCCCCCGCTCGCCGCGCCGCCGGCCGTCCCGCTCGGGCCGCCTCCGCCCCCGGCTACCGGCCGCGCGCTCGCGGCCACCGCGACCGAGGCGGACTGGCCGTCGGCGCCGTTCGCCCCGGCGCCGGCCGCAGCCTCGAACAGCGTCGCGGTGTAGTCGCCGGCCGCGTCGACGGCGACCGTCGCCGTGTACGTCCCGTTCGCCTCGGTAAACGCCTCGCGGGTGAGCGTCGTCGCGTCCGGGCCGGAGACGGCGACGCCGACGTCGGCGAGCGGGGTGTCGCTCCGGAAGGAGACGCGGAGCCGCCGGTCCGCGGGGCTCGTCGCCGAGAAGTCGGAGACGGCCGGGCCGGCGGGCGCCGCGTCGGTCGGACCGACGGTGACGCTGTTGGTCTGGCCGCTCGCGCCGTCGTCGCCGTCGGCGTCCGCCGCGGTTCGGAGGACGGCGGTGTAGGTGCCGTTCGAGGAGCCCTCGTAGGTCGCCGTGTAGGTGTTCCCGTTGGTGGCGAACGCCGCCTCGGTCAGCGTCGCCGACTCCGCGCCGGAGATGTCGACGGTGACGTTCGCCAGCGGTTCGTCGCTGCCGAACGCGACGGTGACGTTCTGGCCGCTCGGGTTCGAGGCCGCAAACCCGGAGATGATCGGGGTCGCCGTCGTGACGTTCACCGTTCCCGAGCGGTCTGGCGCGTCGTTGCCGAAGGCGTCGACGGCGCCGGTCACCGTCGCGGTGTACTCGCCGTCGGTGTTGCCGGTGTAGCCGACGACGTACGACCCGTCGACGACGGTCGGGTTGTCCGTGCTGACGCTCGCGGTCTCCGGCCCGGAGAACTCCACGGCGACCGTGTCGATCGGCTCGTCGGCGTCGAAGTGGACTCGGACCTGTCGGCCCGAGGGGTTCGTCACCGAGAGGTTCGACAGCGTCGGCGGGGTCGTGTCGACCTCGACCGCCGCGGTCTGTCCGTCCGCACCGTCGTTTCCGAGCCCGTCGTCCGCGGTGACGAGCGTCGCGTTGTAGACGCCGTCGGCGCCCTCGTCGTACGTCGCGGTGTAGGTGTACGGTCCTGACCCGGTCTCCGAGAGCGAAGAGAGGGTCTCCGTCGTGGAGGGCGTCTCCAGCTCGACGGCGGTCGCCGACAGCCGCTCGCTGGCGTCGAAGCTCACGTTCACCGTCTGGCCGCTCGGGTTCGACGCCGAGAAGTCGGAGATCGTCGGCGTCACGGTGTCGACCTCGACGGAGTCCGACTCGCCGCCGGCGCCGTCGTTACCGGCGGCGTCCGCGGCGGTGTTGAGGGTCGCGTCGTAGGTGCCCTCGGTGCCGTCGTTGAACGTCGCCTCGTACGTGTACGGGCCGGTGCCGGTCTCGGTGAAGTTCGACAGCGAGAGGGCCCTAGTGGAGGCACCCGAGACGTCGACCGACAGCGCGCCGAGCGCCTCGTCGGTCTCGACGGCCACCGTGACGGCCTGCCCGCTCGGGTTCGACACCGAGAACGACTCGACGGTCGGCGGAGTCGAGTCCACTTCGAAGGCCCCGTCACTCACGTCCGACCCTGTGTTGCTGCTGTTGTCGCTCGCACTCACTCGAACGAGCGCGTCGGTCGTGTCGTCGTCGGGAACCGTCCAGTCGTAGGCGCCGTCGTTCGCGCGGCCGGACGCCACCGGCTGCCACGACCCCCCGCCGTCGGACGAGTACTCCACGACCACGTCGTCCGTGACAGTGACGTTGTCCGTCGCGGCCCACTCGACCGTCACCGTCTCGCCGCCGCGGTAGAGGCCGCCGCCGTTCGGCGCGTCGACGGTCACGTCCGGGACCGCCTCGTCGACGAGGACGGACGCGGTCTGCCCGGCGGCGCCGTCGGTCACGCCGTCGTCGGCGGTGTCGAGCGTGAAGTCATACGTCCCGTCGGTGCGTCCCTCGTAGGTCGCGTCGTAGTCGAAGCCGTCGCCGTTCGGCGTGACAGAGAAGTCCGCGAGCGAGAGGGTCGCCGTCTCGGCGCCGGAGACGGAGACGGACACGGCGTCGAGCTCGTCGGAGGAGGAGAACGAGACGCTGACGTTGCGCTCGGAGGTGCCGGTGTCGCTCGCGGAGAAGCCCGAGACGACCGGCGGGGTGTCGAGCGCGAACGAGAAGGCGGTCTGGTCGGCGTTGCCGGCGGCGTCGGCGGCGTCGACGGTCACGTCGATGCTGCCGTTCGGGAGCGTCGGCACGCCCGATCCGGCGGGGTCGACGGTCAGCATTACCCCGTCGAAGGCGACGCCGTCGGTGTTCGTGCCGGCCCCGGCGAGGATCGTGTCGGTGTCGTTCGACAGCGTGACTTCGATCGTCGACGCGTCGACGCCCGCGGTCGCGTCGGCGACGTCCACGGAGACGACCGACCGGTCGTCGGTCACCGTCTCGTCGGCGGGCGCGGCGTTCGAGAACTGCGGCGGCGTCGTGTCGACGGTGAAGGAGAACGCGGTCTGGTCGCCGTTGCCGGCGTCGTCGGCCGCCGAGACGGTCACGTCGACGGCGCCGTCGACGAGCGAGACGCCCGCCTCGGTCGTGTTCACCGTGAGGGTCGCGCCGTCGACGGAGATCCCGGTCGTCGCGTTCGTTGCGGCGTCGAACTCGGCGCCGTCGCCGCCGTCGGCGTCCGCGACCGTCACCGCGACGCTGGAAGCGTTCACCCCACGGGTGGCGTCGGTCACCTCGATGGAGATCTCCGGCCGGTCGGTCGTGACGGTCGCGCCCGCCGGCGACGCCGCCGAGAACGTCGGCGGGGTCGTGTCCACGGTCGCGGTGTCGCTGTCCCCGGCGGCGCCGTCGTTTCCGGCGGCGTCCGCGGCCGCATCGAGCGTCGCGGTGTAGTCGCCGTCCGCGCCGTCGTACGTCGCCGTGTACGCGTAGGGCGCGCTCCCGTCAGCCGTCGTCGGGGTAAGCGTCGTCGACCCGGTCGGCGTGTCGAGCGACACCGACGTCGACGCCAGCGACTCGTCGGACTCGAAGGACACCTCGACGGTGCCGGTGCCGTCGTGTGTGGCCGTGAAGCCGGTGACATTCGGCGTCCGGGTGTCGACACCGACCGACCCGGAGGTATCCGGATCCGGCGTCTGGGGGTTCCCGACGGGGTCCTCGACGCCGGAGACCTCGACGGTCACGGTCGCTTCCTCGTCGTTGTCGGTCACCGCGACGGTGCCCGTCCAGGTTTGCGCATCGGCGAAGCTTCCCGAGACTACGGTGTCGCCCTGCGCGAGTCCGGTCAGGGCCACCGCCGGCGCGACGCTCGTGTCGACGTCCTCGTCGAACGTGATGGTGACCGACTGGGTCGTCCCGGCGTCGGAGTCGTTCACGGTGCCGTCACCGACCGACACCGACGCCACGCCCGGCCGGACCGTGTCCTTCGTCACGGTCACGGGCTGGACGAACCCCTCGGCGTTCTCGAAGCCGTCGTCGAGCGCGCGCGAGGTCACCGTGAGTGGCCCGTCCGCGAGCGACGAGGCGTCGATCCCCGAGACCGTGACCAGGTCGCTGCCGCCCGTCGAGGCGGTCTTCGTCACGTTCGTCGTCCCGTCTGAGACGCGGACCTCGACCTCGTCGGCGTTCGAGCCGCTCACGAGGTCGACGGTCGCCGCGTAGGTCGTGGCGTTGCTCGCCGTGACGTTCCCGGCGACGGTGTCGACGGGCGCGATCGGCCCGCGGGTGTCCACCTCGAAGGAGTTCGACTCGTCCGGCGACTGGACGTTCCCCGCGGGGTCGGTCGCGTTCGCCACCCGGATCGTGGCGGTGGCCGCCTCGTTGTCGTCGACGATGGTGACGGTCCCCGTCCACGTTCGGGCGTCGTCGAAGTTCCCCGTCACGTCGTAGGTCCGGTTCAGGTTCGACCCGAGGACCGTGACGTTCGGCGCGACGCCCTGGTCGACGTCCTCGTCGAAGTCGACGGTCACCGTCTGTGCGACGCCGGCGTCCTCGGTGCCGATCGTGGCGTTGGTGATCGTCGCGTCCGCGACGCCCGGGAAGTCCGTGTCCTTCGACGGCGACGCCAGACCGCTTCCCGTCGCGTCGTTGCCGCCGTCGTCGGTCAGGGTCGCGTCCACGGTCACCGTGCCGTCGTCGAGCGACGAGACGTCCAGTCCGGTGAACGCGATAGTGTCGGGGTCCGCGTCGCCGTCGTCCTCGCTGGCGACGTACTGTTCCGCGGTGACCGTCCCGCCGTTCGACAGCGTCACCGCGACCGTCCCGGCCTCGTGGTCGTCCGGGAGGTCGACGGTGAGGTCGTAGCTCCCCGCGTTGCTCGCGTTGACCACGCCGGCCGTCGCGTCGATCGGCGCGCTCGGGACGACCGTGTCCGCGAGGACGACACCGGTCGTCGGCGCGTCGTTGCCAGCGCCGTCCGTGATCGCGGCGGCGGCCGCCGCAATCGTGTCGCTGCCGAGGTCGGTGCGGTTCACGGGCGCGTCGAGCGTCAGCGTGGCCGTATCGGCTCCTACCGTGTGAGACACCGCGTCCACGCCGGTCGCCCCGCCAGATTCCACGTTCCCGTAGGTGAAGTTCGACGCCGAGAGCGCGCCGCCGTCGCTGGCGTTCACGCTCTCGTTGAACGACACGCTCACGGTGTCGCTCCCGACTTCGGCCTCGACGCCGGTGATCCCCGGCGGGACCGTGTCGACGGAGGCGGAGTCGTCGAGTTCGGCGCTCGTCTGGTTGGTCCCGGCGTCGTTGCCGACGGCGTCGACCGCGGACGTGACCTCGACGGTGTACTCGCCGTCCGAGCTCCCGTCGTACGTCAGATCGTACGTGTACGTGCCGCTGGCGTTGGTCTCGGTGAAGTCGCCGAGTCCGAACGTCGCGGTTTCGGCACCGGTGAGTTCGACGGTCGTCGCGTTCAACCGCTCGTTCGTGGTGAAGGAGACGTTGAGGTCCTGTCCGGTGGGGTTCGTGAGGGTTACGTCGGAGACGTACGGGGGGCTGCCGTCGATTTCGATTGTCGTCTCTCTTTGTCCAGTTAAGTCCTCCCCCAGTGATAATGAGTCAGCTTCGATCGAGTAAACAGTGTAAGATCCGTCAAGTCCGGATGTTTTGTTCCCGGGGAATATTTTATCAAATATTTTATCATCTTTGCTTGCGAATGACGTGCGGTTATCCCCTGAGTCATACTTTCCGTCGCCGTCCTCGTCAATGACGATGAATATTTGACTCCCATCGTCATTGGATCCGTCTTCAACGAGGTATGAGAAGCTGTCTCCATCTTGTATTTGTGATTGTTCAGTGTAAAAGAAAGTTGTCGCCCCAAGAGCGATGCTCGAAACCATCGCAACCGACACAACAGCGACGAGCGAGACCGCGAGCACGGTCCGTGCCCGCTGTGAAGGTATCATGGGGTGTGATTCGGCGCGTGCGCCGCAGTCGGCCGGCCGTGGTCCGTTCCTCGGAACGAACGCCGATCAGGTAATAAACAGTTCGCCCCTGATTCCGAGAGTTGATAACTTTGAGAACGGTCAGTCGGGAATCGTCAACGTCACGGGTCAGGCCCGAGCGGCGCCGCGCACTCGCGACAGAACGTGAACTCGGCGTCGTTGTCCGCGCCGCACTGGGGGCAGGTCGAGGGCGTCTCCGCGACGCCGTCCGAATCGGGCGGCTCGCGGTCGTACACCGGGTCCATCGTGTAGCGTTCGAGTTCGCCCTCCCGGCGCTTCCGGCTGCGCTCGCGGCCTTCGCGGAAGACGCCGACGAGGGCGCGGAGGCCGACCGCGAGCGCGGCGAGCAGCAGCGCGCCGGCGGCGACGAGGTAGACCGTCCCGACGTCGAGCATGGGGCGGCTACGAACCGGAGACGTAGGTATTGTGGGGCGTCACCACGGAACGTGACGAGCGCCGACCCGGGCGGCTTCGGCCGAGACTCACTCGTCGCCGACGAGGACGGTCGCGAGCCGGTCCCCGCAGTGCGGGCAGTTCAGCGTCTGCCACGTCTCGGGGTCGAGGTCGCCGAACGGTTCGGAGCGGCGGGCGTCCGCGACGGCGACGCGCGCGCCGCACGTCTCGCAGTCGTACGTGTCCTCGGAGTCGGTCATCGTCGGGGCTACGGGCCGGTCGCCGAAACCGACTTCGCCGCGCGGCGCCACCTCCTCCCATGAGCCGGTTCGCGGCGGTCGCGTTCGACCTCGACGACACGCTGTGCCGCCACGACCACGACGTGGACGCCCTCTACCGACGGGCGTTCGAGCGGGCGGGCGTCGAGCCGTTCGGGGAGCCGTCAGAGCTGTGGCCCCTCCTCGACGGGCCGCCGGACCCCGACGACCGGGTCGGGTACCTCGGCGCGGGGTTCGCGCGGCTGGCGGCCCAGCACGGCCGGGACGTGGACCCCGTCGCGCTCGCGGCGGCGTTCGAGGCGGTCGCGGACGAGTCGCGGGTGGCGTACCTGCCGGGCGCCGCCGACGCGCTGGCGGCCGCGGCGGACGCGGGCCCCGTGGGCGTGCTCACGAACGGTCCCGAGGCGCGCCAGCGGGCGAAGGTGGAGGCGCTCGGGTTGGCCGACCGCGTCGACGCGATCGTGTACGCCGGGGACCTCCCGCGCCGGAAGCCCCACGCGGAGCCGTTCGAGCGGCTGGCGGCGGCGCTGTCGGTCGATCGGCGAGAGATGCTGTACGTCGGGAACTCGCTGGCGTACGACGTCGCCGGCGCGCACAACGCCGGCCTCAGGTCCGCGTGGCTCCGGCGGGACCCCGACGACGCGGCGGCCCCGTACCGCCCGGACTACGTCGTCGACTCGCTGGACGAGGTGGCCGCGCTGCTGACGGCGGACGGCGGCCCGGGAGGTGAGGCGGCGGACGGCGGGGCGAGAGACGAGGTGGCGGCCCGGACGGAGGGGGACGAGTGAGCGACGCGGTCCGCGAGCGGGCCCTCGCGGCGACGCGCCCGGGGGCGACGCCCGTCAGCGTCGAGCCGTTGGGGCGGGGGAACCGCAAGCGGACGGAGGTGGTGCGGTTCGCGGCCGAGCCGCCGGTCGTCGTCCAGTGCTCGGAGGCGCCGGGGACGACCAGGACCGAGGCGGCGCTGCTGGCGGCGATCGACGCGCGGACCGACGTGCCCGTCCCCCGGCCGCTCGGCGACGGCGTCGTCGACGGCACCGGGTGGCTGGTCACGCCGCTGATCGAGGGGCGCGACCTCCACGAGGCGTTCGTCGACCTCGACCCGGCCGACCGGCGCGGGGTCGCGCGCGCCTTCGGTCGGTTCCTCGCGACGCTCCACGAGGCGTTCCGGTTCCCCGGGTGCGGGGCGCTGACGGCCGACGAGTCCCCGACCGACGAAGCGACGGGAGCGGAGTCGACCCCCGGGCGCGACCGGTCGCTGTCCGTCGGCGACCCCGCGGACGCCGCGGAGTGGGTGCGGCGGTTCGGCGAGCGGCACGCGGCGCGGCTGCCGGCCGACTTCGACGACCTCCGGGAGCGGGTCCGCGACGCGCTCCGGGGGCCGATCGGGGCCGACGGCGACCCGCGCCTCTTCCCGTGGGACTTCCGCCCCGGGAACGCCCTCGTCGCGGACGGCGCGGTGACGGCCGTCCTCGACTGGGAGGCGCCGCTCGCGGCCCCGCCCGGCGTGTCGGTTGCCAAGGCGGAACACCTCGTCGTCGACTGGTACGTGCCGGCGGACGAGACCGGACCGCTCCGCCGGGCCTTCCGCGAGGGCTACGAGTCGGTCGCCCCGCTGCCGGCGGTCGAGCGCGCGCACCGCGCGGCCGCCGTCGCGAGCGCGGTCGTCGACGGCGGGGGCGCGGTGACGAACCCGCGGTACCCGCCGGTCGACCGCGACGCGGCCGTCGAGTTCCACCGCGCGGCGCTCCGTCGGGCGCTCGACGGGAGCGACGGCTGAGCGGGGGGAG
>NZ_SGUA01000029.1:0-5755 GCF_005435135.1 Halorubrum sp. ASP1 | reverse complement strand
GTGTTGACACACCATTGCATTGGTCTGTGTGGTGTCCGGGCCAGCCAACGGCTTGGATGGCACCGAACGACCACGGCTCACATCAGATCACCGCTTACGCCGGAGCGCAGGGGGCGTGATCCTCATCCTTCGCGGACCTGAACGTACCGGACGACGGGTCATAAACCCATCGGAACGGTACGGGTCCAACGAAACCGGGCCGGGTTGAACGGCCCGAGTCCGCGATGCGTTCTTCGCATTTCTTCGAATGCCCGGGTTGTACTTAACCCCGTCGAACCATCGGCGCCACGTCATGCGGTTTCATGCCGAGAGAAGGGAACTGACCGGATCCGATCGAACCGGCGACGCGACTGTTCGGGGCGGTCACTCTGCGGCGCAACGGTGATCATGCCCGAAGCGTTCCGGTCGACCGGCGGCTAAAACGAGAGATCGGGATCGGAGTGCCCGGGGAACTACTCCTCGTCGAGGTACTCGATGCCCTGCTTCGAGACGTTGGCTTTGGTGATGTTGTCGAGGTCGTTGAGCCAGAAGTCGTCGTCGGCGTCGTCCACCTCCGGGGCGCCGTCCTTCCACGCCCAGCCCTCGTACTCGTGGACCTTCTGCGTCCCCTTCTCGCGGAGGCGGAGCGTCGTTCGCTCGGCCTCCTCCTCCGAGGGCGCCGGGTCGAGCGTCCGAGCTGCCTTCAGCGCCGCCTGACGCGGCATGTTGCCCGAGAACTCGCTCGGTTCCGATCCGTCTTCCTCCCGAAGGGCAAAGTTTCGCTTACCGTCTTCACGTACCATGGTTTTGCCTCCGTGTGACACCAGCACACAGTCTGTAATAAATATATCGGGGAAATGAAAGCTGCACGCCACAATTTTTATATACTATCCCGGTCGCTGGTTGCGATTTTCGCTCTCTGCGACGCGAGACGGGAGGCGGACACCAGTTCGCGATGAGGCGTTCGCTCCGGCCGGCCGTCGATTCGCGGCCCGCGTGACGGCTCGGGTCACCCCGCAGAGCGCGGACGGCGCCTCAATGTCCGTTCCGGGTCACGTCGACGCACGCGCGCAGTCTGGGACTCCCGCCGACTGCGGGTAAACAACACTTATGTGTCTGCTATGGCGACATGCGACAACACACCCGCGATGGTCCGTAAAAAGAAGCTCAGCCCCAGTGGCGCCAAGGACGACGAGGGGGAGTACCACAACGTCCACGTGAACCTCCACGAGGACGAACTCGCCGTCGCCGGCATGGAGATCGGCGACGAGGTGTTCGTCCGGGTCCGAGACGGGAAGATAATCATCCAGAAAGCGGACGCCAACCCGGAGAAGCTGGAACACGACTTCTGAGACGGACCGCGGGGTTTCACCGGATCGATGCCCGCGAGCGGCCGCGACGCGGACCGCGGTCGGCGGATTGATTGTCGCTCGTGACGAGGCCCAGACGATGGGCGCGTACGACCTGTTGAAGCCGGCGCTGTTCCGGCTTCCACCCGAGACCGCACATGGACTGGTGCATCGACTGCTCGGCGGCGTCCAGGGGACGCCGGTCGCCGCCGCGCTCGCCGAGCGGTACGCGGTCGACGACGAGCGGCTCGCGGTCGACGCGTTCGGGTCGTCGTTCCCGAACCCGGTGGGCGTCGCGGCCGGGTTCGACAAGAACGCGCACGTCCCGCGAGCGCTGGCGTCGCTCGGATTCGGCCACGTGGAGGTCGGCGGCGTGACCGCCGAGCGGCAGCCCGGGAACCCGCGACCGCGGCTGTTCCGACTGAAGGCGGACGAGGCGCTCGTCAACCGGATGGGGTTCAACAACGAGGGCGCCGACCGCGTCGGGGAGCGCCTCGACCGCGACCCGCTCCCGGACGTGCCGGTCGGGATCAATATCGGGAAGTCGAAGTCGACGCCGCTGGCCGAGGCCCCCGACGACTACCGCTACACGTACGAGCGCGTCGCGGACGCGGGCGACTACTTCGTCGTCAACGTCTCCAGCCCGAACACGCCGGGGCTCCGCGAACTCCAGAACCGCGAGGCCTTAGAGCGCATCCTCGGGACCCTCGACGGCGCCGGCGCGGACCCGCTCCTCGTGAAGCTCTCCCCGGACCTCCCGGAGCCGGCGGTCGAGGACGCGCTCGGCGTCGTCGACGACCTCGACCTCGACGGCGTCATCGCGACCAACACGACGACGTCGCGGCCGGACTCGCTGCGGAGCCACAACCGGGCCGAACGCGGCGGCCTCTCGGGGAAGCCGATCGAGTCGCTCGCGACGGAGCGGGTGCGGTTCGTCGCGGAGCGCACCGACGTGCCCGTGATCGGCGTGGGCGGCGTCTCGGACGCCGCGGGCGCCTACGAGAAGATACGGGCGGGCGCCTCGCTCGTCCAGCTGTACACCGGGCTCGTCTACGAGGGACCGGGGCTCGCACGCGATATCAACGAAGGGCTGCTCGAACTGCTCGAACGGGACGGGTTCGACTCGGTCGGAGACGCCGTCGGCGCCGATCTGTAATCGAGTCGAATACGAGAAGGAGAGGCGCGGTTACGCGTCGTTGCGAACGATGACGACGACGCCGTCCGCCTGGAGCAGCTCCCCCTCGTCCTGATACTGACGTTCTTCCTCGACCGTGAACTCGTCGCCGACGAGCGTGACGCCGGCGACGTGAAGCTCGTCGCCGTCGAGTTCGTACTCCTCCTGAGCCAGGGCGGCCTCGATGTCGCCGACCTGGTCGCCGTACTTCGGGCCGACGGTGGCGTAGTCGAGGTCGATCCCCGTGATCACCGTCTCGACGGGCGCGTCGCCGTCCGGGTGGACCGCGAGGTCGTCGACGTGCATCACGCCGGTGATGTCGTCCTCGAACCCGCGCACGTCGGCGTACACCTCCACCGCGTCGAGCGCGGCGGTGAGGGGGAGCTGGTTCTCGCTCTTGTACTTGCGGAGCGCGCCGACGACCGCGGTCGCGGCGGTCCCGGCGTCGCGGTCGGCCTCGATCCCCAGCGGCTCGGGCCAGTCGGTGAGGTGAACCGAGTCGGTCGCGCCGCCCGCGAGCCCGGCCGCCGCCGCGTCGCCGGCGTACATATCGTGCCACAGCTCCTCGGTGACGTGCGCGAGGAGGGGCGCGAACAGCTTCAGGAACCGGCGGTGCGCGGCGCGGAGCGTGTACGCGGCCGCGTCGTCCTCGCGCTGTTTCGCGATCTCGAGGTAGTCGTCGCAGAACGTGTTCCAGAAGAAGCTCCGGAGCTCGTCGCGCGCCTTCGAGAACGCGCGGTCGTCGAGGAGGTCGGTGAGCCGCTCGACCTCGGCGTCGAGCTCGGCGAGCAGCCAGCGGTCGAGCTCGCGGAGCTCGTCGTCCGGCTCGGCCGGGAACGGCTCCGGCGCGAGCGACTCGACGAGCTTCGAGGCGTTCCACAGCTTCCGGATCAGCTTCTCGCCCGCGCGGAGGTCCTTCTTCTTGAAGGGGAAGTCGTCGCCGACGGCGGTGCCGGCCGCCCAGTAGCGCGTGGCGTCGACCGGGAACTCCTCCAGCACGGCCTCGGGCTCGACGACGTTGCCGACCGACTTCGACATCTTCTCGCGGTTCTCGTCGAGCACGTGACCGTTGATCATCGTCTCCTCGAACGGGACCTCGCCGGTGTGCTCGTAGCACTTGACGATCGTGTGGAACAGCCAGAAGCTGATGATGTCGTGGCCCTGCGGCCGGAGGTCGAACTGATACAGCTCCGGGCGCTCCATCGTGAACTCCCCGGCCGCCTCGTCCCAGTCCCAGCCGGCGTTGATGAGCGGCGTCAGGCTGGAGGTGGCCCACGTGTCGAGCACGTCGTCCTCCGGCTCGAACTCGTCGTGCCCGCACTCGGGACAGGCGTCGGCGGGCGGGTCGTCGGAGAGCGGGTCGACCGGCAGGTCGGCCTTGTCGGCGATGACCGCCTCGCCGCAGTCGGCGCAGTACCACACCGGGAACGGGATGCCCGACGAGCGCTGGCGGGAGATGAGCCAGTCCCACTGGAGCCCCTCGACCCAGTGTTCGTACCGGGTGAACATCTTCTCGGGCGACCAGTCCATCTCCCGGCCGACCTCGAGGTACTCGTCGGTCTTGTCGAGCATCTCGATGTACCACTGCTCGGTGACGAGGAACTCGACGCTCGTCCCGCAGCGCTCGTGGACGTTGACCGTGTGGGTGATGTCGCGGCGGTCGAGCAGCGCGCCCGCCTCGTCGAGGTCCTCGACGATGGCCTCGCCGGCCTCGTCGGCGTGGAGCCCCTCGTACTCCTCCGCGACGTCGGTCATGTGCCCGGACTCGTCGATGGCGACGCGCAGGTCCAGGTCGTGGACCTGGTACCACTCGATGTCGTTCTGGTCGCCGAACGTACAGCACATCACGATGCCGGAGCCCGTCTCCATGTCGACGCGCTCGTCGGCGATGATCGGCACCTCGTGGCCGAACAGCGGGACCTCGGCGGACTCGCCGACGAGGTGCTGGTTCTCGTCGTCGTCCGGGTGGACGAAGACGGCGACGCAGGCGGGAAGGAGCTCGGGGCGCGTCGTCGAGATGGTGAAGGTCTCGCCGTCGCCGCCCGCGACGGGGAAGGCGATGTCGTTGAAGTGGCTGCCCTGCTCGTCGTCCTCGGTCTCGACCTGCGAGATGGCGGTCTCGCACTCGGGACACCAGATCGCGGGCGCCTTCTCGCGGTACTCGCGGCCCTGCTCGTAGAGGTCGACGAACGAGAGCTGGGAGACGCGCTGGACGCGCGGCTCGATGGTCTGGTACGTGTGGTTCCAGTCCACCGACACCCCGAGCGACTGGACGTTCTCGGTGAACTGCTGCTCGTAGTCGGCACAGACCTCCCGGCACTTCGCCTGGAACTCGCGCCGCTCGAACTCCTGGTGGCGGATGTCGAGCTCGTCCTCGGTGAGCCGCTCGGAGGCGATCCCGTTGTCGTCGTAGCCGAACGGGAAGAACGTCTCGCCGCCGTTCATGCGCTCGAAGCGCGCGACGAAGTCCTGGAGGGTGAACCCGTACAGGTGGCCCATGTGGAGGCTCCCCGATACCGTCGGCGGGGGCGTGTCGATGGAGAAGACGGTGTTCGGATCGACCGGGTCGTCGTCGGAGTAGGCGTACGTCTCCTCGTCGACCCAGCGCCGCTGCCAGCGCGGTTCGACGGCGTCGGGGTCGTACTCACCACTGGGCATTTCGGTCACACGTTCCGCCGGTTCCCTCTTAACGGACTCGGTTGTGTGGGGCGGCGTTGCGCGGTCGAGCGCGGTGAGGTGCGGAGAGCGGGGTCAGACCCGGTCGTCGAGGTCGTGGTCGGCCGCCATCTTCGACGCCTCGGTCGCGAACCGCTCGACCTCCTCTTCGGGCGTCTCGCCCAGGGCGCTCTCGTCGACCTCGCGGCCGGCGGTGATCCCGTCGCCCGTGACGAGCCGCTGTTCGGCCAGCTCCTTCGTGTGGACGCGCTCGCCGTCCTCGGTGGCGTACGTGAGTCGGACGAGCCCCTTCGAGTCGAACTGCCGGTCGACGAGCCAGACAGTGGGCATGCGCGGGGATCCGTCCCTGCGAGGCTTAAGAAGGACGGTCGGCGCGCGGCGAGATCGGTAGTACCCTCTTTTTGATCGACCGACCGAATCCGGTCGGCGCGTGCCGACGAACGCCCTGCGGGCGTGAGTCGCACGCGCGAGGGAGTCGCTGGCTCCCGGAGCGTAGCGGAGGGTGCCAGCGACGAGGCTGGGGAGGGGTGAGGTGCGGTCGCGGTGCGGGGTGGGATCCAAAGGGGCGGTCGGGAGG
>NZ_SGUA01000028.1:0-6688 GCF_005435135.1 Halorubrum sp. ASP1 | reverse complement strand
GGACTCGAAGGGGCGGTCGCGAGGCGGGCGCAGGCGACGGAAGCACCGCAGCGAGCGAACGGAGTGAGCAAGCGAGGAGCGCACCGAGCGTGCGCCCGCCTCGCGACCGGGGCTTCGGCGGTCTTCATCGCGCCAGCGGCAGCGGAGGAGCAACCGAACGGTTCCGCATATCGCTCGTCTTATTCCACGACCGCGAGCGCGACCCCTTCCACGTCTCGGACGCCGACCACCTGGTGCCGCCAGCCGTCGCCGGCGTCGACGCAGAGCGTGCCCGCCGCCGTGACCGCGACCGAGAGGCCGGGGCCGTAGCCGAGCGCGACGACCGCCTCGTCCACCGGGAGCTCGGCGGTCTCCCACGCCTCGTCGCCCCACTCGCCGCCCGCGTCGGCGTGAACCAGCAGGTCGCCGTCGACGACCGCCGTGGCGTGGCCGTCGCCGTCGGCCGCGACCGCGTCCGCAGACCCCTCCCGCACCGTCATCCAGCCGTTGCCGAGCCAGTACAGTCCCGCGCCGGTCGCGGCGAGCGGCATCCCGGCGCCGGCCACGTCGCGGGCGTCGTCGAGTCCGACGTCGGTGAGCCCGCCGTCGGCGACGCGGAACACCCCCTCCGCGCCCGCGACGAGCGCCCCGTCGACGGCGCGCGGCGCCGAGACGGTTCCGAGCCGCGCCGTCGCGGCGACCGCCGTCCCGCCCGCCTCGAACGCGACGCGCTCGACCGCGCCGCTCTCGCGGGCGACGAGGAGCGCGCCGTCGCGCGCTCCCGTCGCGTCGCCGCGCCCGCTCGCCGCGCCGACCGCGACCGCCGCGTCGTCGTCGACCGATTCGAACTCCGGATCGTCGTCGACCGCCGCGACCGAGAGCCCGTCGGGCGTCGCCGCGGCGACGAGGTCGGCGGCGCCGTCGCCGCGCGCGAGGACGGCCACGTCGCGGGCCGGGTCGCGCGCGACCATGTCGAACGCGCCGACCTTGTCGGCCGACAGCGAGACGCGGACGATCCCGGACCCCGTCGCGACGTAGGCGTCGGTGCGGCCGGCGCTGCCCGCGTACACGCGCTTTTCGTCGATCGAGATGTCGTCCTCGGCGGGAGCCATCGGCCCCCCGTTCTCCGCGGCGGGACATAAGCCCCGCGCGCCGCTGCTCTTGCTCCGCGCGCCGCCGCTCTTGCTCCGCGCGCCGCCGCTCTCGCTCCCCGCGTCGACGCCGGGTCGCCGTTCCGACGCGGCGGGAACGAGCGCGCGTTCCGACGCCCATTTGAGCGCCCCTCGCGTACGTCGGTCCGTGCAGTCAGTCGCCGCCGACCTCTCGGTCCTGCTCGCGGAGGTGGTCCCACGGCTGGCGCGGATCACGGCGTTCATCGCGGGCGGCGTCTTCGCCGCCAACGTCGCCGTCGCGTTCGGGCTGGTCCGGTACGTCGCCGGGGTCGCGGGGTGGCTCACCCGGCCCGCGAACCTCCCGGACGAGGTCGGCACGGCGATCCTCACGACCGCCGCGTCGACGACCGCGGGCTACGCGACGCTCGCGGAGTACCGCGAGGCGGGCCTGCTCGACGACCGGGCGACGCTCGTCGCCGTGGTGATGAACACGTTCTTCGGGTTCGTCCAGCACGTGTTCACCTACTACGTGCCGGTGTTGATCCCGATCCTGGGCGTCACCACGGGGGCCGTCTACGTCGGCGCGCGCGCCGGCATCGCGCTGCTGATCTCGGTCACGGGCGTCGTCGCGGGCGGGCTCCTCCTCTCGGAGTCGAACGTCGACCGGTCCGCGCTCGGCGAGGTCGACGCGACCGGCCCCGAGGCGGACGACCGGGACGGCCGCGAGCGCGTCCGCGACGCCGCCGAGAAGTCGTGGGGGACGCTCCGCCGGATCGTCCCGCGGCTCGCGGTCGTCTACACGCTCGTCATCTGGATCGTCACCACCTACGACGTACGGGCGCTGACGAGCGTCGCCGAGCCGATCACGGGCGTGCTGGGGCTGCCGGGCGCCGCGGTCCCGGTCATCGCGGTGTTCACGCTCGACACGACCGCGGGCGCGGCGACGCTCGCCGGGACCGAGGCCGGCGTCTTCACCACCCGCACCGCGGTCGCGTCGCTGCTCATCGGGAGCATCCTCTCGTTCGCCGTCTCGACCTTCCGGCGCTCGATCCCCTTCCAGTACGGGATCTGGGGCCCCTCGTTCGGCACGAAGGTGATCGTCGTCAACACCGCCCTCAAGCTCGTCTTCATCTCGGCGACGGTCGCGCTGCTGCTCGCGCCGGTGTGGTGAGGGCGCGGTGAGAGCGTCGTCGCGGGCGGACTCGACGAGGTGCGGACCGCGGCGACCGACCGCGCGCGACGGCGGCGGTCGGATCAGTAGGTTCAACACCGGCCCGGATCGATCGGCGCACATGGCGCTCGAAAAGGACGTGGACTGTCCCGCGTGCGGCGAGACTCGCTCGTTCTACCGGACCGCGGCGATGACGCTCCACCTCGGCGAGAAGACGAAGTGGCGGTGTCCCGACTGCGGCTACGGCTACGTCGAGATCGACGGTATCGACACGCTCGCGGCCTGAGGCGACGCTCGTTTTCCGTCGGCCGCGGCGACGCCGCAACACTCAGTACCCCGGCGGCTGTGCCGGATCGCATGAACCGGACACGGCGGCGGTCGACGGAGGCGAGACCGCGTGGTCGGTGAGGCGCGAGAGCCCGAGGGCGACGCGGGGCCGCTCGACGGGCTCACCGTGTTGGACCTCTCGCGCGTCCTCGTCGGCCCGTTCTGTACGATGCAGCTCGGCGACCTCGGCGCGGAGGTCATCAAGGTCGAGCGGCCGGGCCCGGGCGACCAGACCCGGACGTGGGTCCCCCCGGCGTTCAGCGAGGGGGACGGCGAGAGCGACGAGGGCGCGGAGAGCGCCTACTACGTCAGCGTCAACCGAAACAAGCGGTCGATCCAGCTGGACCTGACGACCGAGGCGGGCCGGGCGGTCGTCCGCGACCTCGCGCGCGAGGCCGACGTGCTCGTCGAGAACTTCCGCGTCGGCAAGACCGCCGAGTGGGGCCTCGACTACGGCGACCTCGTCGAGGAGAACCCGGGGCTCGTCTACTGCGGCATCTCCGGGTACGGCGAGTGGGGGCCGGACCGCGACAAGCCCGCCTACGACATCATGATGCAGGCGCGGGGCGGGTTCATGTCGTTCACTGGCGTCGAGGGCGGCCCGCCGGTCCGGATCGGGGTCGCGCTCGCCGACGTGGGCGCCGGGATGTACGCGACGCAGGCGATCCTCGCTGCGCTGCTCGAACGCGAGCTCGGCGACGGCCGCGGACAGAAGATCGACGTGAGCCTGCTCGACGGGCAGGCCGCCTGGACCAGCTACATGGCGACGAACTACTTCGCCAGCGGCGATCCGCCGGGACGCATGGGGAGCAAGCACCCGAACATCGTCCCCTACCGGGCGTACGAGACGGCGGACGGCTACGTCGTCGTCGCCTGCTCGTCGGACCGGTTCTGGCCGCCGCTGTGCGAGGCGATCGACCGCCCCGACCTGCTCGCCGACGAGCGCTACGAGGAGAACGAGGGGCGCGTCCGGAACCGCGACGAGCTGGAACGCGAGTTAGAGGAGACGTTCGCGGCGATGACGACCGACGAGGCGGTCGAGCGGCTGGAAGCGCACGACGTGCCCGCGAGCCGCGTCCGCGACGTGGGCGAGGTGTTCGACGACCCGCAGATCGAGGCGCGCGGGATGCTCGCCGAGGTGGAGCACCCGACCGCGGGCACGGTGCGGTTCCCCGGGTCGCCGATGCACTTCTCGCGGACGCCGACGACGGTCCGCCGCCACCCGCCGGCGCTCGGCGAACACACGGAGTCGGTGCTGCGCGAGTACGGCTACGGCGAGGGCGACATCGACGAGCTCCGAGATCTCGGCGCGATCGCGGACGAGGAGTGAGCGGCGCGCGCCGGGGGCTCAGAGGATCCCGGCCTGCTCGGCGCGCGCGACGATACCGCGGGCCATCTTGTCGGTCGCCTCGTCGACCATCTCGCCGTCGACCGAGACGGCGCCTTTCCCCTGTTCCTTCGCCTCGGCGTAGGCGTCGACGATCCGGCGCGCCTTCTCGGCCTCCTCGGGAGAGGGCGCGAACGTCTCGTTCGCGGGCTCGATCTGGCTCGGGTGGATCGCCCACTTGCCGTCACAGCCCAGCTGGCTCGCCCAGCGGCAGGAGTCGCGGAACCCCTCCGCGTCCTCGATCTCGGCGTACGGCCCGTCGATCACCTGGAGCCCCTGCGCCTTCGCCGCGTGAGCGATGCGCGCGAGCTGGTAGTGCCAGTAGTGGCCGGGGTAGCCGCCGCCGGAGCCGATCGTGAGGCCGGCGGCGCCGACGTTGGCGGTGTAGTCGCCGGGACCGAACACGAGCGACTCCAGGCGGTCGCTGGCGCGGGCGATGTCCGCGACCTTCGTCATCGCCTCCGGGGACTCGATCTGCGCCTGGAGCCCGATCTCGCCGACGGGGAGGTTGTTGTTCGCCTCGACCTGCGTCAGGAGGTTGTCGACGGTGGCGACCGTCTCCGGGTTGTTCGCCATCGGCACCATGATCGTGTCGAGGTACTCGCCGGCCCGGCCGACGACCTCGATCACGTCGTCGTAGAACCAGCGGGTGTCGACGCCGTTCATCCGGTAACAAGGCCGGGTGTCGGACCAGTCGTACTCGATCAGGCCCTCGATGACGTTCTCGCGGGCGTCGACCTTCGCCGCGGGCGCGACGGAGTCCTCCAGGTCGAGGAACGCCTCGTCGGCGCCGGAGTCGGGCGCCCGCTCGATCATCTTCGGGTCGGAGCCGGGGGTGGCGAGCTGGCTCCGCCGGAGCGTCACGTCGTCCGGTCCGCCCATCAGTCGTCGCCCTCCGAGGCCGTGATCGGGTCGCTCTCCTCTTCGGTGAAGCCGGCCGACTCCTCCTGGCGCCGCCGGGCCTCGGGGTCGAACTCGGCCTCGACCTCCTGATACCGCGGGACGAAGGAGAGCTCGTGGTGGCTCTCCGTCTCGTGGCCGATGTACCGCTCTTCGAGGTCGAACTGCGCCGCCTCGTCGTTCTCGGCGATGTTCGCGAAGTCCTCGTAGGCGGCGTGCGCACCGGAGTGGAGTCCGTACAGCGTGATGAAGATGTACTGGTAGCCCAGGTCGCCCAGCTCCTCGAAGGTGAGCGGATCCTCCTGGGCGCCCCACTCGAACGACGAGGAGTAGTTGAAGGCGAGATCGAGGTCCGGGTGGGTCTCGTGGATCGTCTCGGCGTACTCGACCGCGTCCTCGCGGGACGGGTCGGGCATCTCGGGCCAGACGAGGTCGACGCCGGCGTCGGCGTAGATCCGGCCGCGTTCGAGGTGCTCCTCCCAGTCGCCGTTGGCGGAGCCGTACGCGTCGGTGCGGGCGATGATGACGGTGTCCTCGCTCTGCTTGGCGTCGACCGCGGCCTCGAAGCGCGAACGGGCCTGCTCGCGGGAGACGATCTGCTTGCCGGCGATGTGGCCGCAGCGCTTCGGCGAGGTCTGGTCCTCGATGTGGACGGCGGCGACGCCGGCCTTCTCGTACTCGCGGACCGCGCGGCGGACGTTGTGGACGCCGCCGTAGCCGGTGTCGCAGTCGGCGATGACGGGGAGGTTCGTCGCCTCGACCATGCGCTTTGCGTTCTCGACCATCTCGCTCATCGTGACTATCTCCAGGTCGGGGAAGCCGAACTGGCCGAGGACGGTCGAGTAGCCGCTCATGTAGGCCGCGTCGAGCCCGGCCATCTCCGCGAGGCGGGCGTCGAGGGCGTGGTAGATCCCGGGCGCGAACGTGTACTCCTGCTCGTCGAACAGCTCGCGGAGTCGGCGGCCGGCCGGGTTGTCGATATCTCTGGTGAAGACGTCGTCGTCGAGTTCGTTGGGATTCATCGGGTTACTGCGTGGAGTCGTCGGCTGCGGTGCGGTTCGTCGTCGCCCGTCGCTCGCCGGCGCGGCGTCGGTCGATCGGGCGTCGGTCGGCGGCGGCGCGTCGGTCGCCGCGGCCCTCGCCGTCGCGGCGAGCGCTCGGCGCGAACGTCGTGGGATCGGGTCGGGGGCCGTCGCCGGTCCCGGTCATCGGGACGGCGCGGCGGAACGAGCCCTCGGCGGGCGATCCGGTCGAGGGGTCGCGGGAGCGACGCGCGGCGTTCGCCGTCATCGCGACCCCCCGTCCGTCCGCGTCCGCGAGGCGGGACGCAGGTCGGGAACGAGCGGCGCGTCGCGCTCGTCGTCGGTCGGCGGGCGGGTCGGCCGGCGGGCCTCGGTCGCCGGGGGCGAGCCGGGAGACCGCGTCTCGGTGGCCCGTCGGGTCGTGATCGTCGGGACCAGCGGCGCGCCGGCCTCCTCGGTGAGCGGGGTGCGACCGGGGATCGTCCGGGGAGAAGGTGTCGTCGTACTCGACTCCGTCCGGCGGTCGGTACGGGTCGTCGAGTCCGCGTCGGTCGTGCTGTCGGTGCGTCGGGTCGTGTCGTCGGGCGTGTCGTTAGGCGTCGTCATCGGGTCGTGTGGGCGGTTGGGGCGGTCGTCTGGTGATCGACTCGGTGCGTCGGGTCGCTTCGTGTCCGCGTACGGATACTGCCATTGCGACTGGAACGACTCAACAGGGCATAATAAACATAATGATTGATAATGATAATATTCGTTATGTTGTTTTACCCGATTAAATGTTCCATGACAACAC
>NZ_SGUA01000027.1:5924-7613 GCF_005435135.1 Halorubrum sp. ASP1 | reverse complement strand
CGACCTCGCGACCCGCACCGGAAAGCGTCGACCCCTCGCCGGTCCACGAGCACTCGGGGCACTCGGCGCGGTACCCGCCGCCGTCGGCGACGAGCTTCCGCTCGCCCGCGTGGTACCGCAGGTCCTCGACGAGCGATATCGCGCGGTCCGCGTTCAGGTCGCGCCGGAACCGGTCCGACAGGTCGAGATCGTCGACCGCTTCCGCGTCCTCCGCGACCACGATCCGGGCGACCACGTCACCGTCCGCACCGTGACGCCGGTCGACCAGATCGTACAGCGTGTGCAGCACCGCGCGGTGGTCCTCGAGGACGCTCGTCGCGCGGTCCCGGTCCGCGTACGCCAGCACCGACCCGTTCCGGTTCCGACGGATCTGAACCTCGACCGTCGGGCTCACGAACCGTCACCTCCGAGCATAGCGGACTCTGCGTCCTTCACGCGCTGGAACTCCTCGCGACTCCCGCCCTGGTCCGGGTGCGTCTCCGCCTTCCGAGCACGGGCGGCAGCAGTCACCACGTCGTCGGGAGCGCCTTCTTGGATTCGGAGCACCTCGTGAGGCGGTTGCTTCGAGGCAGATCCCGCCACGATCACGTCCTCGTCGCCGTCTCCCGGCGGAAGCCGTGCCGCCGCGAACTCGGAGTCGCCTGTTCGAACCGGACGGTTTCCCCGCATCCGAGTCTCGTGAACCCACAGGTAGACGGTCCGGATGTTGTCCCGGAGACGCGAGTACGCGTCACTCGCGACAGCGAACTCCTCGCCGTCGTCGCTCCACCGGAGCACGAACCCCGGATCGTCCGGGTTCGCGTTGTGCAGCGGGAGCCCGCTTGACTTGGTATGGTTGTTCGCGATGGACGCCCGCCAGTGGTCAACATCCATCCGGTCCATCTCGGTCGCGATATCCTGCGTCGTCGAGCCGAGCGTCGCCTCGAAACTCCGGTTCCGCTCGCGCTCCGACTCGGGCGTCCGCTCCCAGCCTGCAGGCCAGTCGAGACTCACGCTTTCCCACCTCGGAGACTCTCGTAGGAGTCAGAACCGCGCACGAGTTCGACCTCGTCGCGCGGGACGGTCTCGTCAGTCCGGACGTTCCGCAGCTCCGCGAACTCCGGCTCGACCTTCTCGTCGAGTGTCCGCGCGCACTGCTGACACCAGAAGTGGAAATTCGTCGGTTCCCACGACCGGTGACCAGCCGGACACCGCCACTGCCACCGATCCGTCTCCTCGTCAAGGTCGATCTCGACCATACGGGAGCCACCTTCGCCGGTATAAAAGCGGTCGGCCAAAGGGGCGGAGTGAAACTGAAAGTGGTCGATTCGTCGGGCGATACGGCCGGTTTTGCCGCTACTATCGCTATGAGTCTTAATCATGATTCTCAGGGTACAGGTCGATTGCTCCGGCGAACTCGCCGAGCGAGGTTTGCGCGACATCGTGCGCCGCGCGGTCCGCTCGCACCAGCACCGCCAGCGAGTCCGGAGTGGTAGTGAAGCTCGATTCGCGTCCTCGGTCGGGGGTTTCAAATCCCCGCGTAGTGTTCCCGTACATGGGTTTCGTGCTCTCTCACGGAACCCCACGCGGACCGGCTGTCCTCACAGCGCGGTCCGCCGTCCTTTTCAGGCCCCGAGCGCCGCCGACATCGACGACGACCGGATGGGTCCGTGAAACTACATTCTGGGTTGGGGGAATTTATAATCTTCT
>NZ_SGUA01000027.1:0-5824 GCF_005435135.1 Halorubrum sp. ASP1 | reverse complement strand
CACGCGGACCGGCTGTCCTCACAGCGCGGTCCGCCGTCCTTTTCAGGCCCCGAGCGCCGCCGACATCGACGACGACCGGATGGGTCCGTGAAACTACATTCTGGGTTGGGGGAATTTATAATCTTCTACTAATCAGTTACATCTATGAAACCGATAGGTGGCTTAAGAACACCGTATCAACACGACTATGCGACTGTTCTGAGCACTGTGAGACATGCGAAAGCCGGCGGAGTGGATGCAAATGCCAACTGACGATCGCATCCTCGAAGTTCTCGAAAGCGGGTTTCGGTTCACGCCGGCAGTGATCGCCGAGAACATCGACAAATCACGAACACACGTCAGCAGGAGGCTGTCGGATCTCACAGAAAATGGACTCGTAGAGAAACCGAAGCGAGGTTACTACGAGATCACGGAGCGCGGTCGCGACTATCTCGCGGGAGATCTCGACGGGGACGAGCTGGAAGACTACGAGGAGTAGCGATCGGAGCGTCGACGGCGGGAGTTTTACTTAGTGGGTGACGTGTTCCCGGCGTGAACAGACGACAACTCTTACAGACGGTCGGTGCAGGTGGCGCAGCGTCGGTAGCTGGATGTCTGAGCGGCGGCGACGGCGGACAGTCTCAGCCACAAACGACGGGAGAAACGAATAGCGAGCCGTCCTTCTCGGGGCTCGACGAGGGTCAGGTGCAGGAGACGTACCTCTCGGAGTCGCTCGCGGAGTATGGCCTAGGTACTTGGGTAACTCAGGAGGAGGTTCGCGTTTACGACGAATCAGAGGATGATGTGGCGTTCGTGGAACCTGCGAACGGCTGGTTTTTCGGTGTGAATTTTTTTGTCTACAATGCTGGCGGGGAGGAACTGTCGGAACGGCGGACGGAAGATTTCAGTCTCTATATCGACGGTACTGAGTACGACCCAATAACTGACCTCCCAAGTGACGAGTTTGCTTTTGAGGATGTGAGAGAGTATTTCGATGCGGCAATTGCCCCCGATTACGTTGGTTCTACCGAAACTATCCGTCCTGATTCATTCGGATTCATCGGTGGGATCTTCGATATCGACACCGATCCGACGGAGTGGGCGATCAACGTGACTGGTGCGCTTGAGACAGAGCCGGATCAGGATCAGTACGTCTACGCGACAGGGTAGCTCGCGCTCAGAGTTAACCAACATTCTGCTTGTCTCGCGCCGAATGTTGGTTAAGACGTGGGGAACGACTTCTCACACAACTCGTCAACGACCGGCCGAAAACCGCCCCGATCACGCCGGTCACCGGCTGGGTTCTGCCGTATTATATACAATCTTGTTTAGCAAAGTCGTATGCGCCTAGAGCAAACGCAAGCAGAGGATCAATTCAAATGCTGGCTCACGGACGACGACCTCGACGAGCTGCGGCGGGCGGCCGGGAGCATCCGGGACGACCTCGTGATTCAACTCGGCGGATTCGTCGGGCTCCGCGCCTTCGAGATCCCGCAGGTGTGCCCGAAGCACGTCAAACGCACCCCGGACGGCGACCACTTCCGGCTCCGCGTCCCGGAGGGGAAGGACACGACCAGCAGCGGCGGGAAGCCTCGCGACGCCTATCTCCCGCGAGAGGTCGAGGGCGACATCCACCGGTACGTCCGGTCGGAAGACGTGGGGCGTCACGAGCCGATCGTCGACCTCTCCGAGAGCGGTATCCGGGCGGTGGTCAAACGCACGGCCGACCGCGCGGCCGACGCGACGGGCGATGAGGACTTTCGCTACGTATCGAGCCACGATCTCCGACGCCGGTTCGCGCAGCGGCTCCTCGTCGATAAACAGGTGAACCCGCGGGTCGTCATGCAGGTCGGCGGCTGGGACTCCTTCCAGGCGATCGAACCGTACCTGAACGCGCCGACGCCCGACGTCGTGAACGCGGCCTTCGAGGAGGCTGGGTTCGCATGAGTTCCAACGAGAAAGAGGCTGTAGGGACTGCTCGCGGCCGCTGTGAGGACCCGATGGAGGTCTGGAACGTCGTCGAGACGGCACTTCACGACCTTACTGACGAGGAGGGCTACGGCGACGGGAGTTACCCGGCAGATGTCGAGGTGGAGATCCGTGTCGAGTGAGGAATCTTCGGGCGAGGTCGAGCACGGGATCCGCTACGCCAAGAGCCCGACGACCGGGACGTACTACCGCGTGACGGCGTGGGTCGACCACGGGGACGGGAAGATCCAAGCCCGCGAGAAGCACGAGGTCGACAAGAGCGAGGTCCCAGAAGTGTGGCTGGAGGCGATCGAAGATGTCTGAGCAAGAGACGGATGGAACGTACCGCTGTACCGAGTGCGACTATGAGGGTGACGAGTATCGAATCCTCGACGACGGCTCAACGGGCGGGACCGCGGTGTGTCCCGAGTGCGAGGGCCAGCTGACGATCTAAGCGAGTCGGTCTCACACCCGCTGGGTTCTGCCGTTTTATCACCGACTTGCCGACTTGTCCTTTTTATCGACCCGGTGACCGGGTCGAAAACTGGTATGACCGACGACGACAGGGGCTCGTCAAAAGAGCCCGACGACGGATCGAAACGGTGGGTCGACTGGCGGAACCGCGGAGGGTCGGCGTGACCCCCACCCGGATGCGGGGGGCCTTCGAGTGAGCCGCGTTCCCGACGGGATCGCGGTCTCGGAGGCGTTCGCGTCGTACCTCGAGGAGTTCCGCGAGCGGTACCCGCTCGATGTCGAACTGGCACGCAAACACGGCTGTTACCACACTCTCATGACACGAAGACGGACCAGCGGTAGCTACGGAGGAATCGCATGAACATCGATCTCAAGAAGGCGGGGCTGGCGGCGCTGCTGGCGCTGACGGTACTCTCGTCGATGGTCGCGATGCCGGTAGCGGCGGCGGGCGGGATCGGCTGGGGCGGTGACGCGAAGACGCCGAACCCGGCGATCCACACGGACGTGACGGTCGAGGAGTGGTCGAACGCGGACTTCGACAGCGCGCTCGAGTACTACGACGACAGCGGCGAGGCAACTGAACTGCCGGCCTCGGTGAACGAGTCGAACGACAACCCGGTCACGCTGACGGCGACCGCGATCGAGTTCGACCAGGGCGACGCGTTCCCGCGGCTCGACGCGGAGGACGACGAGAACTCGGCGTCGGCGCTCGACGCGAGCGAGTGGACGACCTCGGGGGCGACGGTGAGCGACTCGACGACCGCGGCGGGCGTCGACGCGCTGAACTACGCCGGGACGGCGACCTCGGACTCGGCGTCGTACACGAACGTCTCGGTCGCTGACGGCGAGAAGTCGTACGTCACGATCGCGGCGGACGTCAACTCGGCGAGCGGGACGCCGACGCTGCGGGTGACCGACGGCGACGGCGACTACGTCGAGGTCACGCTGTACGACTCGTCGGCCAACGCGGACTCGGACACGGTCCTCGCGAACAGCACGGGCGATGGGAAGGTCCTGCAGCAGCAGGTCGGCAGCATGACGCTTCAGGGGTCGGGCGACGGCTCCTTCGGGTCGACCGAGGAGGTCTCGCTGCACGGTGACATCGACGCCGACGTCTCCGTCCTCGACGCGGAGCGCACGCGCGCACTCACCTTCGGTGAGAAGCTTGAGGACACGGACGACGACGACGAGCTAGAGACGGTGACGATTACGGAGCCGCGGGGCTCGTACTCGGTGACGGGCGTAGACACGTTCGACGAGGTCATGTCGGACGCGACGATCTACGGACTCACCGCGGACGCGGAGTTCGCGGCGAGCGACCTCGAGGACGACGAGGACGTGAACGCGGAGTTCGGCCCGTCGAGCGACTTCCCGCAGTGGGACCAGCTCGGTGAGCTGACGTTCCGGCTGGAGCTCCCGACGGCGTTCGACCTCTCGTACTCCTCGCCGGAGTTGGTCGACGAGCCGACCCTCCCGAGTGAGCGCTACAAGGCGGTCGACTTCGCGGAGGACACCGGCGACACGGACTTCTCCGAGATCGACTACTCGTCGGTTGCGTCAAGCTACGACGGGAGCGACGAGGTCTCGCTCGACTCGACGGTCTCAACGGACACCGAGTACGTGATCTCGTACGACGTCACGCTGACGAACGACGAGGTCTCGGCGATTCAGAACGCGGCCTCGGGCGGCGGGGCGGCGATCATGTCGTCGAATAGCGGAGGTATCGTCGGGTTCATCACGTCGCTCCCCGGCATGATACTCTCGGCGCTGGCGGGTCTCGTCGGGATCCGCGCCTTTGGCGGAGGGTCCTGATGTCCGGAGCCGCCGACGAGCTACCGAGCGGGGACGACCCGTCTGCGAACTCGGTACTCACGGGGACGATCTCGTTCCTGAATGGCGGAGGCTCTCTCGGGACGCTCCTACAGGGGGCGATCTTCGGCACGCTCGTCTCCTTCGCGACCGGCGGCGTGAACTTGATCCAGAGCGCGTTCGGGCTGGTGATCGCGCCGCTCGACGCGCTGGCGTCGTCGGTGACGCAGTTTGTCGACTCGGCGATCCTCGCGCCGCTGGGGATCATCGAGACGACGGCGGAGGCGTCGGCGACGGCGACAGCCTCGCAGTTCGGACCGTTCGCGATCCTCGTCGGCGTCGTGTTGGTGCTGGGTGCGTTCTGGATGATCACGCAGTTCCTCGAACAGTCGGAGACGAGCGACACGCTGCCGATCCCAGGACTCGGCGACGCGCCGGACATCCCGGGACTCCCGCTCGGCGTGACCGAGGAGAACGAGGACGAAGACTGATGCGGCACCCATCGCGATCCAACCGCGCGCTCGCGGGGGTGGTGAGCGGTGGCTGACGGCGACGACGCGACCGACGTGGACGTCGACGAGTCGTCGTTCCTGACCGGCGTCACTTCTATCGAGGGAGTCTCCTGGTCGGGTGCGTCGGGCGTCGACGTGGGACGGCTCGCGAGAGCGATCGTCGGGACGGCGGTGTTCACTGTCGCCGCCGGTGTGAACACGGTCGTCAGCGGCCTCACGGCCGCGGTCACGGGCCTGATAGACGGCGTCAGCGAGTTCCTCGCGGGGGCGACGGAGTGGTTCCGGATCCCGGGCGTCGGCTGGCGGCCGACTCGAGAGGCGGGCCTGATCGAAGTGATCTTTGGGACCGGCATCGCCGCGATACGCGGTGCATGGTCGTTCAACGTGGACACCTTCGGCCCGCTTTCGCTCCCGGTCGGTCTCGCGGTCGTTCTCGGGACGTTCCTCGTGGTCGCCCGGGGCATCGAACAGATCCAGGAGGTGATCTGAGTGGCGGATGACGGTCCCTCTATCCCCGGTTGGATAGATGGTCTCAAGCCTCTGATCGACGATGTCAGTCTTCTCGAGGACTTCGCGAGCTCGCCTCGTCAGTTCGTCGTCGGCGCGGTGCTGACGACGTTCCTCGAGGTCGTGTTCGGCGTCGTCTCGCAGCTGGTCGACATCGTCCTCCTGCTGTTCGGCGGCTCGGAGCCGGGGCGGTTCAACGCGCCCGGCGAGACGCTCGGACTAGCGGACGTGCCGGTCGCGGTCGCTCAGGCACTCGGCGGTGCGGGAGCATCGTTCGGGACGACGATACTCGACGCGATCCGCGGGTTCAACGATGTCGTCTTCGAGGCGGTGGGCGTTCTCGGGCCGTTCACGCCGGTCATCGTGGCGGCGGTCGTGATCGCGGAGGTCGTCGTGGCGATCGTGGTGCTGCGTCGGATCGTGTACATCGTCGCCGACCTGCTGCAGCTCGGAGGGTTGACAGAGTGACACTGAAAGACATCGCGAAGGATCCGCTGACGCAGGTGTCGGCGGGACTTGGCGCGATCGCCGCGGTGCTGAACCCGGAGGTCGTGTGGGCGCTGACGGACGCGCTC
>NZ_SGUA01000026.1:0-8960 GCF_005435135.1 Halorubrum sp. ASP1 | reverse complement strand
GTCGAACGCCGCCTCGTAGGCGGTCGCGACCGCCCGCGCGTACGCGCCGTCCCCCGTCGCCGCCGTCGGCGCGGCCGCCACGTCCGGATCGGTCGCCGGCACGCGAACGACGCCGGACTCGCTCCCGCCGTCTCCGCCCCCGGAACAGCCGGCCAGGCCGGTCAGTCCCGCCGCGCCGACCGCGGCGCCGGTTCCTCGCAGGTACGATCGCCGTGTGTGTTCGTCTCGCATACACTACCCGAGGACGACCACCATCATCAAGGGCCGAGTTAAGATGTTAACAGTCCTCTCGGATTCGACGGGCAACGCCGGGAAACCGGACTGAAACAGAGGTTTTTGAACGGAGACCGGACGGTCGCCCCCGCCGACCGCTCGCCTCGACGGGTCGCTACGGTCGCTACTCCAGTCGGTCGAGCGCGGCGACGACGCTGCGGAGCAGCTTCTTCTCGCCGCGGCGCATGTTCTTCGAGACGGCCGCGGTCGAGACGTCGAACTCGTCGGCGAGCGTCGACAGCGTCGCCTCGCGGGGCGACTCGAAGTAGCCGGCGTCGGCGGCCGACTCGATGGTCTCGCGCTCGACGTCGGTCAGGTCCCGACACGCCTCCAGCATCGTCGAGGCCGCGTTCGCGTTCCGCATCGTGTCGAACAGCGCCTCCATCGAGAGCTCCGTGCGGTCCTCCACGACGAACTCGTTGCCC
The DNA here is from genome assembly GCF_005435135.1 of Halorubrum sp. ASP1. Taxonomy (NCBI): domain Archaea; kingdom Methanobacteriati; phylum Methanobacteriota; class Halobacteria; order Halobacteriales; family Haloferacaceae; genus Halorubrum; species Halorubrum sp. ASP1. The sequence goes on along the minus strand of NZ_SGUA01000026.1, from coordinate 8,262 downwards.
TTCTCCAAGTCGTGGAGCGCCGCCTCGGTCGTCGCCTCGTCGTCGAAGCCGACCTGCCACTGCTCGGAGCCGTCCTCGATGAGGAACGGGCCGGTGATGTAGCCGCCGTGGTCCGTTATCGTCGACATCGCGTTCGTCTCCTCGATGACGGTCCGGATGATCGCGGTTCCGTCCTCCTTCGAGAACAGGCGGTACTCGGCCATGTTCTCGTGGTCGCGGAGCGCCGAGAGCCCCTCGCCGAGCTCGTAGCGGTCCGGCGACTCGACGAGCAGCCGCGTCTCCAACTGCTCCGCCGCCGTGTCCAACTGCCAGTGCATGGCCGAGAAGGAGACGTCGTGGTCGGCGGAGGTGTCGATGAACGGGCAGTCGAACTGCTCCATATCCATCGTGACGTCGAGCATGCCCCGTCCTTATTCCCCGCGTATATAATGGTTGTTCCTGTGAGTTGCGCGGCGATCGGAGGTGTCTCCGTCCGATAGCTGCGCGCCGACCCGATCTCTCTGCCTCGCCTACTCGCCGAACCGCTCTTTCAGCGCCGCGCGGTCGATCTTCGACGGCCCCGATGTCGGCATCTCGTCGACGAAGGCCAGCTCCTTCGGCACCGCGTACCGGGCGACGCGCGAGGCGAGGTGCGACTCCACGTCGCCGAGCGTGAGCGACTCGTCGCCGACGAGAATCGCCTTCCCGACCGTCCCCCACCGCTCGCTCGGGACGCCGATCACGACCGCCTCCTCGATCCCCGGGTGGTCGGTGAGCGCGTCCTCAACGCGGGGCGGATAGACGTTCTCGCCGCCGGAGACGAACATGTTCTTCTTGCGCCCCTCGATGTGGTAGTAGCCGTCCTCGTCGACGCGCGCGAGGTCGCCGGTCGACACCCAGTCGCCGAACGTCTCGGCCGTCTCCGCGGGCTCGTTCCAGTAGCGGTCGGCCGCGGCCGGACCGGCCAGTTCGAGTTCCCCGACCGTCCCGTCGGGGACGGGTCCGTCCTCGTCGACGACGCGCGCGTCGACCGCGAGCGCCGGCACGCCCACGCTGGCGGTCTTCTCCTGCGGGAACCCGTCTGGCATCGCGAAGTTGTTCGGCCCGCACTCGGTGAGCCCGTACCCCTGCGATATCTCGACGCCGCGGTCGCGCCACGCCGCGATGACGCTCTCCCGACAGGGGCCGCCGCCGCTCTTCACGAAGCGGAGCGAGGAGAGGTCGGTGTCTCCGAACTCGTCGTGGCGGGCCATCATCCGCAACACGGCCGGCACCGCGACCAGCGTCGTCGCCGACTCGCGCTCCACGTCCCGCAGCACGCGCCCGGGGTCGACCTCCGGACTCAGCAGGATCCGCCCGCCCATCTGGAAGAAGGGGACCGTGAGCACGTTCCAGCCGCCGGTGTGGAACATCGGGAACACCATCGGCGTAACGTCGTCCTCGCGGAGCCCCCACGCCGTGATCGTGTTGAACGCGTTCCAGCGCATCGCGCCGTGGCTGATCACCGTCTCCTTCGGCGTCCCGGTCGAGCCGCCGGTGTGTAAGAAGAGGTGGGGATCCGCGAGTGAGACGTCGGCAGTCTCGACGGGAGAGCCGTCGACGGGCAGGTCCCGCGTGTACGACCGCCACGCGTCGTCGCCGTCGGTCGGTATCGAGCGGACGGTCGGCTCGACGTCGGCGCGCTCCAAGGCGTCGATGACGTCGCCCTCGAACGGCGTCTCCACGAGGAGGAGTTCGGGGTCGACCGTCCCCAACACCGCCGAGAGGTCGCGCTCCGCGAGCCGGTGCGAGAGCGGCGCGAGGACGGCGCCGGTCTTGCCAGTCGCGAAGAACAGGTCGACCAGCTCGACGCGGTTCCGCGAGACGACGGCGACGCGGTCGCCCGCCTCGACGCCGACCCCGCGGAGGAACCGCGCGGTGCGGTTGGCGCGCTCGTCCAGCTCGGCGTACGTGTACTCGGCGTTCGCGGCCGTGTCGGTGACGGCGACGCGGTCCGGCGAGAGCCGCGCGCGCCGCGCCGACAGCGAGCCGACCCACTCGTACGCCCGGTCGCCGTGCGGGTGCGGTCGCGGGTCGGCGCCGGTCCCCTCCGCGCGGTCCTCGCCCCGCGGGTCGTCTCCGGTCGCCATCTCAGGCGACCTCACCGAGGAACGACCGGACTCGCTCGTTGACGCGCTCGCGCTCCTCGACGAAGAAGAGGTGCGGCCCGCCCTCGAACCGCTCGACCTCGGCGTGCGGGAGCAGCTCCGCCAGGAGGTCGGCGTTCTCGACCGGGAGGACCCGGTCCGCGGTCCCGTGGAGGACGAGCGTCGGCACGGACAGGTCGCCGAGCCGGTCGCTCGCGTCGAACGCCGCCACCGCGGCCGCCTGCGCCTCCCGGCCCGTCGGCGTCGCGTCGCCCGCGAGCCGCCAGTCGACGATCCGGTCGACGAGCTCGGGCTCGCGATCGTAGAATCCGTCCGAGACGGCCGGCTCCATCAGGTAGCGAATCCGCTCGCGGGGGTCGGCGTCCTCGGCCACCGAGAAGATGTGCTCTTGGACCGCCGGCGGCGTCGGCGTCGCCTCGTCGCCGCCGGGCGACGTGCACAGCAGCGTCAGCGACGCGACCCGGTCGTCGGCGAGCGCCAGCTCCTGCGCGATCATCCCGCCCATCGACGCGCCGCAGACGTGGGCCGCGTCGACGCCGCGGTCGTCGAGGACCGCGGCCGCGTCGGCCGCCATCTCGGCGACCGTGTACGGTCCCTCGGGCACGTCGGAGTCCCCGGTGCCGCGGTTGTCCGGACGGAGCACCTCGTAGTCGTCCGCCAACGCCTCGGCGAGCCACCGCCACATCCACCGGCCGTACCCGAGGCCTTCCAACAGCAGCACGGTCGGTCCGTCTGGGTCCCCGTCGACGGCGTAGTCGATCGCCACGCCGTCCCGTGTCACGCTTGGCATAGCAGGAACCACCACGCGGTCCCCCATCAATCCGGGCGTTAACGTTTCAACCACCCCCGCCGAAGCGGGCGGTTCCCGCCGGCTCGCCGCCGCCTCGGGACTCCCGAACGCTCGCGGGCACACACTCACTTCGGTCGGGGACGACCGCCCCGCACGGGTACCGCCAACTCCCTCTTCGTCTCGGCCGACGCGGCGCTCATAACCGACCTGCCCCGGCAGGTTCACCGCGAGGGCCACGGCGTGAAGTACTACGTCGAAACCGAGAGCGACCGCCTTCAGGCGTGGGGGTACCTCGGGTCGTGAGCCTCGAACGGCGCCGGACTCGCTGGCGCCGATCGCCGGTCCGACGGCCCGGCGGCGGCCCTCGCCCTCCACGACTTTTTAACGGTCCGGACCACTACACCGGGTATGCCGAAGTATTCGACGGGCGGCGGCGGCGGCGGCGACGACGGCGACGCGTGCGAGCTCTGCGGCCGCGAGACCGCGGACCTCCGGAAGGCGACTGTCGCCGGCGCGAAGCTGCTCGTGTGTTCGAACTGCCGCCCCCACGACGACGCCGGGAACGCGCCCAGCGGCGGGTCGCGCGGCGGGAGCGCCGGCGGCAGCCCCGGGGGCGCCGGCGGCGGCTCCGGCTCGGGCGCGACCGAGAGCCGGAAGAAGGAGCTCGCCCGCAAGCAGGCGAAGATGTACGACTCCGCCGCCGGCGACTCGAAGCGCTGGGAGGAGGAGGGGACGAGCTACGAGTCCGACCGCCTCCCGTACCTCGTCTCCGGCTACGGCGACGTGGTCACCGAGGCGCGGCAGGACGCCGGGCTGACCGTCGAGGAGGTCGCCGCCGAGCTGGAGGTCGACGAGGACGACCTGCTCGCGGTCGAGGACGGGCGCGCCGCGACCGCCAACGTGGGCGGGTCGGTCGTGCGGGCGCTCGAAGAGCGGTTCGGGATCGACGTCGTCGACGAGTGACCCGCGCCGTCTCCCCCGGCGCCGGGTCGAGCTCGCGGACCGCGCGGGACGCGAGGCGACGGGCATGAAGGCCATCAAGGACAGCGTTCACGGCCACGTCAGGCTCGGCGACCTCGCGACCGACCTCGTGGACACGCCGGCGTTCCAGCGGCTGCGACACATCAAACAGCTGTCCACGGTCCGGCTCGTCTACCCCTCCGCGAACCACACGCGGTTCGAGCACAGCCTCGGCGTCTACCACCTCGCGCGCCGCGCGGTCGAGGGGTTCGACCTCGACGCCGACACCGCGGCGCACGTCCGCGCGGCGGCGCTGCTCCACGACGTGGGGCACGGGCCGTACGGCCACCAGACCGAGGGCATCATTCGGCGCGCGACCGGCCGCGACCACGACGACGTCGCGTGGCTGCTCACCGACGCGGACCGCGAGGTCTGCCGGGTCCTCGAACGGAACGGGCTCGACCCCGAGCGCGTCGCCGCGCTGATCGACGGCGAGGGCGCGCTCGGCCCCCTCGTTTCCGGGGAGCTCGACGTGGACCGGATGGACTACCTCGTGCGCGACGCCCACCACACAGGGGTCCCGTACGGCACCGTCGACACCGGGCGGCTCGTCACCGAGCTCCGGCTGATCGGCGGCGACGGCCCCGGCGAGTCCGCCGACCTCGTCTTGGCCGAGGGGAACGTTGCCACCGCCGAGAGCCTGCTCGTCGCGCGGTCGCTGATGAACGCCGTCGTCTACCGCCACCACGTCTCCCGGGTCGCCGGCGCGATGCTGGAGCGCGCCTGCGAGCGGTACCTCGACCGCACGGGTACCGAGTTGGGGGCGTTCCGCCGGATGGCGGACCACGACCTCCTCGTCGAGCTCCGCGACCGGGTGCCGGCGCTCGGCGAGCGCATCGAGCGCCGCGACCTCTACAAGCGCGCTGTCTGGGCGGGGATCGACGAGGTGCCCGCGGGGACGGTCGACGCCGGCCGCGCCGAGGAGCGGGCGGCCGAGCGCGAGATCGCCGACGCCGTCGGGATCGACCGCGACGCGGTGATAGTCGACATCCCCTCCCGGCCGGCCCTCAAGGAGTCCGGCTCCGCCGTCGTCGTCGACGGCGTCCCGCAGCGGCTGGAGGACGCCTCCGAACTCGTCGCCGGGCTCCGCGCCGCCGAGCGCCGCCGCTGGACGCTCGGCGTCTACTGCCCGGCCGAGCGCGTTGAGCCGGTCGCCGACGCGGCGCGGGACGTGCTCGGACTCCGGGCCGCCGGGCGACCCTCCGCCTGACCGCCGGGTGCGGGGCGGCCGGGGCGCCCGACCGACGGCGCCCGCCGCGGCCTCACTCTCCGCCCGATCCCGGGACCGCCAACACCGGCCGGTCCGCGTTCAACACCAGCGCCTGCGTCGTGCTGCCGAAGACGGCCTTCCCGGCCGGGCTCCGCTTCCGGCCCGACGCGCAGATGAGGTCGGCGTCGACGTCGTCCGCGGCCGCGAGGAGCTCCTCGCTCGGGTCGCCGCTGGCCTCGTAGTGGACGCAGTTGACGCCGGCGGCTTCGAGGGTCTCTCGGGCGCGTCGCACGGTCCCGAGCTGGTGGACCGAGGCGCCCTCCGGGTTGTCCTGGAAGACGTGACAGAGGTGTGCGGTCACATCGTCGGGGGCGCCCGGAAGCCCGACGATGGCCTCGGCCTGTGCGCGCGTCCGCTGCTCGTCGTCGAGTCCGACCGCGACTAACACGTCGTACATACGCGACGGTTCACGCGGTCGGGTAATAAATCGCGCCACGGATTCGCGGCCACCGAAACCGGGTCCGGCGAGGCCGCGACGGCGTCGCGGAGACTCACAGCCTTTTATCGGAGGCCGTCGAAGGCGAACGCATGATCACGGTCAAGGACACCGTCCACGACCACATCGAGATCGACGGTGTCGCCGCGGACCTCGTCGACACGCCCGCAGTCCAGCGGCTCCGGCACGTCAAACAGCTCGGGACGGTCCAGCTCGTCTACCCCTCCGCGAACCACACGCGGTTCGAGCACAGCCTCGGCGTCTACCACCTCGCGAGCCGCGCGCTCGACCACCTCGGGATCGAGGGGACCCGCGCCGACCGCATCGAGGCGGCGGCGATGCTCCACGACGTGGGGCACGGGCCGTTCAGCCACAACCTCGAATCGCTCACGCACCGCCGGACCGGGAAGTACCACGACGACGTCGACGAGCTGCTCGCGACCGGCGCGGTCGGCGACGTGCTGCGCGACCACGATCTCGACCCGGACCGGATCGCCGGGATCGTCGCCGGCGAGGGGCCGTACGCCGGGCTCGTCTCCGGGGAGCTCGACGTGGACCGGATGGACTACCTCGTGCGCGACGCCTACCACACCGGCGTCCCCTACGGCACCATCGACACCGAGCGGTTCGTCCGCGAGCTGACGTTCGTCGAGCGCGACGAGATCGCCGACGAGGGCGGGGCCGACCGCGACGGGCCGGAGCTCGTCTTAGACGAGGGGAACGTCCAGACCGCCGAGAGCCTGCTTTTGGCCCGGGCGCTGATGAACCCGGTCGTCTACACCCACCACGTCGCGCGCATCTCGAAGGCGATGCTGCGCCGCGCCGCGAGCGAGCTCCTCGACGCGACCGCGACGACGGCCGCCGAGCTCCGTCGGATGGACGACCACGACTTCCTCGCGGCGATCCGCGACTGCCGCGCGACCGCCGAGCTGTCGCGTCGGTACGACGAGCGCGACCTCTACAAGCTGGCGGTGTGGGCCGAGTACGACGACGTCCCCGACCGCGTCCACGAGGCGGACCACGCCGCGGAGACCGCCCTCGAACGCGAGATCGCCGCGGAGGCGGGCGTCGCCCGCGACCACGTGATCCTCGACGTGCCCCCGGAGCCGACGATGCGCGAGTCCACCGCGCGCGTCACCGTCAACGGGGAGATCCGACGCCTCGAACGCCAGTCGCCGCTCGTCTCCGCGCTCCGGACCGCGCAGCGCAACCAGTGGCGCCTCGGCGTGTACGCCCCCGAGCCGGCGACCGACCGCGTCGGTCGCGCGGCCGCTGATGTCCTCGCCCTCGACCCCGACGGGCTCGTGACCGAGGTGCGCGGCGCGATGCCGACGACGCTCGACGAGTTCGAGTGAGGGGTATCCGCCCGCCGGGCGACGTGTCGCCGTGACCGACGCGCACCGGGAAAACCGCCGGCCCCGGAACGAGTGGATCGACCCGTTTCAGGCGCTGCTGAACGCCGAGACCGACACCGACCCGCCCCTGAACCCGCACCCGTGACGTTTTATGCCCGGGCTGGCGACCCCCGGTATGCACTTGGAGGGAACGGCGCTGGTCGGGCCCCACTTCGAGCCGGTAGAGGGCCGAGTGGTCGTCGCCGACGGCGAGATCGTCCGGGTCGAGGAGGCGTCGGTCGAGAGCGACGCGGTGATCCTCCCGGCGTTCGTCAACGCCCACACCCACATCGGCGACTCGATCGCCAAGGAGGCGGGCGAGGGGCTCTCGCTCGACGAACTGGTCGCGCCGCCGGACGGGCTGAAACACCGGCTCCTCCGCGCGGCCGACCGCGGGGAGAAGGTCGCCGCGATGGCGCGCACCCTCCGGTACATGGAGTCGACCGGCACCGGCACGTTCCTGGAGTTCCGTGAAGGGGGCGTCGAGGGCGTGCGCGCCCTGCGGGACGCGCTCGCCGGCGAGGGGGTCTCGTTCGGCGGCCGCGCGATCGACGCCGTCGTCTTCGGCCGCGACGACCCCGACGTGCTCTCGGTCGCCGACGGGTACGGCGCCTCGGGCGCCCGCGACGCCGACTTCGACGCGGTCCGGGCGGCGGCGCGCGACGCCGGCAAGCCCTTCGGGATCCACGCCGGCGAGCGCGACGCCGCAGACGTCAACCCCGCGATGGACCTCGACCCCGACTTCCTCGTCCACATGGTCCACGCCGAGCCGATCCACCTCGAACGCCTCGCCGACCGCGGGACCCCGGTCGTCGTCTGCCCGCGCTCGAACCTCGTGACGAACGTCGGCGTGCCGCCGATCCGCGAGCTGGCGGAGCGCACCACCGTCGCGCTCGGCACCGACAACGTGATGACCGACTCGCCGTCGATGTTCCGCGAGATGGAGTTCGCGGCGAAGCTCGCCGACCTCCCCGCCCGCGAAGTGCTGCGGATGGCGACGGTCAACGGCGCCGAGATAGCCGGGCTGAACCGCGGCGTGGTCGAGCCCGGCGCCGACGCCGACCTCCTCGTTCTCGACGGCGACTCGGACAACCTCGCCGGCGCGCGCGACCTCGCCCGCGCCGTCGTCAGGCGCGCGGGACAGGCCGACGTCTCGCGGGTCGTGATCGGCGGCGAGACGGTCGTCCCGCGCGGGGACTGAGTCGCCCGCCCGAACGCCGTCCGCC